>NZ_JAGOIT010000078.1:0-10623 GCF_017995515.1 Propionivibrio sp.
CCGACAAGCCGATCTTGCGATCCACCTGCCGCACCAGCAGGACGCCTCCGTCTGAACTGAGCGCGCCTCCACCGAAATTCGCCTCGATTTCGCGGCGACCCACGCGCCCAAACACCATCTGTTGAACGGTACAACCTGGCATCGGTGGAACTCCTCCATATACGGCTTCGATACCTGTACTAGAGCGCCTTTTGGCGGTTCCGCCGACACCTCTTCACGAAATATCCGGGTTAGCCTCAACTTCTTGAACCGCCCTGTGCGGACCCACATGCAGGGTGGTGTGGCAGGGCGCGGTCCATAAGGGCTGCCGCCCATGCCGATCGCCGGATGATCCCGGATCAGCCGGCCCTGGCCTCGGTGACGCGCTTGGCGATGTGCTCGAGCGCTTCATCGACCTGATCGACGAGGATCAGGCAGAGATCACCGGGCTTGAGCGTTTCCAGCGCCGTATCGATGGCCAGGAACTCACCGCGGATTTCCCTCACTTCGGACGTCCGCTTGGCCTCCTTCAGGCCGAGTTGCAGCAGAGCCAGGACTTCGCCGTCGGCGCGGCCGCGCTGGCACTGGTCCTGGTAGAGGACGACCTGGTCGAAGGCGTCGCCGAGGATTTCCGTCTGCTGGCGAATGTCCTCGTCGCGCCGGTCGCCAGCGCCGCTGATGACGACGGTGCGGTGGCAGTCGGGTTTGAACGGCATCTTGTCGATGGCGTTGACCAGTGCCTGGATGGCATCCGGGTTGTGGCCGTAGTCGGCGATCAGCGTCGCGCCTCGATAGTCGAAGAGGTTGAAGCGGCCTGGCGCCGATGCGGCATCGTTAACAAAGCCGGCGAGACCGGCGTGAATGACGTCCCAGTCAAGCCCGAGCGCCCAGCCGGCGCCGAGTGCAGCCATCGCGTTCTCGATCTGGAAGCCGATCGCGCCGTTGGCGGTGACCGGTATCCCCGAGAGCGGGACGCGGTGCGTAAAACGGCCCTCGCAGGCGACGATGACGTCGCCGTCGAGATAGACGATGCGCTTGCCGAGGGCGCGATGCGTGGCCATGACCGGATGATGAATGTCGCAGGCGAAGAAAGTGATCTGTCCGGGGCACGAATCGGCCATGCGGGCGACCATCGGGTCGGCGGCATTGAGCACGGCGACACCGGTGTCCGGCTTGACGTTCTGCACGATCACGCGCTTGACGACCGACAGGTCCTCGACCGTGCTGATGTAGGCGAGACCGAGGTGGTCGCCCTGGCCGATGTTGGTGACGACGGCGACGTCGCAGCGGTCGAAGCCGAGGCCCTCGCGCAGCACGCCGCCGCGCGCGGTTTCGAGCACGGCCGCGTCGACGTCCGGGTGCATCAGGACGTTGCGCGCGCTCTTCGGGCCGCTGCAATCGCCGGTGTCGATGCGCTTGCCCTGGATGTAGACGCCGTCGGTGCTGGTCATGCCGACGCGGTGGCTGTTGCATCCGAGGATGCTGGCGATGAGGCGAACCGTGGTCGTCTTGCCGTTGGTACCGGCGACGGCGACGAGCGGGATGCGCGCGTCGTCGCCTTCCTTGAACATGTTGCCGATGATCGCTTCGCCGACCGCGCGGCCTTTGCCGAACGAGGGCTGCAGGTGCATGCGCAGGCCGGGCGCGGCGTTCAGTTCGACGATGCCGCCGTTCTGCTCTTCGAGCGGACGCAGGACGTCGCTGCAGACGATATCGACGCCGGCGATGTCGAGGCCGACCATCTGCGCGGCGGCGATGGCGCGCGCGGCGAAGTCGGGATGGACGTCGTCAGTGACGTCGGTAGCGGTGCCGCCGGTCGACAGGTTGGCGTTGTTGCGCAGGATGACGCGCTGGCCGCGCGCCGGGATCGAATCGGCGGTCAGGCCGTCTTCCGCAAGGCGGGCGAGGGCGATGTCGTCGAAGCGGATCTTGGTCAGGCAGGTGGCGTGACCTTCGCCGCGGCGCGGGTCGGCATTGACGAGTTCGACGAGGCTGCGCACGCTGCGCACGCCGTCGCCAATGACCATCGGCGGTTCGCGCCGGGCGGCGGCGACGAGCTTGTTGCCGACAACGAGGATGCGGTGATCCTGGCCGGGGAGAAAACGCTCGACGAGCACGGCATCGCTGATCTTGAAGGCCGAAGCGTAAGCGGCTTCGATCTGTTCGCGCGCCGTCAGATTGACGGTCACGCCCTTGCCCTGGTTGCCGTCCTGCGGCTTGACGACGACGGGGTGGCCGTTTTCGACGCCGATTTCACAGGCGGCAGCCCAGGCGTCGGCAGCGTTCGCCACCGGCCGGCCGGTCGGCACCGGAACACCGGCGGACTGAAGCAGCGTCTTGGTCAGTTCCTTGTCCTGCGCGATCGATTCGGCGAGTGCGCTCGTGCGGTCGGTTTCGGCCGCCTGGATGCGACGCTGTTTGCTGCCCCAGCCGAACTGCACCATGCTGCCTTCGGTCAGGCGGCGATAGGGGATGTTGCGCGCCATCGCGGCATAGACGATCGAACCTGTGCTCGGCCCGAGGCGGACTTCCTCGTCGAGCTCGCGCAGGCGGTGCAGTGCGTCATCGAGTTCGAAGGGGAGGTCGTCGACGGCGGCGCGGCAGAGTTCCTGTGCCAGTTCGAAGGCGAGGCGGCCGACGTCCTCCTCGCTGTATTCCACCACGACCTGATAAATGCCCTTTTCGACGGTTTCCGTCGTCCGGCTGAAGGTGACCGGACAACCCGCCTGGGATTGCAGGCCCAGCGCGGCGAATTCGAGGGCGTGCGCCATCGAGACGACGTGGAAGTTGACCGCCGGCTGCAACAGCGCAATCTCGGGAAAGCGCTCACGCAGGCGCGCTTCGAATTCCGGAATGTTGCTGATCGCGCGTTCGACCTCGTCGCACGCGACGATGGCTTCGATCGCGGTATGCCGACTCCACAGATTGGGGCCGCGTAGCGCCCGGATACGTGATACTTCCATGAAATTGTCCTTTTCCGTTCCTGTCCGTTCCGGCCTTCGCGACCGAAGCCAAGGCGTCACTGACCGCCCGCATTCGCCAAGCTGCTGATCATTCGATGAAAAAAGTCTCGACCCCGGTGCGCATGACGTCGAGCGAGACGTCGAGCGCCCAGGCGACGGCGACGGCGGCGAGCATGTTCTCGACATGCGCCGTGTCCTTGCCGCCCTGCGTCAGCGGGATGTCGGCGAGGCGGACCAGGGCGACCTCGCCCTGTGCGCTGGCCAGCATGATCTGGTCGTAGCGGACGATGACGGCGCGCTTGCCGTGGCTCAGGTGTTCGCTGATGACCGGCAGTTGCGGGTCGAGCGCGAAGTAGATGACCTCGCCGTCACACAGTGGCGCCATCTCGACGAGCATCGGCTCGCGTGCATTCAGAACGGCCGCTCCGTTCGGCAGCACCAGGTCGACCTGCGTGCGCAGGACGTTGAACACGTGCTCGGGCTTGTCGATGTAGTAGCGGCCGGTGTGCCGCGCAATATCGACGTTGGTGACGACGCCGATGTGGCAACGGTCGTAGGCGAGCCCTTCGCTGAGGATAGTGTCGCTGCCGTTCTCGAAAACCGCGGCTTCGATGGCGCGGTTCATCAGGATGCGATGCGCAGACGTCCAGTTGGCGCAGTCGCCTTTCTCGGTCTGCCGGCGATCGAGGAAGACTCCCTTGCTGCTGGTGAGCGCCGTGTGCTTGCCGGAGAGCGTGAGCAGGCGGGCGACGATGGCGGCGACCGTCGTCTTGCCGTAGCTGCCGGTGATGCCGATCAGCGGGATGCGCCCGTCGTCGCCGTTCGGGAACAGATGCTCGACGATCGCATTGCCGACCGGGCGAGGCTCGCCCGAGGCCGGCTTGATGTGCATCAGCAGGCCGGGACCGGCGTTGACCTCGACGATGGCGCCGCCCTGCGACTCCAGCGGCCGCGAAATGTCCTTGCACACGACGTCGACGCCGGCAATATCGAGGCCGATGACGCGCGCGGCGAGCGAGGCCATCTCGGCGGTGGACGGATGGACGCGGTCGGTGATGTCGTGCGCGTGCGTGCCGGTACTGAGGATGACGACCTCGCGGCCGAACGGCGGCACGGCATCCAGTGTGAAACCCTGCTGCGCGATCTCGGCGATCGCCTCGCTGTTCGTGGCGAGGATAAGGTCTTTTTGCGTCGCGGCGACGAGTTCGCTGATCGTCGACCGGCCGTCGCCGAGCACCGAGACGATTTCGCTGCGCGTCGCGGCGACGAGCTTGCCGCCGACCATCAGCAGCCGGTGTTCCGAGCCTTCAATGTGGCGCTCGACGAGTACCGCACAACTTGCCTCGTCGGCGGCGGCATACGCGGCGTCGATGTTTTCGCGCGTCGGTTGCGGCGTCCCGCCGGCAAACACACTGCGTCCATAGAGACCCTTGGCCGGTCGGATGATCAGCGGCGTTTCGACGTCTCCCGCGGCATCCCGGGCTTCGTCGGCATCGTCGACAACCCGGCCTTCGGGGACGGGGACGCCGCAGGACTGCAGCAGCGAGCGGGCGAGATCCTTGTCGCGCGAGATCGTCTCGGCGATGGCGCTGGTACGGTCGGTTTCGGCCGTCCAGATGCGGCGGCTGCGCACACCGTAGCCGAGCTGGACCATGTTGCCGTTGGCCAGCATGCGGATCGCCGGGATACGCCGCTCCTTCGACGTTGCCGCCTCGACGATGCAGCCGGTGCTCGGCCCGAGCAGCTTGTGTTCGGCCATCTCGCGCAAGCGCTCGACGTTGGCAGCGACATTGAACGGCCGGTCCTGGATCGCCGCCAGGACGAGCTCACGGCCGGCTTCGAGGCAGGCGCGCGTGACGTCTTCGTGCCAGGCGCGGACGACGACCTTGTAGACGCCGCGGATCGAAGTCTCGCGCGCCTTGCCGAAGCCGCCCGGCATGCCGGCGAGGTTCTGCAGTTCGAGCGTCACGTGTTCGAGGATGTGGCCCGGCCAGGTGCCTTCATCGAGGCGGCGCAGGAAGCCGCCGCGTTCGCCGTAGCTGCAGCGATGCTCGATCAGTGTCGGCAGGAAGGCCTTGAGGCGGTCGACAAAGCCGGGGATCGTGTTCGACGGATAGTCTTCGAGTTCGCCGATATCGACGATGGCTTCGATCACCGGGCGATACGTCCAGATGTTGGGTCCGCGCAGATAGCGGATTTCGAGAAACTTGATGTCTTTCGTATTCATGGAGTCCATGGTTTCAAGAGGGGCGTGTCGAGGTCTTCGAGGCGGGAAGTGGCGGCGCTTTCACCAATAACGCCGGCAATGTCATTTGGCTTACAGGAAGCGATCGAGAATCTTGCGGCTATGCGCGTCGAGCGCGTAGCGATCGCGGATGAGAAAGTGGATGCCGTGGCTGTCGGCGATGAGCAGACCCTGGATACCCAGGCGCCGGATGTCCTCTTCGCCCTTGAGGACGAATTGCGTGTCGCCGTGGTTCGTGACGACCTTCCACGTGCTCGGCGTCGCGAAGCTGGAAACATCGACGATGCGGCTGATGATCGGCATGAATTCTCGGCTGGCCAGTTCGCCTTCGACCAGTGCGCGCAGGTCGGCGGGGAGGTCGTCCACGCGATCGATCCAGGCGAGTTCGTGGCCGTAGGGGTCGACGATGGCAATGCCGTCTTCCGGTGAACTGATCGGGAAGGCACGCACGGTGGTTACGCCGGCGTGCGCAGTACCCTCGCTGTCGATCAGCATCAGGCGGCCGAAAGCGTCGCGTTGCAACTGAAAATCGGCAGTGGTGGTCATTCACGGTCTCCTTCCTGGTCTTCCGTGCTGCTCGGGCTGCCCGATCCGGCCTCGCCGTCGACATTGCGCGCCTGCGCCTGGTAAAGGCGGTAATAGTGTCCTTCGACCGCCATCAGTTCGTCGTGGTTGCCGACCTCGGCGACGCTGCCGCGGTCGAGGACGACGAGGCGGTTGGCGTCACGCAATGTAGATAAGCGGTGCGCGATGGCGATGGTCGTGCGGCCGCGCACCAGGTTGTCGAGCGCCTTCTGGATTTCCTTCTCGGTCGTCGTGTCGACCGACGAGGTGGCTTCGTCGAGGATCAGGATCTTCGGGTCAATGAGCAATGCGCGTGCGATCGAGATGCGCTGGCGTTCGCCGCCGGAGAGTGCCTGGCCGCGTTCGCCGACCAGGGAATCGTAGCCGTGCGGCAGGCGCAGGATGAACTCGTGCGCGTGCGCGGCGCGGGCGGCGGCGATGATCTCCTCGCGCGTCGCCTCCGGTTTGCCGTAGGCGATGTTCTCGGCGATGGTGCCGAAAAAGAGGAAGGGTTCCTGCAGCACCAGACCGATGTTGCGGCGGTATTCGGCGACCGGCAGCGAGCGGATGTCGACGCCATCGATCAGGATCGCGCCCTCGGTGACGTCGTAGAAGCGGCAGATCAGGTTTACGAGCGTGCTCTTGCCGGAACCGCTGTGACCGACGAGGCCGATCATTTCACCCGGCTCGATGGCGAGGCTGATGTCGCGCGTGACGCTGCGCGTGCCGTAACGGAAGCCGACATCTTGTAGTTCGATCCGCCCGGAGACGCTCGACAGATGCACCGGACTGGTCGGCTCGGGCACGCTGGATACGTGATCGAGAATGTCGAAGATGCGTTTGGCGCTGGCCGCAGTCTTTTGCGTCACCGAGACGATACGGCTCATCGAATCCAGGCGAACGTAGAAGCGGCCGATGTAGGCGAGGAAGGCGGTGAGCACGCCGACCGTGATGTCGTTGCGCGAAATCTGCCAGATGCCGAAGGCCCAGACGACGAGCAGGCCGACTTCGGTGAGCAGCGTGACGGTCGGCCCGAACAGCGACCACACCTTGTTGACCTTGTCGTTGACTTCCAGGTTGCGCACGTTGGCGGTACGGAAACGCGCCACTTCGCGACTTTCCTGGGCGAAGGCCTTGACGACGCGAATGCCCGGAATCGTGTCGGAGAGCACGTTGGTGACTTCGGCCCAGATGCGGTGCGCGCGGTCGAACCCGGAGCGCAGCTTTTCGCGCACGTTGTGGATCATCCAGGCGATGATCGGCAGCGGTAGCAGGGTGACGAGCGCGAGCAGCGGATTGATCGAGAAGAGGATGGCCGAGGTCATCAGGATCATCAGCACATCGGTCGCGAAGTCGAGGAAGTGCAGCGAGATGAACAGGTTGATGCGGTCCGTCTCGGAGCCGATGCGCGACATCAGGTCGCCGGTGCGCTTGCCGCCAAAGTACTCCTGCGACAGCTGCATCAGGTGTTCGTAGGTCGTTGTCCGCAAGTCCGCACCGATGCGTTCGGAAACGATGGCCAGCGAGAAGGTGCGCGCCCAGCCCAGGCCCCAGGCGAGGATCGCCGCGCCGAGAAGGCCGGACAGATAGAGCGCGACCAAGCCGGTGTCGATCGGCTTGCCGTTCTGGAACGGGATCAGCACCTGGTCCATCAGGGGCATGGTGAGATACGGCGGAACCAGCGTTGCCGCCATCGCCGCCAGCGATAACAAAAAGCCGCCGAACAGCTTCCAGCGATAGGGTTTGGCAAAGCGCCAGAGGCGGAACAGCGTCCAGGTCGAAGGTGGCGTGTGAATTTCCTTGCTGCACACCGGGCACTCCTCCTGTCCGGCGAGCAGCGGCGTCTCGCAGGTCGGACACAGCGCCTGCTCCGGTTGCGGCGGAACCTCGCCAGTCAGTTGAAACGCGAGCTGGCGATCGAAATGATCGATCAGGCGGCCGGCAGCCATGTCGCCGCCCAGTGTGTAACGCCAGATGGCCAGCCGCCCGTCGCCGTCGAACAGCTCAAGGCTGCCGACGCCCGAATGGTCGCGGCGCGTGAGCGAGAGTCCTGCGCGGTAGTTGCATGACTGCCACTGCGATTCGCCCGCCTGACGGGCGAGCAGCCGGCGGCTGGTAAGCACGACGAGGCCGGCTGCGTACCGAAGACTTTCGTCAAGGTCGATTTCCAGCCAGGCAAGCAGCTTTTCTTCCGCGCTCAATTGCGATCCGACCTCGCCGCGCCAGGCTTCGGGCAGCGGGATGGTCGTGGCCCCGAGGAGTTCAGGAGCGGCGGGTGCTGCGAGCTGGGAGGAGGGCGATTGGCGGGAAGTCATCGTTGGCGGGCCCAAAGGCATCGCGGAAGTTTGGAAGCCGGCAAGTATATCTGCCTTCGTTTGCGCTCTGGTGTAACAGCTTTCGACAGAAATGATGCAATATGTCCTTGCAAGTGATAATCGTTCGCATGTATAGTGATAACGTTTATCAGATCAGGATGATTTGCCGTGGCAGACGTGAGTGAAGCAGGGATGAAGGAAAGCGCCATGAGCAGCGATGTCGTGACTGGTTCTCCGGGGGCGGATGAACCGGGCCGTATCCTGGCTGCCGGGTGGTCGTCATGAATGCCGCGGCTTCATTCCCGCTGAGTATGGCCGACGAAGGCCGTCACGTACTCGTCGTTGCGCTGAAAGGCGGTTACGGGCTTGATCGCCGAATGACCGAGATGGGCCTGAATGTCGGCGCCAAACTCGTCGTCCGCCAGCGCGAAGGCGGCGGCGTGGTCGTCATGCGCGGAGAGACGCGCTTCGCGCTCGGTGGCGGCATGGCGCACAAGATCATGGTTGCTCCGCTCGCGGAAGCTTGATTTCATTGTTTTTGGAGAAAAGTAGATGACCACGCTGGGAGAACTCCAGGTTGGCGATTCGGCGAAGGTGACCGGCTACAGCGAGGCGGGCGGCAGCTATCGCCGCAAGCTGTTGAGCATGGGCCTGACGCCGGGGGTCGAGATCGGCATTACGCGCGTCGCACCGATGGGCGATCCCGTCGAGATTCGCGTGCGCGGTTGCAGCATCTCGTTGCGCAAGGACGAAGCAGCCAGCCTCAACGTGGAGAAGCTGTGATGAAGAAGAGCTTCACCATCGGTCTCGTCGGTAATCCCAACTGCGGCAAAACGACGCTGTTCAATGCCTTGACGGGCTCCACGCAGCGCGTCGGCAACTGGCCGGGCGTGACGGTCGAGCGCAAGAGCGGCGAGTTCCGCCTGGGCGAGGCTACGATCGAGGTCGTCGATCTGCCGGGAACGTACTCGCTGGACGTCGTCGACCGCGACATTTCGCTCGACGAGCGCGTCGCGCGCGATTACGTGCAGGAGGGCGAAGCCGATCTTGTCATCAACATCGTCGATGCGTCCAACCTCGAGCGCAACCTCTATCTGACGACGCAACTTGTCGAAATGGGCGTGCCGCTGCTCGTCGTGCTCAATATGGTCGACGTGGCCGAGAGTAAGGGCATGAAGGTCAGCGTTGCCGAAGTGGCTGCACAACTTGGCTGCCCGGTCCTGCCGGTGATCGCGTCGACCGGCAAGGGCGTGCCCGAGCTGAAGACGGCGATCGGCAAGGCGGTCGAAGAGGGGCCGCGGGCGAAAGCCGCGGTTGCCTATTCGGATGAATTGAACACTGCCATCGGCAAGCTGGCAGCGAGCATCGAATCGGCGAGTCCGGCAGCAAAAGCGTCGCCGCGCTGGCTGGCGGTCCGTCTGCTTGAAGGTGATGATCTGGCGCGCAAGATCGTTGGCGACGCCCTGGCTAGTGAAGCCAGGCAGGCGGCTAGGCAGTTCGGGGACGACCTCGACATCCTCGTTGCCGATGCGCGCTACAGCCTCGCGAACCGCATCGCCAACGCCAGCGTCCGCATCAGCGGCCAGGTCGCGCGCGATATGACCGACAAGATCGACCGCGTGGTGCTGAACCGCGTGCTCGGCATTCCGATCTTTCTCGTGATGATGTACCTGATGTTCATGTTCACCATCAACATCGGCGGTGCCTTCATCGACTTCTTCGACCAGTTCGCCGCGGCCTTGCTGGTTGACGGTTTCGGCGAGTTGCTGGGCAGCCTGGGTTCGCCGGAGTGGCTGACCGTGCTGTTGGCCAAGGGCATCGGTGGAGGTCTGCAGACGGTCGCCACCTTCATTCCGGTGATCGGCTTCCTCTATCTTTTCCTTTCGGTGCTTGAAGGTTCCGGCTACATGGCGCGCGCCGCGTTCGTCATGGACCGCTTCATGCGCTGGGTCGGTTTGCCGGGCAAATCGTTCGTGCCGCTGATCGTCGGCTTCGGCTGCAACGTGCCGGCGATCATGGCGACGCGCACGCTCGAGCATCGCCGCGATCGCCTGATGACGATCGCCATGGCGCCGTTCATGTCCTGCGGCGCGCGTCTGCCGGTCTACGTGCTGTTCGGCGCCGCCTTCTTCCCGAACGACGCGCAGAACGTTGTTTTTGCGCTCTACCTCATCGGTATCGCGCTCGCCGTGCTCACCGGGCTGATGCTCAAGAACTCGCTGCTCAAGGGCGAGGCGACGCCGTTCATCATGGAACTGCCGCCGTATCACCTGCCGACGCTGAAAGGCGTGCTGATCCATACCTGGGAACGCCTGGGCAGCTTCGTCATCCGCGCCGGCCGCGTCATCGTGCCGATGGTGCTGGTGCTGAACTTCCTCAACGCGGTCGGTACGGACGGCAGCTACGGCAACGAGGACAGCGACAAGTCGGTGCTCGCCGAAATCGGGCGCACGATCTCGCCGGCCTTCGCGCCGCTCGGCCTGAACGCCGAGAACTGGCCGGCCGCCGTCGGCATCTTTACCGGCGTGCTCGCCAAGGAAGCCGTCGTCGGCACGCT
>NZ_JAGOIT010000078.1:10723-16328 GCF_017995515.1 Propionivibrio sp.
GGCGTAAGCACCGCGGCGGTTGAACTCGGGGTATTGGCTGGAGTCTATCGGCCACGGTTGGCGTGAAATCGCGTGCGTGCTTTCACGTTCGGGTCATTGACACACACTACTCCGGGGATGCTCATGAAAAGCGACAGGAAAACCATCGCGATGCTCAATGACCTGCTGGCCGGTGAACTGACCGCGGTCGATCAGTATCTGATCCACGGCGAGATGTACGCCGACATGGGGCTGGCTCACCTGGCGGCCAAGGCGTTGCACGAGTCGGAACATGAGCGGCAACACGCGCGCTCCTTGATCCAGCGCATCCTGTTCCTGGAAGGCACGCCGGATCTGTCGCGGCGCGACGAGCTCAAGATCGGCAAGAACGTGCCGGACATGCTCAAGGCCGATCTGTCCGTCGAGTACAAGGTCGTCGGCGACCTGCGCAAGGCGATGGCGGCGAGCGAGAAGGCGCAGGACTTCGTGACGCGCGACATGCTTGGCGTGCAACTGGAAGACACCGAGATGGATCACGCCTACTACCTTGAGAAGCAGCTGCGTCTCATTGAACTGGTCGGCCTGCACAACTACCTGCAGAGCCAGATGGACTCCGGTTCACCGGCTTGAGGAGAGCGCTCATGAAAGGCGATAAACGCATCCTCGAAGCGCTCAACAAGGTGCTCAAGAACGAGCTGACGGCGATCAACCAGTACTTCCTGCATGCGCGCCTGTTCGGCCACTGGGGCCTGGAAAATCTCAACGAATACCGCTATCGGCAGTCGATCCGGGTGATGAAGGAAGCCGACGAGCTCATCGAGCGCATCCTCTTTCTCGAAGGACTGCCCAATCTGCAAAGTCTCGGCAAGCTGATGATCGGCGAGAACGTGACGGAATGTCTTGGCGCCGACCTTCGCCATGAGTGCGAGATCCATCGCCCGCAACTGGTCGAAGCCATCGCCCTGTGCGAGGAACTCGAGGATTTCGTCAGTCGCGATCTGCTCGAAGAACTTCTCGAGCACAGTGAGGAGGCGATCGACTGGCTCGAGACGCAGCAGCGCCTGATCGACGCCGTGACCTTGCGGAACTTCCTGCAAGCGCACATGGAAGTCGGCGGCGACTGACACTCATGCCTGGAGATCGCGATGTACGTGTGCGTATGCAAGGCCGTCACTGAGCGCCAGGTTCGCGAGGCGGTGAGCGATGGCGCGCGATCACTCAAGGATCTGCGTCGCGAACTTGGCGTTACCAGCGACTGCGGCCAGTGTGCGGCCTGCGCACGACAATGCCTGAAGGAAATGTGCGGCCACGTGTCGCATTCGGGCAAGAAGTAACGAACGCGCACGCGGTGATGCTCGCCAGGCCGCTGGCCATGTGCGGGTGGTCAGCATGTGCAAGGCCGTAGTCCGTCATTCCTCCGTCCTTCAAGCCTCAAGTGGTTCTGCCGTTAATGGCGACGATCCCGGTAATCGATTGCCGGAAGCAGGTTTCGAATAAACGACTCGGGTGCCGTGTATTCGGAGCGCACGGCCCGAAGATATCGTGCGAGGCGGGGGCGCATATATTTCAACAGTATAATGGCGCGCCTCCACAGGGGGCTTGTGCTGTTGTGCATCGAAGACGATGCCCGTTTTTACGTTGATTTCGTCTGGGCAGCAGGCACTGGAGCGGATGGGCATCAAGTGCTTGCTGATCTCCGCCTGTTCTGTCGTCATTCTGCGCAAACGTGTGCCGAATGCGGTTGTTGTGTGCTTCGTTATTTTTGAAAAATTCTGGCTGAAAAAGCCGACAAGGGGAGAATCATGGGGTCACGTCCGTCGTGTTTGCTCGTTTCCGTAAGGGGCAAGGATGCCGCTCGGCGCAAGACACTGCTGCGCAATCTTGCGCTGGCGGGCGCTTTCGGCTTTGCCGCCGCGACGGCGTGGTCTGCATCCTTGCCTGCATTCTCGGTGACGGTCGGGGTTGCGCCGTCAAATCTCTCGTCGATCAAGCCGGGCGAGGCGACGGTATTGCGCATTACTTTGACCAATGCGTCAGGCTCGGCCCTTGCAAACGTCAATTTCAACAAGGCGCTGGCGGCCAGCGGTTCTGGAAATCTGCTGGTCGATGGCTCTGCTACGGTGGCTTGTACCGGCGGCGGTGATGGCGGCGGCACGGTGACCTTGCCGGGTTCCGGTAATGCCTTGAGCGTGCAATTGGCTAACCTGACCATTCCTGCACGGGTTGACGCGACGGATGGCGTGTGCACCATCGATATTCCGGTCAAGGCCACTTCCACGGACGGCCAGTCTTCTACCCAAACGTACACGCTGGCGGCGGGGGATGTTCATACCGGTTCCGATACCAACGGCAGCGGGCAGGGGCAGGGCATTACGATTCAAAGCGTTTCCCGCCCCACCTGGAGCAAGGGCTTCGGTACGAGCGCACCCGCCGCCGCCAGCGCTAGCGGCACGGCCATTCTGGGCGGCGCCGTGACCTATCTGACCTTCCGGGTGACCAACCCGGCGGGCGGTGTGCCGCTGACGGGGGTTTCGTTCACCGATGTTTTTCCAACGGCAGGCGGTGGGGCGATCATCGAGCCGACCGGCGTGGCGGCAACCTATACCAATTGCGGCGCTTCTCCTGCTGCGGCGCTGACGCAGGGCGCTGCCGCCCAGGTGGCCGTCAGCAACGTTTCCGTTGCCGTCGGGCAGACTTGCGTGATCTCGGTGCCGGTTAAGGCGCGCCAGACCAATGGCGCTTATGAATTGCTCAATCAGACAAATACCCTGCAACAGAGCAGTTTCGGCAGCGATCAGAGCCTGAAGCCGGACAATTCGCCGACCGCCAACATCACCGTCCGCTCGCCGCTGGGTGTGACCAAAACCGCCAGTCCGGCGCGCGTGGCGAGCGGTGAGCCGGGCACCTTCGTTATTACCCTGAGCAACAACGGCACGGCTGCATTGGCAGTCACTGAATTCAATGAGGCAAGCATCGACAACGGCGGCGTCAGCGGCAACCGGCTGACGCCGACCGGCATTACCAATACCTGCGGCGGCTCGAATACTGTCATCAACTCGGCTGGCGGCGGTATCCAAACGAGCAACTACAGCATCCCGGCAGGCGGAGTTTGTACGCTAACGGTGACTTACACCGGCACGACGAGCAACAACAACCCGCTGACGTTTACCAATGCCATTGCGGAGGGCGCGGTAAAAATCGGCGCGATGCCGGGCATCATCAGCCAGACGCGCAGCGCGACGGTGACCGTCATCGACGAACTCTATGTCGACAAGACGCAATCGCCTGCCCGTGTGGCACCCGGCAGTCCGGTGCAGTACACAGTGACGATTTCCAACTTCGGCAGCGCTGCGCGCAGCAACGTGCATCTGGCGGACACCCTGCAAAACAATTCAACTTTCCTCAGCGACGCGCCTTACGCGCCGACCCTGACTGCGGCCTGCGGCATCTTGGGCAACGTACCGGTGCAAGGCGCTGGTGCCGTCGATTTCATTATCCCGACCCTGCCCGCCGCCAGCGGCAATACGCCGGGGCAGTGCGTGGTGAGCTTTTGGGCCATGACGGACCCGAATGGCAGCGGCAATACCAGCAACCAGATTCCGGTGTGCGGCGTCTGGCACACCAGCCAAAGCGCAGCAACCTGTAACGGCAGCCCTTCCCAGAACGTCACCACCACCCATCAGGTCCCTTTGCTGGCCGACAAGACTTTCAACGGCACCAATTATCAAGATGGCGAGACGGGCAATACGAAACCCGAAGGTACGGTGGTGACCATGCGTATCCGCGTGCGCAACTACAGTGATCAGGCGCTGACCAGCCTGACGGTAGGCGATACCCTGCCGACTTCGGGCGGGCAGCAATTGATGATTGCCACACCGGCCAATGCGTCTACCACCTGTGGTGGCAATCTGGTGGCACATTCGGGTAACTCGTCAGTGTCACTCAACAACGGAACGGTGCCAGCCCGCACCGCAGCGAACAATACCCCGGGTATGTGCGTCATTCAGCTCGATGTGGTTGGACCCGCCGGCGTTTACAACAACACGGCGAACGTTTCCGCCACCCAGCATCAGGCCAATGGCGCTACCCGCAGCGTGACGGCGGACAGCAATACCGCGCGCCTGACTTATAACGGTGCGCTGCAAGCGGTGAAGAGCTTCGAGCCGGCGCAAATCACCACCGACGGCAAGTCGACCGTGCGTATCCGCCTGACCAATAGCGACGCCAGCGCGCCGATCACCGGGATCAGCGTCACCGATCCCTTGCCGGCCGAGCCGAATGGCCTGAAGCTGGCTGATCCGCCGAATGTCCGCAGCACCTGCGCCGGCACGCCGGTCTATAGCGGTGCCGCGAATGCGGCGCAGGCGGGAATGAGCGACGCCAGCCTGCCGCCGGGTGGCAGTTGCGATTTCCTGTTCGACGTTGTGAATAATGGTCCGGGTACGGGCAATTGGGTCAATACGATTCCCATCGGCAACATCACTGCCGACGGCGGCATCAAGAACCAATCCCCGGTCACGGCGAATCTGACCCGGGTGACGGCGCAGGTGCCGACTATTTCCAAGGCGATCGTTCCGGGCAACGTCGCGCCCGGCCAAACGGCGCGTCTGACGATTACCATTACCAACGGTACGCAGGCACTGACGGGTCTGGCCGTGACCGACCATTTCACGGATAACGGTCTGGCGGACGGCACTTTGACGGGAATCAAGGTCGCTGCGACGCCCAATGCCAGCACGACCTGTAGCGGCGGCATCGTGACCGCCGTGCCGGAAGCCACCAGCGTGGCTTTGTCGGGGGCTTCCCTGGATGCCGGCGCGTCTTGTCAGGTGGCGGTGGACATCATTGCCACCAATCCGGGCGCGGTCAGCAATCTCATTCCGATCAATTCGATCCGGAACGATCAGGGGCAGACCAACACGGGTACCTTCGCCCAAGCGTCGATCACCACCAGCGTGAACATGGGGGTGGCCAAATCGTTTACGCCGGACGTGGTCAAGCCGAACGAGCGCACGCGCCTGCGTATTACCTTCTTCAATGCCACTCAGGCTCCGGTTGCCAATTTCGGCATTACGGATGACCTGCCGAACAACATGACCGTGCCGGTGGGGCCGAACGTGGTGCAGACCTGCGGCCCGGCCACTCAGGTCAATACCAGCGACAACACCAGGATCATGGTTTCCGGTGGCGCCATCGGCGCGGCTGCCGGCAGCGTGTCGGCTTCCTGCTTCGTTGAACTGGACGTGGTGGTATCGGCCAAGGGCAAGTACGCCAACACGCTGCCGGTGGGGAGCATCACGGTCAACGGCGTATCGACCCTGTACCCGACCACGCCGGTGACGGCCGACCTGAATGCCGTCGATCCCCTGGTGGTGCACAAGGCCATTGGCGCTCTCACGTTCGATACCGGCAGCCTGCCCGGCGGGATGTCGACCGGCGAGGCAGCACGCGCCGCGGGCGCCGTGGCGCCGCTGCTCATCCACTTGAGTAACATCAACGACGTTGCGCTGAGCGGCCTGGCATTTACCGATATCCTGCCGGCGGGGCTGGTGGTGGCGCAGACGCCGAATGCCGGCACGACCTGCGGCGGCGCGGTGGTGGCGCCGGCCTCGGCGACCGAGGTTCG
>NZ_JAGOIT010000018.1 GCF_017995515.1 Propionivibrio sp.
CGTGATAGATGTCGCGGACAAAGGCGTTCAAGGCCTGGACCCGCTGACGCAGCCCGCGCGAAAGAAACTCCCACTCGCTGGCCGGGATGATGCGCGGAATGATATCGAACGGAATCAGGCGCTCGGAACCGCCTTCTTCGCCATAAACAGCGAAGGTGATCCCAACCCGGTGAAACAGCGCATCGGCCTCTGCCCGCTTCGCATTGATCTTGCCCGGCGGCATCTCGTTCAGCCAGCGGTAGTAAGCGTCGTAGTGCGACCGGATACCACCACTGGCGTCCTGCATTTCGTTGTAGAACTCCGCAGACTTCATGGCTCAAGCTCGCTGAGAGAATAAGTGGTGCGTTATCAGCGAGAAATGTGCCAGCTAGTAGTGTATTGTTTTTATGTAGTAATTTTTAATGCGATGGCTGTTGGCGAACCAAAGTGGTGCAAAACAGCCGGTTGCTGTGCATGCAGTGCTACACACTCTGTTTGCGGCACCAACGACGTGTGCCCCCACCAGGCTCACTACATGAGCCTGGCTGACGATTGTTGCTAATCAGGTAACGGGATGGGGTATACTGGGTTCTTCTAATGACCATGTGGTCAGTAAAACGACAGGTGTTTCATGGACCGCGCACCCCTCGTCAAAATCGTCATTTTCCTGCTCTTCGCGCTGCTCGGTGCGGCCGCGATCTTCTACTTCATGCAGCATCGAAACGCCGGCCTGCCCAGCGGGTTTTCTTCGGGCAACGGTCGCCTCGAGGCCACCGAGGTCGATGTCGCGACGAAGATTGCCGGCCGTCTGAGCGAACTCCTGCCGCGCGAGGGTGACATGCTCGAGGCGGGGGCGGTGCTGGCGCGGCTCGAAGCCGACGACTTGCGCGCCCAGTTGCGCGCGGCCGAGGCGGCGGTGACGCAAGCGCGGAAGGCGGTGGACGAGGCGCGCGCCGGCGAGCGCAAGTCGCGCAGCGATGTGGCACTGGCCGGCAAGACGCTGAAGCGTTCGCAGAGTCTGGTCGACAAGGGCTTCATCAGCCGGAACAAGCTGGATACCGACCAGACCGGCATGGAAGGCGCGCTGGCCGGCATGGATCAGGCGCAGAGTCGGGTGGCCGAGGCCGAAGCGGCGGCTGCGGCGGCCGTGGCGAAGGTGGAAAGCCTGCAAGCGACGTTGAACGACACTTCGCTGAAGGCGCCGATTTCCGGCCGCGTGCTGTACCGCCTGGCCGAGCCCGGCGAGGTGCTGGCGGCGGGCGGCAAGGCACTGACGCTGCTCGATCTGTCCGACATGTACATGACCATCTACCTGCCGACCGACAAGGCGGGGCAGGTGGCGCTGAACAGTGAGGCGCGCATCGTGCTCGATGCCATGCCGGGGCAGCCGATTCCCGCCACCGTCGTCTTTGTGGCGGCGAAGGCGCAATTCACGCCGCGTGAAGTCGAAACGCGCACCGAGCGCGAAAAGCTGATGTTCCGCCTCAAGGTCAAGCCCGACCCGGCCTGGCTGGCGGCGCACCGCGACCTGGTCAAGGGTGGCCTCCCGGGTGTCGCCATCGTGCGCCTCGATGCCGATGCGGCGTGGCCGGCCAACCTGCAGATCGACGGAAAGTAATCGGCCATGGACCGCCCGCCGGTCGCCCGTCTTGCCGGCGTCAGCCACCGTTATGGGGCGGTGACGGCGCTGGAGGCGGTCGATCTCGCCTTGCCGGCCGGCTGCATGGTTGGGCTGATCGGCCCCGACGGCGTCGGCAAGTCGTCCCTGCTGGCGCTGGTATCGGGGGCGCGGCAGTTCCAGACGGGCAAGATCGAGGTGCTCGGCGGCGACATCGGCGACCGCCATTTCCGCGCGGCCGTGCAGCCGCGCATCGCCTACATGCCGCAGGGACTGGGCAGGAATCTGTACCCGACGCTGTCGGTGTTCGAGAACGTCGATTTCTTCGGCCGCCTGTTCGGGCAGGGCCGGCGCGAACGCGAGCAGCGCATCGCCGAATTGCTGGCCAGCACCGGCCTCACGCCGTTTCGTGACCGCCCGGCGGCCAAGCTCTCGGGCGGCATGAAGCAGAAGCTCGGCCTGTGTTGCGCGCTGATCCACGATCCCGACCTGCTGATCCTCGACGAGCCGACGACCGGCGTCGATCCGCTATCGCGCCGTCAGTTCTGGGATCTGATCGACAGCATCCGCGCCCGCCGGCCGGGCATGAGCGTGCTGGTGGCGACCGCCTACATGGAGGAGGCGGAGCGCTTCGACTGGCTGGTGGCGATGGACGGCGGCCGGGCGATCGGCACCGGCACGCCGGCCGAATTGCGGGCGCAGACCGGGCAGGCGACGCTGGACGGCGCCTTCATCCGCCTGTTGCCCGAGGAACGCCGGCGGGCGCACCACGAACTGGTGATTCCGCCGCGCGTCGGCGACGGCGGCGTTTACGCCATCGAGGCCGACGGGCTGTCGCAGCGTTTTGGCAATTTCACCGCGGTCGACCGCGTCAGCTTCCGGATCGAGCGCGGCGAAATCTTCGGCTTCCTCGGTTCCAACGGCTGCGGCAAGACGACGACGATGAAGATGCTGACCGGCCTCTTGCCGCCCACCGAGGGCGCGGCGAAGCTGTTCGGCAAGACCGTCGATGCACGCGATCTCGACACGCGCAGGCAGGTCGGCTACATGTCGCAATCCTTCTCGCTTTACGGCGAACTGACGGTGCGCGAGAACCTCGACCTGCATGCGCGGCTCTTCCACCTGCCGGATGACCGGCGCGCGCCGCGCATCGCCGAACTGATGCAGCGCTTCGGGCTGGAACCGCATGCCGACAAGGCGGCGGCCGACCTGCCGCTCGGCATTCGCCAGCGCCTGTCGCTGGCCGTGGCGGTGGTGCATGCGCCGAAACTGCTGATTCTCGACGAGCCGACCTCCGGCGTCGACCCGGTGGCGCGCGACGAATTCTGGGCGCTGCTGGTCGAACTGTCGCGCGGGCAGGGCGTCACCATTTTCATCTCCACGCACTTCATGAACGAGGCCGAGCGTTGCGACCGCATTTCGCTGATGCACGCCGGCAAGGTGCTGGCCAGCGACACGCCCGCCGGCCTCTGCGCGGCGCGCGGCCAGCCGACGCTGGAGGCGGCCTTCATCGGCTATCTGGAGGAAGCTACCGGCATTACCGGCGCGCCTGTTGCGGTCGATCCTGAAAAACAGGCAAAAACCACGGTCGACCGTAACAGCCAAAAAATTGGCCCGAGCGCCTTCAGTCCGCGCCGCCTGCTCGGCTACGCCTACCGAGAGACGCTGGAATTGCGCCGCGACCCGATCCGCCTGGCCTTCGCCTTGCTCGGCTCGGTGCTGCTGATGTTCGTGCTCGGTTTCGGCATTTCGCTCGATGTCGAAGGCCTGCGCTTCGCCGCGCTCGACCGCGACCAGTCGCCGGAAAGCCGCGCCTACATCCAGAACATCGCCGGCTCGCGTTATTTCATCGAGCAGCCGGCTATCCTCGAGGATGCCGATCTCGACCGGCGCATGAAAAACGGCGAACTGGCGCTGGCCATCGACATCCCCGCCGATTTCGGCCGCGATCTGCGGCGCGGCCACTGGCCGGAAATCGGCGTCTGGATCGACGGCGCCATGCCCTATCGCGGCGAAACCGTGCGCGGCTACCTGCAGGGCATGCACCTGCAATACGTGCAGCAGATCGTTCGCGAGGCGACCGGCGTCGACACCGCCTACCCGGTCAATATCGTTTCCCGCTATCGTTACAACCAGGATTTCAAGAGCATCTACGCGATGGTGCCGGCGGTGATCCCGATCCTGCTGATCTTCATCCCGGCCATCCTGATGGCGCTCGGCGTCGTGCGCGAGAAGGAACTCGGCTCGATCACCAACCTCTACGTGACGCCGGTGACGCGCCTCGAATTCCTGCTCGGCAAGCAGTTGCCGTACATCATCGTGGCGCTCATCAGCTTCGTGCTGCTGGTCATCCAGTCGCAGCTCATGTTCCACGTGCCGATCAAGGGCAGCCTGCTGGCGCTGAGTTTCGGGGTTTTTCTGTACGTCATCGCTACCACCGGCTTCGGCCTGCTGATATCGACCTTCACCAGCACGCAGATCGCCGCGCTGTGCGGCACGGCGATCCTGACCATCCTGCCGACGGTGAGCTTTTCCGGGCTGACGACGCCGGTCGCGGCGCTGGAAGGGGCGAGCTACTGGATCGGCCAGTTCTTCCCGGCCAGCTATTTTCTGGTCATCAGTCGCGGCGTGTTTACCAAGGCGCTCGGCTTTGCCGACCTGATTCCGCAGTTCGTCGCGCTGGCTGCATTCATCCCGGTGCTGACGCTGGCCTCGGTGGCGCTGTTGCGCAAGCAAGAGAAATAGCCATGCGTCTTGCCACGCTGTCCAACATCTACCGCCTCGGCCTCAAGGAGCTGAAAAGCCTGGGGGCCGACAAGGTGCTGCTGATCCTCATCTGCTGGGCCTTTTCCGGCGCCATCTACACGGCGGCGACCGGCGCTTCGCAGGAGCTGCGCAATGCGCCGATCGCGGTGGTCGACGAAGACCAGTCGCCGCTCTCGCGGCGCATCGTCGGTGCGTTTTACCCGCCGTATTTCCGTCCACCGCAGCAGACGACGCTGAGCGAACTCGATCAGGGCATGGATTCGGGCCGCTACAACTTCACGTTGGTGATTCCGCCCAATTTTCAGCGCGATGTGGAGAAGGGCCGCGCGCCCGATGTCCAGCTCAATATCGACGCGACGATCATGAGCCAGGCCTTCATCGGCGCCACCTACATCAAGAGCATCGCCCTCGGCGAAGTGAATGAATACCTGACCGGCACCCGCGACAGCGCCGCCACGCCGATCAAGCTGACCACCCGCGTGCGCTTCAACCCCAACCTGATCGGCGTCTGGTTCGGCGGCGTCATGGAGGTCATCAACAACGTCACCATGCTGACCATCATCCTGGTCGGCGCCGCCTTCATCCGCGAGCGCGAGCACGGCACCATCGAGCATCTGCTGGTGATGCCGCTGACCCCGTTCGAGATCATGATGGCCAAGATCTGGGCCAACGGGCTGGCGGTTCTGGCGGGCGTCACCTTTGCATTGCTGGTGATGGTGCAGCAGGTGCTGAAAGTGCCGATTGCCGGCTCGCTGCCGTTGTTCCTGGCGGCAGCGGCCTGCTACCTGTTCGCGGCGGCGTCGATCGGCATCTTCCTCGGCACGCTGGCGCGCTCGATGCCGCAGTTCGGGCTGCTCGTCATCCTCTGCATCATCCCGCTGCTGATGCTTTCCGGCGGCGTTTCGCCGCGCGAGAGCATGCCGCCGCTGGTACAGAACCTCATGCTGGCCGCCCCGACGACTTACTTCGTGCGCCTGGCCCAGGCCATCCTCTACCGGGGCGCCGGCCTGGACGTGATCTGGCGCGACCTGCTGGCCATGATCGGCGTCGGCGCCTGCTTCTTCACGGTGGCGCTGCTGCGCTTCCGCAAGGCGGTGACGCAGACGCAGGTGTGAAGCGCATCAGGAATCGTTGATGTGCATCATGGGCAGGGCCTCGCCCGTTGCCGACAATCAGGCCGGCGCGGCGCCCTCATGGCGCCGTGGCAATTTCGACATGCTTTTCCTCAGACAAGTCTTCGCGACGGCTGCGGCCGCCGTCTTTTTAACGCGCCATTCGTAACGCGCCATTCGGGACAGACCACGGTTTTGGATAATGGGCGCCCCTGTGAGGTGTGTCACCGCTTAGAAGCTGTATTCCCATAGCGCGAAGCGATGAACGAACCGAGTGAGACGAAGACAAGTCCGCTCAACAGCCACCCGGTCAGCGGCTCGCCGAGCAGTGGTACGGCAACGATGCCGGTGACGATGGGTACGAGGGCGAGGAAGGCGGCGGCGCGTTCGGTGCCGAGCAGGGAGATGGCTTTCAGGTAGGCGAGCATCGAAAGCACCGTCGCGACGATACCCTGAAACGCGCATTGCAGCACGATCATCGACAGCGGTGCCGCCACCAGTCGTTTCGGCAGCCAGAGGGCGTAGGCAGGCAGGTACAGTACGGCGGAACCAAGCGCGACGGCGCAGGTGAGCGTCCACGGGGAATAGCCCCAGCGCGTCGCCAGCACGCTGTACACCGCCCAGCAGATCGAACCCACCAGGATGAGGAAGTCGCCGAGCAGCGCGTCGGGCGATCCGTCGGAGAAGTAGGGCGTGGCCGCGCAGCCGATGCCTGCGGCGATGAAGAAGAGCCCGATGAGTCGTTTGCGCGACGGGCGCGTGCCGACGATCAGCCACGCGACGGCGCTGATCAGGAAAGGCTGCAGGCCGGAGAGCAGGATGGCGCCGTGCGCCGCCGGCGCGTATTTGAAGCCGCGATAGACGAGCAGGCAGTAAATGAGGTTGCCGAGCAGCGACAGAATCCACAACCGCCCATCGCACCATGCGCCCGCTGGCAGCTTGCGCCAGGCGATCGGCAGCAGGACGAGTGATGCGGTTATCAGGCGCAGCGCGATGATGTCGTAGGGCGTCAGCGGGCTCTTGCCGCCGACGCGCGAGACGAGGGAAAAGCCGGTCCAGGTGACGAGCGTAAAGAATGCGGCGAGGTAGCCGCGCAACAGCAGATTTCTGTCAGGCAAGCGAAACTCGGAGTCTGTAATCAATCAAAAGACCACCGCAGAGACATAGAGGCGCAGAGCTTTCGCAGAGAAAACCTTTGAGACCGATGTTTTTCTGTGTGCAACCTCTGCGTCTCTGTGTCTCTGTAGTTGTCACGGCCAATCAGGCTTTCGGGACCTTCTGGAAGAGACCGCGCAGTGTGCCTTGCAGGTCGGCCGGTAGCAGCACCATCTTGGCGTTCGGCGACTCGGCGAGCTTGGTCATGCTGGTGATGTACTTCTCGCCGAGCAGGTAGAGCATCGGCAACTCGTTGTCGCCAAACGACGCGGTGACCTTGGTGATCGCCTGCGAGGAGGCTTCGGCCAGCATGACCTGCGCTGCGGCGTCGCGCCGCGCCGATTCCAGCCGCGCTTCCGCCGAGAGGATCATCGACTGCTTTTCGCCTTCCGCCTTGGTGACCATCGCCTTCCGCTCGCGTTCGGCCGCCGCCTGCAGTTCCATCGCGCGCTGCATCGATTCGGACGGCTTGATGTCCTGGATTTCGACCGATTTCACGGTCAGGCCCCAGTCCAATGCTTCGTCGGCGACGCCGGCTTTCAGGCGGGCCTTGATCATGTCGCGTTGCGAAAGGGCGTGGTCAAGCTCCATTTCGCCGACGATCGAACGCAGCGTCGTCATGATCATGTTGCGGATGGCCTCGGAATAGTCCTCGACGCCGTAGACAGCCTTGACCGGATCGGTGACCTTGATGAAGGCGATGGCGTTGACGACGATCACCGCGTTGTCGCGCGTGATGACTTCCTGTTCCTGCACGTCGAGGATGATGTCCTTGGTCGTTACCTTGTAGGAGACGGTGTCGAAGTAGGGGATGATGAAGCGCAGGCCGGGTAGCAGCGTCACGCGGTACTTGCCCAGGCGCTGGACGATCCATTCCTCGCCCTGCGGGACGATGCGTACGCCTTTGGCGATCGTGATGAGGACGAACGCGAGGAATACCAGGGAGGTGATTGTCATGCCCATTACTTCGTCTCCTTCACTTTGATGAAATTGCCTTCGACGGTGACGATACTCACTCGCGCGCCGGCCTTGATCGCTGTCTCGGCATAACACTCCCAGACGTCCGAGCCGAGAATCGGCTTCTGGAAGCGCACGTGGCCGCGGATCTCGGGCGTGATGTCGCTGACCAACAGGCCGACCTCGCCAGCGACCGATGCCGCCGATGTGCCGACCGAAGTCATGGTGCGCGGCCGGAAATGTCTGAACCAGACGGCGACGAGCACCGTCGATAGTCCCGCCCACAAGAGCAGCTGCGTCGCCAGCGAAAGCGCGGGGGCAAAGAGCAGCACGATGCCGACGCCGAGCGCGCCGATGCCGAACCACACGATGAAGAAGGCTGGGACGAGCAGTTCGGCCATCGACAGGCACAGCCCGAGAACCATCCAGTGCCACCATTCGAACATGAGAAGACGCTCCGTGGAATCGATACCGGGGAATACCGCAAGGATAGCCCAGAAGCGCCGGGCAGGGCGCCTTTACGAGAATTTGCGGCAATTCGGATTACCATGGCGCCTTGCCAAATCGCCAACGCTGGAATACCCATGCTGACCAAGGAAACCACGCCCAGCCGCATCGTCAGATACCTCGACCAGTACGTGATCGGCCAGGATGAAGCGAAGAAGACCGTCGCCGTCGCGGTCTATTCGCACTACCGCAAGATTTCCACCGTGCTGCAGAAGAGCGGCACGATCGCCAAGAGCAACGTGCTGCTGATCGGCTCCTCCGGAACGGGTAAGACGCTCCTGTGTGAAACGCTCTCGCACATGCTCGGTGTGCCGTTCGTGACCGCCGATGCGACCTCGCTGGCGCAGACGAAGTACGTGAACGAGGAAATCGAGGCCATCCTGCAGCGCTTGGTCGACAAGGCGAATGGCGATCTGCGCAAGGCGGCGCTCGGCATCGTTTTCATCGACGAAATCGACAAGTTGAAGGCGACCAGGGCCGAGGCGCGTGTGCTCTCCGGCGAAAGCGTGCAGCACGCGCTGTTGAAGATCATGGAAGGGTCACCGGTCAAGCTGAAGGACGGCCAGTACCTCGATACGAGCAACGTGCTCTTCATCTGCGGCGGCGCGTTTGTCGGGCTGGAGAACATCATGTCCAAGACACACGGCTTCGGTTTTATTTCGACCACCGACAGCGATGACCGAAATATTCTCGATCGCTTGAACAAGCGCGTGAAGCCGACCGATCTCTTCGAATTTGGCCTGATTCCAGAGTTCACCGGGCGTCTGCCGATCGTTGCGCGCTTCCAGGATCTCGACAAGTCGATGCTGGTCCGGATCATGAGCGTGCCGAAGAACTCGATCTATCGGCAGTACGTCGAGATTTTTCGCGCCGAAGGCGTCGAACTGGCTATCGCACCGCGCGTCTTCGAACAGATCGCCGAGATTGCCATCGAATACAAGACCGGCGCCCGCAGCCTGCGCGGGATTTTCGAGGAATTGATGACGCCGGTGCTCTACGTGGTGCCGGACAGCCCGGACATCGGCCGGGTCGAAATCGCGTCGCTCTTCGAAGAGCCGCGACTGGTACGCAAGGCGCCCACGGCAGCGGGCGCCTGAGCGTCAAAGGTTGACTCAGCGGTAGATCAGCACCGGGATCTTGGTGTGCGTGAGCACCTTGTGGGTTTCGCTGCCGAGCAAGAGGCTGGTCAGCCCGCGTCGTCCGTGCGAGGCCATGAAGATCAGGTCGCAACCTGCGGTTGTCGCTGCCTCGATGATGCCTTCGTAAACGATGTCGTTGGTGAGCGATATCGTCGCGCATTCGACATCGGCGTCGCGGCAGAGCTGTTCGACGAACCCCAGGATTTCCTTGGCCTGTGTCTCGGCCAGTTCGGCGAACTGCTCGGGCGTCGTCGAGTCGATCAACGCACCCTCGCCGTAGTAGGTGACCGGATATTCCGGCTTGGCATAGAACGCCGTGATCTTCGCCCCGGCCTCCTTGGCGAAGGAGACGGCGCGGCGGCAGGTGTCCTGCGAGAACGGGGAACCATCTGTCGGAACAAGGATGTGCTTGAACATGATGACGCCTTTCTTTTGTGGAGAGCCTGTTCCCAATATAGCCAAAATCATGCGAAGGACAATCGCTTCGGCATCGGACCAAGCGATGACATTGCATCGTTTTGATTTCGGTCAATACGGATCGGCGTCAATCGGCAGACAATTCCCGCCATCAATAAACAAGCCGATTGAGGTGCTTATGGAAACGATCCGGGAGTTGCTGACCGATGACCATCGCCTGTGTGATGATCTGTTCGCCGTGGTCGAGCAGGCGGTGGCAGCGGGCGAGTGGGAAAAGGCCGATGCTGCGTTCGCACGTTTCTGCGCAGCGATGCTGAATCATTTCGACCTCGAGGAGGGTACGCTCTTTCCGGAATTCGAGGCACGGACGGGAATGACGATGGGGCCGACGCAGGTGATGCGTAGCGAACATCGCCAGATGCGCGAACTCCTCGCGGCGGCCGAGGTCTCTCTCGGTGCACGCGATGCAGACGATTACTCTGGCTACGCCGAGACGCTGCTGATCATGGCGCAACAGCACAACATGAAGGAAGAGAACATCCTCTATCCGATGTGCGACCAACACTTGAACGACCGGATCGATGAAATTCTGCCGACGCTGAAAAAGAACCTGAATGCCCGATAAGTCGGAATCCATGCCCGCAACACGCGACGGCGTCGCCCGCGTTGTCGATGGCCGCAATCTGGAGCCGCCCGAACCTTTCGTGCAGGCGATGGATGCGCTCGACGCGATCACGCTGGGGCAGAAGGTCATGCTCATCCTCGGCCGCGAGCCGCATCCGCTTTACCGGGCGCTGGAGCTCAACGGCTATGCCTGGCAAACGGAGCGCAAGGACGACGGCTCCGTGGAGATCCTGATCTGGCACAAGGCGGTCGGTTAGGCGGTTGTTGTTTTGACGATGATTTTCCCTTTGCAACCGGGCATTGCGTCCGGCCTTGAGTGGTAATGCAGGCCCTGCTTTCTTACGACCAGTCGCCGCCGATCGCGGCGCCTTTCCGCTTCTTCTTGACCGCCCCGGTGTTCGCCATCCTCGCCGGCGTACTGCTGCTCTGGGGCGGGCCGGATGCGCTCGCGTCGCGCTGGACACCAGATGTGCTCGCCGTGACGCACCTGATCACCGTCGGTTTCATGTTGCAGGTGATGCTCGGCGCACTGATCCAGATTCTTCCCGTCGTCGCGGGGGCCAATCTGCGGCAACCCATGCGCCTTGCCGCAGTCGTGCATGGGGCGCTGAACATCGGCGCGCTGCTGCTCGGTGCGGCTTTTCTTACGTTCGACGAGCGCTGGTTCAAGGGTGCAGCCATCGTTCTTGGTGCGGGTACGGTGTTATTCCTTTTCGCGGCGTTCATTGCGCTGCGCGGCATTCCGGCGACCAGCGCGTCGATCCGGGGCTTGAAGCACGCGCTGGTCGGCTTGGGCGTTGCCGTCGGCATCGGCGTTGCGCTGACCACATCGCTTGGCTGGTCGCTTGGGCTGCCGTTGTTGCCGTTGGCGGACATTCATCTCGTTTGGGGATTCGTCGGCTGGGGCCTGATCCTGCTTGCGGCCGTTGCCTACGTGGTGGTGCCGATGTTCCAGATCACGCCGGCGTATCCGGGCGGGTTCGAGCGACGGTTCTCGTACGTCGCGCTGACGATGGCCGGTGCCTGGTCAGTCGTCGAGTATCTTGAGCTGGGAGTCGCGCGCTTCATACTCGGTGTGGCGGTCGTGGCCGTTATCGCCAGCTTTGCGGCAATTACACTGCAGCTCCAGCGTGCCAGCAAGCGCGCCCGCTTTGACGCCAATCAGCACTGCTGGCGCATCGCAATGCTTTGTGCCCTCGCGGCGTGCGCAGTCTGGCTGCTGGCGATGTTGCTGCCGGCGTTCGGTGAGTGGATGGGCTGGCCGCTGCTCTGCGGCGTTCTCGTGCTGTTCGGCGGCTTCATGACGGTCATCGTCGGCATGCTCTACAAGATTGTTCCTTTCCTCATCTGGCTGCACCTGCAAAATGCCGGCGCGCGCCGTGTTCTGGTGCCGAACATGAAGAAGATCATTGCCGAGCAGGCGATGGATCGTCAGGTACGGGCACATTTCGCTGCCTGTGCGCTCGTTCTTGCTGCGGCCTGCTGGCCGACGTGGTTTGTCTATCCGGCCGGTGTTGGTTTGATCGTTGCCAACGTCTGGCTGCTGCGCAATCTGTGGTCGGGCGTGGCCGTTTATCGCGCGCACCTGCGCAAGATTGCGGCGGCCTGATCGGGAGTTTCGGTGGATTACCTTCTGCTCAAGAACTTGCATGTGGGCTGCGTCATCGCCAGCGGCTGCGGTTTCGTCCTGCGCGGTATCTGGATGCTTCTCGATTCGCCCAGGCTGAACCAGCGCTGGGTGAAAATCTTTCCGCATGTTGTCGATACCGGCCTGCTCGGGAGTGCGATCGCGCTGGCGACGATCAGCGGCCAGTATCCGCTGGCGCAGAGCTGGCTTTCGGCCAAGGTGATCGGGCTCGTCGCCTACATTCTCTGTGGCACGATGGCGCTCAAGCGCGGGCGGACGAAGTCCATCCGCGGCGTGTTTTTTGTGGTGGCGCTGCTGGTTTTCGCCTACATTGTGTCGGTCGCCCTGCATCGCAGTCCGCTGGCTGGATTCGCCTGACGCGCATTTTCTCGGGCCGCGTATCGATCCGGTTTCGATTGGAGCCGCTGTGGTTAAAACCGTCCTCCTTGCCTTGTTCCTTACGTCGCTCTCATCGCTCTCGTCGCTCGCTGCGGTCGACGAGCGACTGCCCGATTCATCCATCTACAAAGGGGAGATCCGGCGCGGCCCGGATGGTCGGTTGATGTCCATTGAGTCGGCAGAGCTCCCGGGCGCTGCGCTCAAAGCCGCCTCGATGATTGTCGGCCCGCAGGAAAAGATCACGAGCATCAGCGAGGCGGCAAAGCTGGCAAAGGACGGGGAGGTTATCGAGATCCGTTCTGGCGACTACCGGGGCCAGCCGGTCGTATGGACGCAGAACAACCTGACGATTCGCGGCTCGGACAAGCGTCCGGTGATGCTCGCCGACGGCAAGAGCGCCGAAGGCAAGGCGATCTGGGTCGTGCGCGGCGACAACGTGCGCATCGAGAACATCGAGTTTCGCGGCGCGCGCGTCGGCGAGTTCAACGGTGCGGGCATCCGTTTCGAGCGCGGCCAGCTCGTCGTTCATCGCTGCGCTTTCTTCGACAACGAGATGGGCATCCTGACGGCCAATTTGCCGGACATGACGCTCACCGTGAGCGATAGCGAGTTCGGCGCGGCACCCGAAACCGCCGGTGACCTGCATCATCTCCTTTACGTTGGCGCCATCGCGCGTTTCGAACTCATTGGCAGTCGTTTTGAGCGCGGCTACCTCGGGCATCTCGTCAAGTCGCGCGCGCGGGAAAACCACGTGCGCTACAACTTTCTCGTGGATGGCGACAACGGCAGCGCGTCCTACGAACTCGAATTCCCGAACGGCGGCTTGGCTTACGTCGTTGGCAACGTTATCGGGCAGTCGGCAGAAACGGAGAATCCGGACATCGTTTCGTATGGCGCCGAAGGGCCGCGGTGGCCGGACAATGCGCTTTACCTGGCGCACAACACGCTGATCAATGATTACCCGTCGGGCGATTTTCTCAAGCTCTGGACGGAGAAGTTTCCGGGCGGCCTTGAAGTCTGGGTGATCAACAACCTGACCATCGGCTACGGCAACCTGAACAAACCGGCCTATGGGCGGTTCGAAGGGAACGCCACCGCGGAGCGGCGCGAGATGCTGGGCTACGGCGGCGCCCCGGCGCGGCTGGGGAGCAGTTCGCCGTTGCGCGGTTCAGTTCGGATTCCCGGGCAGGCGAACGGCGTTGATCTGCTGCCCTCGGGCGAGTTTGTCTTTCCGGCCGGCGTGCGAAAGGTTGTTCCGGCCAGCGCGCTGTCGCCGGGGGCGTTGCAATGACTTTGGATTGACAGCGTGCCGGCGAGCCGGAAAACTCCTGCCTCTGTGCAATACGTGGTGCGCACCAAGACCGATACACATGGAAACCATGAACACCTTTACCGACACGCTGGTTTTTGACCCTCAGATCATCCGTCGCTTCGACATCAACGGGCCGCGCTACACGTCTTATCCGACGGCCGACCGCTTTGCCGACAAGGTCGGCGCCGAAAACGCCGAACACTGGCTCGCGGAGAGAACCCGCGGTGCGTCGCGGCAGGCGCTTTCGTTGTACTTCCACATCCCGTTCTGCAACACGATCTGCTACTACTGCGCCTGCAACAAGATCATCACCAAGGATCACGGCCGCTCGGCCAAGTACCTGAAATACCTGGCGCGCGAGCTGGCGCTGCAAAACAGTTTCCTCGCAGAAGGCGATAACGTCGTCGAGCAGCTGCACTGGGGAGGCGGTACGCCGACCTTCCTCTCGCACGACGAAATGCGCCAGTTGATGGCGTCGACGCGCAAGCACTTCCGCCTCGTCGATGACGGCGAGTATTCGATCGAGGTCGATCCGCGCAAGGTCGACTACGCGACGGTCGAATTGCTCGGCGAACTCGGCTTCAACCGCATGAGCGTCGGCGTGCAGGACTTCGACGAGCGTGTCCAGCAGGCGGTCAACCGCATCCAGAGTGAGGCCGAGACGATGGCCGTGATCGACGCGGCGCGCGCCAACGGCTTCAAGTCGGTCAGCATCGACCTGATCTACGGCCTTCCGCGCCAGACGGTGGAAGGCTTCGACCGCACGCTCGATCGCGTGCTTGCGGCGAGCCCGGATCGCCTGTCGATCTACAACTACGCGCATCTGCCCAGCCTGTTCAAGCCGCAGCGACGCATCCTCGAGTCCGACATGCCGACGGCCGACAACCGCCTGCAGATTCTCGCACTGGCCATCCGCAAGCTGACCGACGCCGGCTACGTCTTCATCGGCATGGACCACTTCGCCAAACCCGGCGACGAATTGGCAATTGCACAGCGCGAAGGACGCCTGCACCGCAACTTTCAGGGCTACTCGACGCATTCCGACTGCGACATGATGTCCTTCGGCATCTCGTCGATCAGCAAGGTCGGACCGGGCTACTACCAGAACGTGAAGACGCTCGACGAGTACTACGATGCACTCGACAAGGGCGTGCTGCCGGTCTTCCGCGGCATCGAGCTCGACGCCGACGACATCCTGCGCCGCGCGATCATCCAGTCGCTGATGTGTCACTTCGAGCTGTCGATGGACGCCGTCGAAGCGAAGCACGGCATCGATTTCCGGAGCTACTTTGCGACCGAACTCGCGGCACTGCGCGAGATGGAGGAGGGTGGTCTGCTGCGCATCGAAGCGCGGCGGATCGTCGTCCTGCCACCGGGCCGCATGCTGGTGCGCGCCATCTCGATGGCCTTTGATCGCTTCCTGCGCGCCGACCACGAGAACAAGCGGTATTCGAAGGTGATTTAGGTCTGAACCAGCCGTTGATCTTCCCTGACCATGCGCTCGAATTCGGCGGCTGGAACCGGCGGGCTGAACAGATACCCTTGAAGCTGATCACAACCCAGATCGCGCAGGAATCCCATCTGCTCGACGGTTTCGACGCCTTCCGCCACGATCTCCTGGCGCAGCTGCTTGCCCATGGTGACAATCGCCTGTGCGATGGCGCAGTCGTTCGTATCTTCCGGGATGCCGGTGACAAAGGTGCGGTCGATCTTCAACGTCGTGATCGGGAATTTCTTCAGGTAGGCGAGGCTTGAGTAGCCGGTGCCGAAGTCGTCCAGCGAGAGCGCGAAGCCCATGGCGACGAGCTTGTTCATGATCGGGATGACGGATTCCGGCCCACGCACGAGCAGGCTCTCGGTAATCTCGAGGATCAGCATCTCGCAAGGCACGTCGTGCCGCTTGATCGCGGCTTGCAGGCGTTCCGGCAACTGCGCGTCGAACTGGCGGGCCGAGAGATTGACGGCGATTGGAAGCATGCTTCGGCCGTTGTCGAGCCAGACGCGGATCTGCCGGCAGGCCGCTTCGAGTATCCAGCTGCCCAGTTCAAAGATGAGGCCGGTTTCTTCCGCGAGCGGAATGAAACGGTCGGGCGGAATCATGCCCTGCGCCGGGTGATTCCAGCGGATAAGCGCCTCTGCGCCGACGATCCTCCCGCTGCGCAGGCTGACCTTGGGTTGATAGTGCAGGAGCAGTTGATCGCTCTTCAGCGCTTGCCGCAATTCGGCTTCGAGCTGCCATTGTTCCCTGGCGCGTTCGTTCATTTCCGGGCTGTAGAGCAGATAGCCGGAACCGCCGCTGCCTTGCCGGCGTTTCATTGCGACGTCGGCAAAGCGCAGCAGCGCCGCGGTGCTTTGTCCGTCCTCGGGATAAATCGAAATGCCGATTCGCGCACTGATGTGCAGCGCGTGCGATTCGATGATGAAGGGCTGAGCCAGCGAGTCGAGCAGTTTGTCGGCGACCAGCCCGCTGTGTTCGCGCTTCTGGATGCTGACCAGCGCGACGACAAACTCGTCGCCGCCGATACGCGCCAGAATGTCCTCCTCGCGCAAGGCCATGCGCAGGCGTTGTCCGACCTGTTTGAGCAATTCGTCGCCGACGTCGTGCCCCAGCGTGTCGTTGAAAGCGGCAAAGCGATTGACGTTGACCACGAGCACCGCACCGTGGTCGTTGTTGCGTCGGGCCGCGGTCAGCGCCTGTTCGACGAGCTGATGGAACAAAACCCGGTTGGGCAGGCCGGTCAGGTGATCGTAATTGACCAGATTGCGCACGCGTTCCTCGGTCGCGCGCAGGACGCTGGCGTCGGAAAAGATCGAGAAGACATGCGTGATGGCATCGTCGGCATCGCGCACGACACCGATCGAGACGGACTGCGGGAAGAGTTCGCCATTCTTTCTCTTACCGATGATTTCGCCGTGCCAGGCACCGGCGCCGCGGATCGAGGCGCGCATCTGCTCACGGAAATCGGCGCTGTGCACGCCCGAACGCAGGAGGTCGGGCGTCTGGCCGATCGCTTCGGTCGCCGAGTAGCCGGTGATCCGGCTGAATGCGGCGTTTACGGAGACGATTTTCTCCTGGTTGTCGGTAATCATGATGCCTTGGTCGCTGTCTTCGATGATGCGGGCGTGCAGGCGATGTTTCTCTTGTTCGGATAGACGGTTCGCGATTTCCGTGAGGTGCGCGGCCATGCCGACCGGCTCGTTGTTCTCGTCTAGAATGTGCGTCAGCGCGAGGTTGGCACGGAAAGTTTCGCCGGATTTCTTGCGCCGTTTTACCTCGATCAACGGACTGCCGTAGTCGAGGAACAATTCGTGGATCTCTCCGTTGCGTCGCCCGGGTTCGTCGGCGTAGAGGAACAGGATGTGCTGTCCGATCGCTTCTTCGGGCAGGTAGCCGAACAGGCGCTGCGCGCCACGGTTCCAGCCGGTGACGTAGCCGGCCATGTCCATCGTGATCACAGGCTCCTGTTCGTGGCCTTGCGACTTCTGAGCGGTGACGGTCGGCGCCAGGGTCTCCGGGCTTTCGACGAGCAAGGCGAGCCTGCGCCGGAGTTCGGAAAGCACGTGCGAGCGCGCGGTGTCGCTTAGACTCAGCGCAGTGGTGCACAGGTCAAGACACTGACGCAGTTGTTGTTCGTCGCCAGATTCAGCCATGGCGCTTGTCCTGTTGATCGTGTATCGCGCCCAACATCCAGAGGTGCGCTTCGAGCGTCAGCCGATTCCAGTCGTCAGCAGTCAGGCCGATCTGGAGAAGCAAGGCGAGAACGCGCGTCTCGTCGAGGCGTTCGGAAGCTTCGACGCACTGCAGGAAGTGACCGATGTCGCCCTCGTGCCGGAGCAGGGCATCGTCGAGCAGATCGTTCAACTTCAAGGGCGTCAGAATTTCGGGGAGCGGCATGCCGAAGAGGACGCCAAGCAGCGAGAACATCCCGACCATGAACGCTTGCTCCTGATGCCATCGATCGAGTCCGACCGCCTTCGCCAGCAACTCCATGCTGCGCGCGCGGACGGCGACACGCGCGATCAGCATCGCCGAGCGATAATCGTCGCGGCTCGCAGCGAACAGCATCAGGTTGAGCCAGCGCTTCAGTTGCTGGCGTCCAAGGATGAGGATGGCTTGCGAGAAGCTGGAAATATGCCGCCCGACACCCACGCCAAGGGAATTGACGAGGCGCAGGAGGTGATAGGCGAGCACCGGCTCCTGGCGGAATATGGCCTCGATCTCGCAGGTATCTGCGTCCGTCGCGACGAGTTGCATCAGCTTGAGCGCGAGCGCGCGTGAGGCAGCTTGTGTCGGTGTGGACTTGGGGGGCTGCGCCAGATACCAGTCGCCTGAAAGCCATTGCTTTCCAGGCTGCATAGCCGGTTTTCCGTTTGGCTCAGCCGCCTGGATTGCGGTAGCGGCAACCATCTGTATTCCGCTCGCGTTCATCGCTTCGCTCAATTCGACCGGAAAGCGTTGTTCGGTACCGTCATCGATGAGGCTGGGAAAGCGGCTGGTCAAGGCCTGAAAATCTTCGGTCGCGCATAGCGGGAGCAAACCGATCGAATCGCTTTTGCTGACGTGTAGTCTGGCTGCCATTGGGGTGAGTTTGGCGTCTGCCAGCAGTTCAAAGAAAATCAACGGCATCAGGCTCATATCGTCTCTCTCGGTGGGTGTCCAAGCGATCGTTTGCTGCCTTTGTTCCCCGGGTGTCTACGGCGCACAACGGAATAACTCAAGGGTTCGAGCGCTGATTCCTGCTGCACCAACACACAAGCGTTGTTCTGATTCTAGTAAAGATTACCTGCGTCTGCGCCGTGATTTTTTCGAAATGAGTAGGCGAAGTGAATAGCGAAACATCGTAGAAGGAAGGGCCGCCAAAAAGCGGAACCCCGGCGCGAGGCCGGGTTCCGATGCTTCATCCAGGGCGCACCCCAAGAGTACTTCTTCGTGATGTGCTAGCGCACATCACTCAGGGCGCATCTGCGGGAAGAGGATTACGTCGCGGATGTTGGGCGCATCGGTGAGCAGCATGACCAGGCGGTCGATGCCGATGCCGCAGCCGCCGGTCGGCGGCAGGCCGTATTCGAGGGCGCGGATGAAGTCGGCGTCGTAGTACATGGCTTCTTCGTCACCGGCTTCCTTGGCCTTGGCCTGCGACAGGAAGCGCTCGGCCTGGTCTTCCGGATCGTTCAATTCGGAGAAGCCGTTGGCAATTTCGCGGCCGACGATGAACAACTCGAAGCGCTCCGTGATGTCGCGGTTACTGTCGCTGGCGCGGGCGAGCGGGCTGATCTCGGCGGGGTAGTCGACGATGAAGGTCGGTTCCCAGAGGTCGGCCTCGACGGTTTCTTCGAACATCAGGAGTTGCAGCGTGCCGATGCCGGTGCCGGGCTTCAGTTCGACTTTCATCGAAGTGAGTTTCTGGCACAGCCAGTCGGCATCGGTCAGTTGCTCCAGCGTGTATTGCGGCTTGTACTTCATGACCGCTTCGACCATGGTCAGCCGCGCGAAAGGCTTGGAGAGGTCGAGCGTGCGGCCCTGATACTCGAAAACCTCGGCGCCGAGTGCTTCACGCGCGGAGTGGCGCAGCAGGCCTTCGGTGAAGTCCATCAGCTTGTTGTACTCGCTGTAGGCTTCGTAGAACTCCATCATCGTGAATTCCGGGTTGTGGCGCGGGCTCATGCCCTCGTTACGGAAATTCCGGTTGAGCTCGAACACCTTCTCGAAGCCGCCGACAACGAGTTTCTTGAGGTAAAGCTCCGGCGCGATGCGCAGGTAGAGGTCCATGTCGAGCGTGTTGTGGTGCGTCACGAACGGGCGGGCCGAGGCGCCGCCGGGGATCGGGTGCATCATCGGCGTTTCGACTTCGAGGAAGCCGTGGTTGCTCATGTAGTTGCGGATCGACTGGACGATGCGGCTGCGCGCCACGAAGGTGAAGCGCGACTGCTCGTTCATGATGAGGTCGAGGTGGCGCATGCGGTACTTCTGTTCCTGGTCGGTCAGCCCGTGGAACTTCTCGGGCAGCGGACGCAGCGACTTTGACAGCAGGCGGATTTCATTGGCTTGCACCGTCAGTTCGTTGGTCTTGGTACGGAACAGGACGCCGACGACGCCGACGATGTCGCCGATATCCCAGCGCTTGAACGCCGTGTAGGTTTCCTCGCCGACCTTGTCGCGGGCGACGTAAATCTGGATGCGGCCGCCGACGTCGGAAATGGTGATGAACGATGCCTTGCCCATCACGCGCTTCAGCATGATGCGGCCGGCGACCTTGACCTCGACCGGGTTCGCTTCGAGTTCCTCGGCCGACTTCGAGTCATAGACTTCGATGATCTTGCCCGAGATGTTTTCGCGCTCGAAATCGTTCGGATAGGCTTTGCCTGTGGCGCGCCACTCGGCCAGCTTGGCGCGGCGTTCGGCGATGATGTGGTTCTCGTCCTGCTCGGCGGCGGTGTTGCTTGCGTTGGTCTGTTCAGACATGGTCAATCTCAATCGATGGAGTGGTGTGGTGGTCTTAAACGCCTTGCTTCAGGCTGGCTTCGATGAACTGGTCGAGATCGCCGTCGAGCACGCTTTGCGTGTTGCCGCACTCGACGTTGGTACGTAGATCCTTGATGCGCGACTGGTCGAGAACGTATGAGCGAATCTGGTGGCCCCAGCCGATGTCGGTCTTGGAGTCTTCCAGTTTTTGCTGTTCGGCCTGGCGTTTTCGCAACTCGGCTTCGTACAGGCGCGATTTCAGCATGGCCATCGCCTCGGCGCGGTTGCGGTGCTGCGAACGGTCGTTCTGGCACTGCACGACGATCCCCGACGGATTGTGCGTGATCCGCACCGCCGAGTCGGTCTTGTTGATGTGCTGACCACCGGCCCCCGAGGCGCGGTAGGTGTCGATGCGCAGGTCGGCCGGATTGATCTCGATCTCGAAGGAATCGTCAATCTCGGGATAGACAAAGACCGAACAGAAGCTCGTATGGCGTCGGGCGTTCGAGTCGAACGGTGATTTTCGGACCAGACGATGGATGCCGGTTTCCGAACGCAGCATGCCGAAGCAGTATTCGCCGGTCAGTTTGATCGTTGCGGTCTTGATGCCGGCGACGTCACCTTCGGATTCTTCGAGCACGTCGACGGTGTAGCCCTTGCGTTCGCCGTATTTGATGTACATGCGCAGCAGCATCGAGGCCCAGTCCTGCGCTTCCGTGCCGCCAGCGCCGGCCTGAATGTCGATGAAGCAATTGAGCGGGTCGGCCGGGTTGTTGAACATGCGGCGGAACTCAAGCGCGGCAACGGCCTTCTCGATTTCGTCGATGTCGGCGGCAACGGCATTCAGCGTGTCGTCGTCGTTCTCCTCGCGCGCCATCGCAAACAGCTCATCGGCATCCTTGAGGCTATCGGCTACACGATCGAGCGTCAGGACGACGTTCTCGAGCGTCTTCTTCTCTTTGCTCAATTCCTGCGCGCGCTCGGCGTTGTCCCAGACCTTCGGGTCTTCGAGTTCGCGCGAAACGGCGTTCAGTTGATCGAATTTCTGATCGTAGTCAAAGATACCTCCGCAACTCGGTGGCGCGCTGGGCGAGATCCACGAGTCGGTTGGTGACGATATTGAGTTGTTCGGCTTCCATGATCATCCAGGCGTTAATCGATAAACCGGGGATTATATACGCTGGCTGCAGCCCGTCTTCGGCAAGGCCGAGTTTTTGCGGCTGAGTACTATCGCCGGGCAACTCGATCGGTGTTGTCCGCATCAGGTGGCTGAATCATCCGCGATCCCATCGCTTCGGCGTACCGCCGCTTGTCCGCCGGCTTCAGTTGCTTGATTTGGTATTCGGCTTTCGACGCGCTGGAACGATCCGGGAAGCCGATGCAGCCCAGGAGGCGCGCCGGCGGGTGCGCGCGCGTATAGCGGGCGCCCTTGCCGGCAGCATGTGCGGCGTAGCGTGCCGCAACATCGATGGCGATCCCCGTGTAGATGCTGCCGTCACGGCATTCGATCAGATAGACAAACCACGGAGCAGCCTGCATCTGCCGTGTTGGTCGGGGCGAATCCTGCACGCCGGATTCGCCCGAAGTCCCCGGTTCGGACGGCGTGGTCGCGCTAGATCGCTCCAGGCAACTCACCACCGAGCGCCTCGAGCAAGTCGGCGAGCAGGTGCGCGACTTCGCCCGTCATCAAGGTGAAGTCGATATCGAAGCGCTCGTCTTCGTTTTCTGCCTGGCCGTCGGCTTGTTCCTTCAGGATGTCGAGGAAAGCGAGGCGTTTGAGCTGCAGGTTTTCGTTGAGTACGAAAGAGATCCGTTCGCCCCACGTCATTCCCAGCTTGGTGACAATCTTCCCCGTCGCGATGTGCTGGCGAATCTCGTCGCCTTCCAGCGTGTGCTTCACATAGCGCACCGCCGCGTTTTCCGCCGAGCGCAGTTCGAGGTCCTGGTCGATCGTGAAACTTCCGGGCGCGTCGCCGTCGGCGATCCACCCGGTCATGGCGGAAGCGGGTGATTGCACCGTCTTGACCAGCTTGGCCGGGAAACTGTCGACCGAACGGCGCAGGTGCTCGAGGAATTCTTCGGCTTTCGCAGGTGAACCCGCGTCAACGACCAGCCAGCCGTTGACCGGGTCGATCCAGCCGTAAGTGACGCGGCGGCGCGGGAACGCTCGCGGCATCAGTTCGATTGCCGTCGCCTCGCGGATGTCACGCATTTCCTTGCGCCCGACCTTGCGTCCCTCGTTCTCCAGGATCGCCTTGGCGCGATCGGCGGCGAACTGCTTGACGATGCTGGCCGGCAGCAAGCGCTCCTCAAAGCCGAGCGCAATCAGCCATTGATGATTGACGCCATGCACGAGCGGACCGCCCTCGCGCGGCGGAACCCAACCCGTGCTGCGGGGTTCGATCGAAGTGCAGGGTTGAAGCGGCAGCTTGGATAGCTGCTCCTCGAAGGACGAGATGTCGATCGACAGATCCTTCGGTAGTCGATAGAGCTGGAGATTTTTGAACCACATGGTGCAGATCCGAAAAAGGAAGCGATTATAGGGCTGAAACGACTCTTCTTTACTCAATGCGAGGACGTCGGACTGTCGCGCGAAGGAACACCTTTAACAGCTTGAACGACGGGGCGCCTGTGGGTGATAATGACGACATGAATGATCCTCAACCGATAGATCCGCGCCGTCGTATCCGTGAGTTGCTCGCGATCCCTGATCGTGATCGCACCGATGCGGAATGGGACGAGCTCAACGAACTGGAAATCCGTACGGCGCCCGGTAATCGGGAAGTGCCGGAACGGTCTCAGGACAAGCGCTTCAACCAGCCGGCGCCAGGCCATGCAAAGCGCCAGGACCGGAAGCAGGATCGCAAGAATCCCAACGGTGGAGGCAATGTGCCTCGCGCTCAGGAGCCTCGGCAGGAAATCAAGCCGCAGGAGAACCGCAGTCAGGAAGGGCGAAACGACGGTCGCTCGCCACGTCGGCAGCATCGGCGGCCGAAGCGCTCGACGGGTAACAGTTCGGGTAATGGCGGTCCTGCCAACGCCGGTGGTTCCGGCGGCGGTAGCGAGGGTGGCGCACCGGCTGCGTGATTTGGGGCCACTGGCGTCCAAGTTGGTGTTGACTTGGTTGTTCAAATGAAAAACGGCAACTTCGGTTGCCGTTTTTGCATCGCCTCGTCTCGAACGCTTGCTAGGCCGCCGGTTCGCTTGGCGGCAGCCAAAGACACTTGCCCTTGCTCTCCTTCTGGATGGCGGCAAGAATCTTCTCGTGTTCCGCGCACTCGCCTTCGGCAGCACGAACGACCGTGTGTGTCCGCCGCGGCCGGTTGCGTTGGGCCGACGATGCGAGCGCCGTTTGCCCGGATTCATCGGACGTCAGATCCATGATCAGGCTTTCCTGGCCGCGCGTCATCGCGACGTAGACTTCGGCGAGGATCTCCGAGTCGAGCAGGGCGCCGTGCAGTGTCCGGTGAGAATTGTCGATTCCGTAACGCTCGCACAATGCATTCAGGTTGTTCTTCTTGCCCGGATGCATTTCTTTGGCCATGCGCAGGGTGTCCTGCACCGCGCGGCAGACCGTCTCGATCGGCGCCATGGCGAGCAGCGCAAGTTCGGCGTTCAGAAAGCCGACGTCAAAGGAGGCGTTGTGGATGATCAATTCGGCACCGCGCACGAAGTCGAGGAATTCTTCGGCGATGTCGGCGAATTTCGGCTTGTCCTGCAGGAACTCGAGGCTGATGCCGTGTACCGCGAGCGCGCCGGCGTCGATATCGCGCTCGGGATTGATGTAGCGGTGAAAATGCCGGTTGGTCAGGCGACGGTTGCGCATTTCGACGCAACCGACTTCGATGACGCGATGGCCGAGTTTGTGTTCAAGACCGGTGGTTTCAGTGTCGAGGAAGATCTGGCGCATTGGATGATTCGTCTGGATATTCACTCAGAGCCTGTGAAAAAACTCAAACCCCACCGCAGAGGCACGGAGGCGCAGAGGAAACGCAGAGGAAAAGCACCGTTTCCAAAGGTTTTCTCTGCGAAAACTCTGCGTCTCTGTGACTCTGTGGCAGGCGTTTCTGCATTTGTTCACAACCTCTCAGTATTCGGCTACTTGCCGAGCAGTTGGTCGATGCCGCGATTGGCGAGGGCATCGGCGCGTTCATTGCCCGGGTGTCCGGCGTGGCCTTTGACCCAGATCCACTTGATTTGATGCTGTGTCGCGAGTCCGTCAAGAATTTGCCAGAGGTCAGCGTTTTTGACCGGCTTCTTGTCCGAGGTTCGCCAGCCGTTGCGCTTCCAGTTGTGGATCCATTGGCTGATCCCTTTCTGCACGTACTGGGAGTCGGTGTGGACGTTGACGGTGGACGGGCGCTTGAGCGCTTCCAGCGAGCGGATCACGGCGGTGAGTTCCATCCGGTTGTTCGTGGTGTCGCGCTCGCCGCCGCACAGCTCCTTCTCGGCACAGCCTGTCTGCATCAGCACGCCCCAGCCGCCCGGACCCGGGTTGCCTCGGCAGCCGCCATCGGCGTAAATGTTGATCATCGGTTCTTCAGCCACGGTCTTGAATTCCTTTTTGTGCAATGGGTGTAAGTGCCTTGTGTGGGGCATTGCTCTGCTCCCAGGGCGGCAGAATGAGGCGCATGCCGCGCACGCGCTTGACGGCGCGCAGCATATAGACGCCTCCGGCGAAACTCCACCAGCGATCGCCAGCCGCCTCCATGAAATGGAAACGCTTGAGCCAGCGGGTTTCGCGGAAGGGAGGAGCGTAGCAACCAAAGCTGCCGCGATCGACCTCGAAGCTGAGTAGTTGCAGCCAATCCTTGAGGCGAAGCACCGAGATGTAGCTGCCGTTGCACGGAAAACCCGTCGGGCAGTTGGGCAGGCGGCGGCGCAGCCCCCACAATGACAAAGGGTTGAAACCGGTGACCACCAGTTGGCCGTCCGGAATCAGGATCCGCTCGACTTCGCGCAGGATCTGATGCGGATTGTCGTGAAACTCGAGGACGTGCGGTAGAACGACCAGGTCGATGCTGTTGGCTGCGAAGGGCAGTTCGCGCAAGTCGCAAACGACGTCCACCTTGCCTGTCTCGCCGGCAACCTGGCGCAACGGGATACGGTTGTGCGCAAGCAGATCGAGTTCGGGCAAACCGAGCTGAAGTGCGTTGTAGCCGAACAGATCGACCACGAGGGTGTCGATCCGTTCCATTTCCCAGTCCATGACATAGCGCCCTTGCTGCGTCTGGAGCCAGTCATCGATTCCGGGGTTTGACATTTTTCTCGCTTCTTCCACAATCGATCAAATGTTTGAGGTCATCAGAATTCCTGCATTCAAGGATAACTACATCTGGCTGCTGCGCAAAGGCCGGTTGGCGGTCGTCGTCGATCCGGGGGATGCGCAACCGGTGCTTGAAGTTCTCAAGCGCGAGGCGTTGCAGCTGGAGGCGATTCTGATCACGCATCACCATGCCGATCATCAGGGCGGCGTGGCGAAGTTGCTGTCGAATTCTCCGGCCGAGGTCTTCGGACCGGCGGCGGAGTCTATCACAGGGCTGTCGCGTCCCTTGCGCGGCGGTGAGTCGATCCGGTTCGAGGCCATCGGCGCTGACTTCCAGGTGCTGACTGTTCCCGGACACACCCTGGGTCATCTGGCGTATTACGGGAATGGATGCCTGTTTTGCGGCGATACCCTGTTCGGGGCCGGGTGCGGACGCTTGTTCGAGGGGACTGCGGCGCAGATGAGCGATTCGCTCGCCAAACTGGCGGCGTTGCCGGACGAGACGGCGGTCTATTGCGCCCACGAATATACGCAGGCCAACCTGCGTTTTGCACAAACCGTCGAACCGGGAAACCGCGAGTTGCTGCGTCGCGTGGCGACCGTAGACGCTGCGCGTGTGAAGGGGCGGGCAACGATACCCTCAACGATCGCGCTCGAGAAGGCGACGAACCCCTTCCTGCGCTGCAATGCTCCGGAGATCAGTACGTGCGTCCGCGACCGCGGCGAAAACGCGAGCGATGCGCTCGCCGTCTTCACAGCCTTGCGTCAGTGGCGTAACGCCTTTTGACGCGGGCTAACGCCTGGGATTCCAGGCGCGCTTCAGCGTCTCGAGGACCTTGGCCGAGTTGAACGGCTTCACGATGAAGCCGCTGGCGCCACCCTCGATCGACTCTTTGACGTTGTCCTTGCTGGGACTGCCGGTGATCATTACGACGATGATTTCCGGGTATTGCTGCTTGATGTTCTGAAGCGTCTCAAGGCCGTCCATTTCGGGCATCAGGACGTCGAGCAGAACGATGTCCGGCTTGCTCTTTTCAATCAGCTCCAGCGCTGCCGTGCCGTTGCGGGCCTCGCCAATGATGTCCCAGTCTTCGGCACGCAGGATGCCGCGCAGCAAGGTGCGAATCAGGTCGTTATCGTCGACGATGATGATTTTCGGGGAGGCCATCTTTAGTTGTCCTGCGGATCGAGCGAGTAGGTGACGCAGACGCGATTGCGCCCGTTGTGCTTGGCTTTGTAGAGCGCGCGATCAGCCGCGCCGACGATGTCTTGCGGATCGGTTTCCGGCATGGCGACTGCGGAAGCGATGCCGAAGCTGGCGGTGATATAGCCGAACGGCGTCTCCTTGTGCTCGATCTTCAGGCGGTCGATCGCTTTTCGCATCTGCTCGGCCACGTGAACCGCGCCGCGAAGCGCCGTGCTCGGCAGGACAGCTGCGAATTCCTCGCCGCCGTAACGTGCGAGCAGATCACCACCGCGGTCCATCGTGCCGGACAAGGTTTGGGCGAACAGGCGCAGGCATTCGTCGCCGCTCTGATGACCATAGGCGTCGTTGTACTGCTTGAAGAAGTCGATGTCGCACATCAGGATCGAGACTTCGTCGCCCTGGCGCATGGCGCGCCGCCATTCACGTTCCAGCATGCTGTCGAAGTGGCGGCGGTTGGCGATGCCGGTCAGCCCGTCGAGCGAGGTCAGACGCTTCAGCTCCTGGTTGGCCGAGTCGAGCTTGCGCGTCAAGACGAGCAGTGATTGGCGCATCTGGAGGATGCGTTGCATGGCGCGGATCTTGGCGGCGAGAACGATCTCGCTGATCGGCTTGAGCAGGTAGTCGTCGCCGCCCGCAGCGATACCTTTCTCGATGTCTTTGTCCTTGCTGAGCGAACTGAGGAAGATGATCGGCGTCCAGTCACCGGGCGCCTCCAGTTGGCGGATCTGGCGCGCGACTTCGAAGCCGTCGATGTCCGGCATCACGATGTCGAGCAGGATCAGGTCGGGGCGCTCTTTGAGGAAGAGATCGATACCGGTCGCGCCCGTCTCGGCCGGGATCGGTGTGATACCCATCCGCTGGATGTGTCCGCAGAGCAGATTCAGGCTGCTTCGGCTATCCTCGATGACAAGCGTTTTCATGCAAATCTCAGTGGGAGGGCGGTTGGGAATGGGCTGGCTGGCCGAGATTCTACGCCTGATCCGACGAATGCCGATTCCTCAGTTGATTCAGCGCCTCGGTGAGACTTCGGCGGCTAGTCGTTCATGATAAATTCTTCCTCCCGAACCGATGATTACGGATGGATATCATGATCGATAAGGCAAAGACGCTGGCTGTGCTGAAATCGGCAAAATTGAAGAAATACGTGCTTCGCGCCGTGATTGCCTTCGTGCTCATCGGCGTCCTGGGCTTCCTGGTCCTGCCGCCGGTGGTCAAGTACTTCGCGCTGGCCAAAGCGAGCGAAGCGCTGCACCGCACAGTGGAAGTCAAGAAGATTCACATCAATCCCTACGCCTTGTCGCTTGAGGTCGAAGGACTGTCGATCAAGGAGCCGGACGGCGTCGAGACGTTCGCGAGTTTCGAGAACCTGTACGTGAATCTTGAATCTGCTTCGATCTTCCGTGGCGGCCCGGTCATCGGCGAGTTCCGGCTGGTGGCACCCAAAGTCCGGATCGCGCGTTTGTCCGACACGCGCTACAACTTCTCGGACCTGATGGACGAGTTCATGGCGCAGCCGAAGAGCGAAGGGCCGACGCCCGCCTTCTCGGTCAATAACATCCAGCTGACCGGCGGCGAAGTGGTGTTCGACGACCAGCCGATCGACGAAAAACACGTCGTCAGCGACATCAACCTCAGCCTGCCGTTCATCTCCAGCCTCGCCTACGCGACGGAGATCTTCGTCGAGCCGGCGTTCTCGGCGACGTTCAACGGCTCGCCGCTGGTCATCAAGGGCCGGAGCAAGCCGTTTTCGCAATCGCTCGAGAGCGAGATGACGCTCGATCTGGCCGACCTGGAACTGGATCGATTCCTCGACTACTCGCCGATCAAACTACCGATCAAGATGCTGTCCGGAAAGCTCGACACGCAATTGACCGCAGTTTTCCGTCAGGAACCGGAGAAGGCAGCGACGTTGGAAGTGTCCGGTACGCTCGGCATCAAGGGGTTGAACGTCAAGGATAACAGCGGTGCGTCGCTGCTCTCGTTCAAGCAACTGGATGTTGCGATCGCGCCGTCCGATTTGCTCGGCGGACGCTATGCCGTCGAAAAGGTGACGCTGGCGTCCCCGGAGATCCATGCCCGGGTGAGCAAAGAGGGCGATATCAACTGGATCGAGTTCTTCCGTGGCGAACTGGCGAAAGCAGCGCCTGTCGCGGCGGCGGATGGCGGCGAAAAGGCGGCGAGTCCCGCCGCGGCCAAGGCCAAGGTTTCCTGGTCGCTTGCCCAAGCCAAAGTGAGTGGCGGCGCGGTGCATTGGCTCGACGAGTCGCACGGCGAGCCGTTCAACGCCAAGGTCGACAACATCGATATCGATCTGAGAAAGCTCAGCAATGGCGACAAACCGGCCGAAGTCGATCTCTCCTGGCGGATCGACGCCGGCGAATGGCTGACGGTGGAGCGGTTTGCCGTCAAGGGCGGCCAGATCGATCTCGCCAGGCGCGAGGCGGTCATTCCGGAGGTTGAGACGCAGGGCGCGCGTTCCTTGATCAGGCGTACCAGGGACGGCGCGATCGACTGGATCAAGCCGCCAACGCTGCGCGCCGTCGAAGCGTCGCAGCAGGATGCGTCGGCTCCATGGACGCTGACCATCAACAAATACCATGGCGACGACATCGGCCTGCGCTTCGAGGATGCCGGCGTATCGCCGGCGGTGACGCAGTCGATCGAGAACCTGAGCCTCGACCTCGAGAACGTGACGACCGTGCCCGGGCAGGCCACCAAGGTGGCGACGAACTTCAAATTGAACAAGAAGGGCGAGGTTGCGCTGAGCGGCACTGTCCAGCCGTTCCCGCTCGTGGCTGACATCAAGCTGGACGTGAAGGGACTCGAAATCCTTCCGTTCCAGCCGTATTTCGCCGAGAAGCTGAACGTCGACGTAACGCGCGGGCAGGTCGCGGTGAGCGGAGACCTGCAATTGCGCCAGGACGAAGCGACGAAGGCGGGCGAAGCGCCCGCGCTGGCCGGCGGCTTCGCCGGTCAGGCCACGATCGGCGACTTCTCGGCGGTCGACAAGCTCAACTCGGCCGACTTCCTGCGCTGGAAGTCGTTCTATTTCGGCAAGATCGACGCGAAGCTCAATCCGAATTCGGTGTCGATCGGCGAGATCGCGCTGTCCGACTTCTTCGCGCGCGTGATCGTGACGCCGGAAGGCAAGCTGAATCTGATGCAGATCGTGCGCCAGCCGGATGGCGAGGCAGTGGCGGTCGTGCCCGATGCCGCCGCTGCTTCGAAACCGGAAAGCGTTGCGGCGAGTCCGGCGCCCGCGGTCGAAGGCAAAGCAGAGGTGCCGGTCGACAACGCGGCAGTGAGTACGCCGACGATGCCGGTCAAGATCGGCAAGATCACGCTGCAGGGAGGGGCGGTTCGTTTCACCGACAACTTCGTCAAGCCGAACTACACGGCCAATCTGCGCAAGATCGGCGGCAGCGTCACCGGTCTGTCCACGGAGCCGGGCAGCGTCGCCGACCTGGCGCTGCGCGGCAGTTACGACGACGTGGCGCCGCTCAGCCTGACGGCGAAGATCAACCCGCTCTCGGCCAAGCCCTATCTCGATCTTCAGGCCGAAGTCAAAGGTATCGAGATGACCTCGTTCTCGACGTATTCCGGAAAGTACGCGGGCTACGCGATCGACAAGGGCAAGCTCTCCGTCTTCGTCAAGTACAAGATCGAGAACGATCAGCTGAACGCCGAGAACCGGGTCTTTCTCGATCAGCTCACCTTTGGCGATCAGGTTGAGAGCCCGGACGCGACCAAGCTGCCGGTCAAGCTGGCGATCGCCCTGCTGCAGAACAGCAAGGGTGAAATCGACGTCAACCTGCCCATTTCGGGCTCGCTCAACGATCCGCAGTTCAGTATCGGTGGCCTGGTCATCAAGGTCATCGTCAATCTCCTCGTGAAGGCGGTGACTTCCCCGTTTGCGCTGATCGGATCGATGTTCGGCGGTGGCGAAGAGCTATCCAACGTCGAATTTGCAGCGGGTTACGCGACGTTCGACGCCGAGGCGCAGAAGCGACTGGAAAACCTGTCGAAAGCGCTGATCGACCGGCCGGCGCTCAAGCTCGAGATCGAGGGGCGCATCGATCCGGAAAACGATCCGGAAGGGTTGAAGCACGCACGTATGGAGCGCAAGGTGCGCGCGGCCAAGCGCGAAGACATGACCAAGGCAGGGATCGAGGTCGAGTCGCTGGCATCGGTACAATTGAGTGACGAGGAGTATCCGGGCCTGCTCGAACGGGTCTATCGCGCCGAGAAGTTTCCCAAGCCGCGCAACATGGTCGGCATGGTCAAGACCTTGCCGGTCGAGGAAATGGAAAAGCTGATCCTCGCCAATTCGACGGTAGACGAGGAGGACTTGCTGAATCTCGGCGACCGCCGTGCCAAGGCAGTGCGCGACTGGCTGATCGAACATCAGGTGGAAAGCGAGCGGATTTTCCTGCGCCCGACGCAGCCGGCGACGAGCGAGGCCAAGCCGGATGCCACGCAGAAAAACAAGGCGAAGGCGGCGCGCGCCGACTTTTCGCTGAGATAGTCTTTTTGAGGGCAATACATGAGTGAGTTTGTTTTGTACGGTCTGGTGGCGATTGGAATCGTTGTTCTGGTATTGCAGTTCCTTCTGTTGCAGCGCGCAGGGCGCAAGGACGAGACGGTTGAGCCAGGATTTCGCACGATTGAGGGCGGATTGGAGCGGCTGGAGCGCGAGTTGCGCCAGGAACTGGCGCGCGTGCGCCAGGAAGCAGCCAGTGCGGCGCGCGGCGATCGCGAAGAACAGGCACAGGCGCTCGACCGACTCGCCAAGACGCTGTCGGCGCAGGTCGGCCAGCTCGGCGCCTTGCAGGGCCAGCAACTGGAAGCCTTCGCCCAGCAACTGGCGCGCCTGACGCAGAGCAACGAGCAGCGTTTCGAGCAACTCCGTGTTTCCGTCGAAACGCGCCTCAGCGCCATTCAGACCGATAACGCCGCCAAGCTGGAAGAAATGCGCAAAACGGTCGACGAGAAGCTGCACGCCACGCTGGAGCAGCGCCTCGGCGACTCCTTCAAGCTGGTGAGCGAGCGGCTGGAGCAAGTGCACAAAGGCCTCGGCGAAATGCACACGCTGGCGGCCGGCGTCGGCGACCTGAAGAAAGTGCTGACCAACGTCAAGACGCGCGGCACCTGGGGCGAAGTCCAGCTCGAGGCCTTGCTCGACCAGGTATTGACCGCCGAGCAGTACGAGAAGAACGTCGCCACGCGTCCGAACAGCAACGAACGCGTCGAGTTTGCAATCAAGCTGCCGGGACAGGGCAAACGCGACGCGGACAGCCGCCCGGTCTGGCTGCCGATCGACGCCAAGTTCCCGATCGAGGATTACCAACGACTGGTCGAAGCGCAGGACAGGGCCGACCCGGTCGCCGTCGAGGCGGCGGCCAAGGCGCTCGAAGCTCGTCTGCGCGACGAGGCGAAGAAGATCCGCGACAAGTACGTCGAGCCGCCGCACACGACCGACTTCGCCATCCTTTATCTGCCGACCGAGGGGCTGTACGCCGAAGCGTTGCGCCGCCCGGGGCTCGCCGACGCGCTGCAGCGCGATTATCGCGTCAGCCTCGCCGGGCCGACGACGCTCACCGCGCTACTGAACAGCTTGCAGATGGGCTTCCGGACGCTGGCCATCGAAAAGCGATCGTCGGAGGTGTGGGCCGTCCTTGGCGCGGTGAAGACCGAGTTCGGCAAGTTCGGCGAGGTGCTCGAAGCGACGCGCAAGAAGCTCGAACAGGCGACCAAGAGCATCGAATCGGCCGGCGTGCGCACCCGCCAGATCGAGCGTAAGCTCAAGGGTGTCGAAGCCTTGCCGGTTGCCGATGCGCAGGCCAGGCTGGGCAATCTGGAGGATATTGAATCGGTCGCGGACGAGTAGCCTGTTCAGGCGTAGCCCCGGCCGAAAGTCGCATGGAAAACACACCGCTGGAAGCCGCCTTTTTGGCCACGACCTACCGCGTGGTCACACCCTCGGCGACCTTCAATCTCAGAGTCGGCCAGCCGGATCTTGCTTTCGTCCTCTTTTTGCGTAGATGGCGGGCGACCGACTGGGGAATCATCACGGCCTGCAATCCCGGTGGCCGGCTTGTGCCTGATGCAAAGGCCAACGCCGCCGCGACCAGGGAACTGGCGACGAGAATCCGGGCGCACGGCTGGCTGGCTTTTCCGTCGATCAATCATGCGGACTCCGGCGCCTGGCCGGATGAACCCGGCTATTGCGTGCTGAACGCAGGGGGGCGGTCGCTTCTTGAGCTCGCGCATGGACTTGGTCAGGCAGCCGTCGTCTACGGCGAGATCGCCGATTCCGGTGGGCGTTTGGTCTGGACCGGGGCGGGGCAGGATGCCACGGAATAGTCTGCGGTTGGAATCGAAAGCGCTATTCGCGTGCTAGCCTTATGACGGGCCTTAGCCCAGAGATAGCAAAAAGGTGTGGGTAATCGTGGTCTGTCCCGGTTTACGCGGTTTACGATCCGTCCCGGTTTACGCCGGTTTACGAGGGGATACGGCAAGGCATGCGGCGCGACATGCTGGCTCGCACTCGGCAAGTTGGCGTTGGAGACTGGCTGCCACCATGACTTGATCCATGGTGGCCAGTGCCTCAATCCAGTCCAATGCAATGGTCAGTAACTGCCTGACCGTCAACGTCTCAGCGCTTCTTTGCACGTTCGTCGAGGATGATGCGCCGAAGCTCGCTGTTACTGTAGTTCGGGCCAAGATCACCGATGCGAGCCCACTCGCTGGACGTCAGGTCGGGAATGTTCAAGTCCTTCGCCCAGTCGCCTGCGGCAGCCTTGTTGACCGCATCTTTCAGGTTGCTCCAAAGTTTGTTTGGCATGCTTACTTCCCTTGGGGAACCTTGCCTGTGCCACCGCATGCGGGGCAGGTAACGCGCTTGTTACCACCACAACCCCGGCACTCCCAGTCTCCCTTGCCCTTGCAGACATAGCATTCGGTCTTGCCAGTGCCGCGACATTCATCGCACTTACGATACTCAGTAGCCATAACCTACTCCTTCTTCTGGTTAGTCAACAAAATTCATCGATAAGAAAATCGACGGTTTTGATTCTGTCACAGCCAACCATGCTGGACAACTATATCTGTCGACTAAAAGGCCGACATTTATGGTTGGAACACAGACAACAGAAGAAGCTGTCGTACTTCGCGTAGGACACAACATCGGAGAGCGCCGTAGAGCCTTGGGCCTGACGCAGGCACAACTGGCTGAGCGGTTGGGCGTGGACACGGAAACCTTGTCGAGATTCGAGCGTGGCAAGCATGCTCCAACGCTCAAGAACTTGATCCGCTTGGCAGGGCTGCTGCAAACGACAGTTGCCGACTTGCTGGCCGAAGAGGGGCAACAGCCGAGCGACGATGCAACGGCCATGACCGTGTGGCTGGACGTGCTGTCACCCACCGACAGGGCATTCGCCATGGCGATGCTTAAACAGTGCTGCGATCATCTTGCGGAATCAAAGGAATCAAAGGAATCAAAGGAATCAAAGGAATCAAAAGCCAAAGGGGTCAGAGTAATTTGAAAATCCGAAATCACTTTGAACCCTTTCGTGATGGTGCAACCGACGCGTATCTACCGCAATGCGGATTTCTGGGCAGCCGTACACCGATACGCCGGAACAGCGACAAGCAATGCCGTAGGTTGGCTGCCGGCCCTCATTCCGCTCGACAATGGCAAATCGAGGCCAAGCCATGATCCATCGCTTCGTGAATCGCATGAGCGAATTCAATGAAGCGGTCTGTTCAATTAGCAGCGGCCTTCGAGTCCTCGATAACTGCGCCCCTTCACCACAACTCCTTTTACGCAACTCACAGAAAGCACTCCACGGATGAAGAAATTCCTCCCTCTTGGTTGCCTGCTCATTCTTTCCGGATGCGCCACCAACCGTACCCCCATTGCCGAACTGACGCCGGATGAGTTGAGAACGCGGGTGCAGCACAGCGTTGTCAGTGTTCGCTCCGTCACCACGTCCGTGAAACTGGTCGAACGTACCAAGGGGCAGGCCGTTGGCAATTTCTTGCTGGCCAGTGTCGTTTCCAGCGCCGCATCGAGTGCAGCCGGCGCCCGTACGGCAGGCGAAATGCAGGCCAACACGCAGATCGGCCAGACCTTTGGTCAAGAACTGAATCGGGCTCTGCCGACGGGCGCCGAAAGCGACAGCGGGATCGGCGTGGAGGCCCGCCTGGCAAAACGACTGCGCGAACGTTTCCCGTCGGCGCCCGGTGGGACGCCTGGCCAGCCGATCGAACTCGTGGTGTCGGCGTCGCGCTGGGAATTGGGGTATGAATCTTTCCTCGCCAGCAGCGACTACACGCTGAGCTATGCGCTGGGCGTTGCCATGGTCGAGCCGTTGAACGAAGCGCCGAAAACCCTCGCGCGCGTTTCGTGCCAAGGCCATGTTCCGGAGAAGATGTCGCTGGAGGCATGGAAAGCCGATGACCATGCGGCCGTGAGCAAGGCCGCAGATCGCATTGCGGAGCAGTGTTTCCAGCAAACCCTGCGTGCCTTGGGCCTGGGGTGATGCGAGCGACGGCGCTATCGTCCTCGGCGCGGCCGAACTATGCGTTGGAGCGGCCGTCTTTCAGCACAGACAGACCTCCTCGTCCGCCCAGAAATCGGCAGTTCTGCGCCGCCAGTTCGCTGGCCAGGGCGGCGCATTCGGTCAATGGCAGCCCCCTTGCAAGGCCAAACAGAAAGGCGCCGTGGTAAGTGTCGCCGCAGCCGGTCGTATCGATCAGGTCGGCTTGCGGGAAAGCTGCCTGGTGGAAAGGCTCGCCGCCGCGCGGGTAAATCCAGCTGCCGCGCAAACCGTCGGTGATCACGACGAGCTCCGGGCCTTCCGCCAACAACATCCCGGCCATGGCCTCGATCTCGGTGTGGCTGGTGTACTGGCGGGCAAAGTCGAGCGCCACGATGCAAATATCCGTCAGCCCAACGAGCGGCCGGATTTCCGGACGGTAGCGATGTGCGCCGCCATCGAATGAGACGCGCACGCCGGCCTGGCGTGCTAGCTGGCAGGCATGGAGGCAGGCTTCGGGATACCGACCGTTGATGTGCAGCAGCTTCGCTGTGCGGATGGCGTCCTCTGGAAGATCGGCCGGCGATACCTCCGGCGTGGTTCCCGGGCAATAGGCGATGGCACGCGCACCGTCCGTTCGTCGCACAAGAATGGTGGCGATCGACGACGTAGCGCCGGGTACGACCTCGAGAAAATCGGTGCCGACACCCGCTTGTCGATATTCGGCCATGATCGTTGCTCCTCGCCAATCGTCACCCAACCGATCGATCATCGCGGTTCGCGCGCCCAGCGCGGCAGCGGTCACGATCGCTGTAGACACCGGCCCGCCGCCCTGCACGGCAACCGCCGCGGCGCGTTGAACTTCGTCGCCCGACGGAAATGCTTCCACCAGACTGAGGATGTCGAGCGTGGATACGCCCAGACCAATCACATCCAACGACATCGTTCTTTCTCCATCTTGTTATTCAACCTGAAAACCTCAGTTGAACCACAGAGAAACAGAGAACACAGAGGAAAAACAAAGCGTTACGACGTTGCTGGCGCTCACCCGTCGGGTGAATCATCCGGTGCCGGTAACCGGTTGTTTTTTCGCTCTTCTCTGTACCTCTGTGCCTCTGTGGTGAGGGGTTTAGGTTCAATGGTGCTATCAGTGTCGAGTTCTGACTATCAGCCACCGAGGGCGACGGCCGACTCGTAAGCGACGGTTTCATACGCGGCACTGCGTCGATCGATGCCGGTCATGCGGACCTCCTTGACGGGAGTTTGACGATGCCGGTGGTCAACGAAATGCCGGCGAGGACGAGCACGCCGCCGGACAGTTTGTCCCAGCCGATCGCCTCGTTCAGGAACAACGCGCCCCACAGTACGCCGAACACCGGGATCAGGAAGGTGACCGACAGCGCCTTGGTTGGGCCGACGTCCTGGATCAGCCGGAAATACATCAGGTAGGCGATGCCGGTGCAGAACACGCCGAGCGCGGCCAGCGCCGCCCAGTCGCCGACTTGCGGCGTCTGCCGGATTGGCACGAATAAGAGCACGGGCAGGCAGACCAGACCGGCCATCCACATGCTGCCTTGCGTGTTGGCGAAGGGCGTGGTCGTGCTCGGGAAGGCCTTGGTGTAGGTGCTGGCGATTGCGTAGCAGACAGGCGCGACCAGCCCGGCGGCGACCGGCAACCAACCCGCATCGCCGCTCAAGGCAACGCCGTTGCCGACAAGCAGGACCACACCGAACAAGCCGCAACACAGCCCGAGCGCGATCGAACGCGTGATCGGCACGCGCAGCCAGGCGGCGGCGATGATCGCGCCCCAGAGCGCCGAGGTGGCGTTGAGGATCGAGAGCAGCGAGGCGGAGAGCGACTGCGCGGCATAGGCGAAGAGCAGGAAGGGCAGCGCCGAGTTCAGGAAGCCGATGATCAGATAGTGCCGCCAGTGACGGCGTAGATCGAGTGGCTTCCTCAGCCACAGTCCGGCCAGGCCGAGGACGGCGGCGGCGATGAACACCCGTAGCGCGATCAGGAAAGCCGGACCGAACACCGGCACGCCGATGCGCATGAACAGGAAGGAGCTGCCCCAGATGGCGGCGAGGGTGAGCAGTTGGATGAGGTGCGTGAGTTGCATGGCGGGCGCGGCGTTGGTCGAGACGAGTCGCCATTGTCGCCGCGCCGCGCGGTGCGTTCCACCTGAATCTTGCGGTCTCGCTTTGTGGGGGGGCAAGGTCAGGAGATGCTGTGTCATCCCGGTGAAAGCCGGGATTCAGAAATTCGGCGAGCAACCTGTGTCATTCCCCCAACGCCGAGCGTGCCCACCACGACGCGCCGCCGCTCTGCCAATGTCCCTGAGTCAACAATTCCACTCGCCCAAAATGCCACGATTTGGCAAACTCCTTTGGTCCTCTGAAGAATCAAGACCCGCTACAAACAAGGAATAGCTGATCACCTTCAAGTTGTAGCAACATCTTGCTGTGAAAACCTTGGGACACTGTCGAAGTTGGTTCTAGACTGAAAACGTTGTTCCAGTGTACGCCAGACGTTTTCGGCCAACGGAGGGACGCAGATGGCCTTGGAAGGAATCACCGCGGATGCGGGCTCCACCGACTCCCTTTCCCTTATGGGCAAGGACGACAAGCCTCCGCTCGTGGCGGAACGGTTCCACACGGAGTCAGCCGCGTGGGTTGTCCTGGCAATTTCCTCGCTGATCACCGTGTTCAGTTGGTGGTTCGCCAGCAACTACGTCGATGAGCGCGCGAAGGATCGCTTCGAGTTCGAAGTCAGCCAGGCGCGGGAAGCCATCACCAAACGCATGCAGGAGTATGAGCAGGTGCTGCGCGGGGGCGTGGGGCTGTTCCGGGGGCTCGACGGTCTTTCGCGAGAGGATTGGCGCCGGTACGTCACCAATCTCGAAATCGATACCTACTGGCCCGGTATTCAGGGAATCGGATATTCCATCATGATCCCCGCCGCGCAGCGCGATGCATTGGCTCAGCGCATCCGTCGGGAGGGTTTTCCGGATTTCAATATCAGGCCGGAAGGCATTCGCGACACCTATAGCAGCATCGTCTACCTGGAACCTCTGGATTGGCGTAACCAACGGGCCCTTGGCTATGACATGTTCTCCGAGCCGACTCGTCAGGCCGCCATGATCCAGGCACGCGACAGTGGCAAACCCGCGGTCTCCGGCAAAGTGACGTTGGTTCAAGAAACGGATAAGGATGTGCAGGCGGGTTTCCTGATGTATCTGCCCCACTATCGTGAAGGGCTTCCGCTCGGGAATGAGGAACAGCGGCGCGCTGCACTCGTGGGTTTTGTCTATAGCCCATTCCGGGCAACGGATCTGATGCAGAGGATTCTGGGCGGCCGCACGCCGTTGATTGACTTCAAGATCTTTGACGAAGACAGCCGCTCCGAGGCGAACATTCTTTACGCCTCGCCCTCTTCACATCGGGTCGAAAATAGCTCACCCCGATTCGAGTCGGAAGAGCGTATCCCGTTGCCCGGACGCCTCTGGGCGGTACGATTTTCCAGCAGCGAACAACTCGAACGCGACATGCAGAACTACCAGCCATTGATCATCGCCTGGGTTGGCGTCGGTATCGATATCCTCCTGTTCGCAGTCATCCGCTCGCTGTCCAATCGTCGCAAGCAAGCCACCCGGAGCGCAGAGCGCATGGCCGAGTTGGTCAGTCGCTTACGCGCATCCGAGGCCCAACTTCGTGAGAAGCAGGAAAGGCTCAAGGCCGCGGCATCAGCCGGCATCGTCGGCGTATGGGATTGGGATATCGTGAATAACCGACTGCTCTGGGACGAAGTGATGTATCGCCTTTATGGCCGAAAGGAGGGTGATTTTGGCGAAGCCTATGAAGCCTGGGCCAGCGCCATTCACCCGGAGGACAAAGCCTATGCCGAAGGCGAGATAAAGGCGGCGCTCCGGGGGGAGCGTGAGTATGCCCCGGAGTTCAGGGTCGTCTGGCCAGACGGATCGGTGCGCCACATCAAGGCGATGTCCCACACCACTTTCGACGAACAGGGCAAGCCCCAGCGGATGATCGGCGTCAATTACGACATTTCGGAGCAGAAGGAGATTCAGGCCACGCTTGATCGGCAGGTGAAAGAGCGCACCCAGGCGTTGGAACAAGCCAAGGAAGAGGCCGAAGCAGCCAATCGCGCAAAAAGCACGTTTCTTGCGAACATGAGCCACGAGTTGCGCACGCCCATGAACGGAGTTCTCGGCATGGCGCATCTCATCCGCCGCGGCGGTGTCACACCAAAGCAGGCCGAGCAATTGGACAAACTCCATGCTGCGGGAACGCATCTGGTTGGAGTCATCAATGCCATTCTGGATGTCTCCAAGATCGAGGCCGGCAAGCTGACGTTGGAAGAAGGCGAAGTCTGCCTGAATGGCATCACCGGAGAAATTGTTTCCATATTGACGCCGTCGGCCGAGATCAAGCAGCTTCAGTTGAGCGTCGAGAACGCACCGCAACCTTTGAAGCTCATCGGCGATTCAACACGACTTCGACAGGCCTTGCTCAACTATGCAAGCAATGCCATCAAATTCACCCCGGCAGGCAAGGTGACGCTGAGAACACTCATTGAAGAGGAAACGCCGAGCGATGCGAGGATCAGATTCGAAGTCGAGGATACAGGGATCGGCATCGCGCCGGATGTCACCGACAAGCTCTTCCACGCCTTTGAGCAGGCGGACGCCAGCACCACGCGTCAGTACGGCGGCACTGGTCTTGGTTTGGCAATTACCAAGAATCTGGCAGAGCTGATGGGCGGGGACGCCGGCTGTGAAAGCCGTCCGGGCCAAGGGAGTCGGTTCTGGTTTACTGCGCGACTAAAGAAGGCGGGTATCACCGGTTAGCGACGAAAGGCGCGCAGCGCAGTCGGCATCCACCCGCAGAATAACGGGATGCCGATGCCCAGGATACGGTGAGTCTGCGCAAAAGGTGTTGAGGGCCCGCAATGCGGGTGCATGCACCGCGCAGAGCGACTGTTATGGCTGGTGGTGAGTCCTTTTGTAAGAAAAAAATACGCCCGCGCGTCAGGCGCGGAATCCGGCGTGTCAGCCGAACTTGAACAATATGCCGTAGCCCCCGCGCGGGTAGTTCCAGTCGACGTTTTTGTGCTCGTCGCAGACGACGCGGCAGGTGCCGCATTCGAGGCAGCCGTCGGTCATCAGGCTGATCTTGCCGTCCTCGATCGTCCAGCAGCCGGCCGGGCAACAGACGGTGCATTTCTGCGCCGCGCAGCTCGTGTTGCACACCGATTCGTCCTTGATACGGATGTGCGGCAAGTCGGCATCGACGCGGTAGCGGTTCTGGAAGAGTTTTTCTTCAACTTTGATCATGATGGGTTCCTTTTCTGGCCGACGTTCAGCGCGTGGCGCGCCACAGCTTGAAGGCGTCGCCGAGCAGGCCGAACAGGGAGCGGCGCTGCATGAACGCGGCGACGATTTCCTTCTCCTTGGTGCGCTTGTCGCGGCCGTCGACGGTGAAGAACTGGTGCGCGGCACTGTTGAGCAGCGGCGGGTAGTCGTTGATGAACTGCCGCTGGTTGTGCAGCGTCTCCGGGATCTTCTGGTACTTCTTCATGTCCTTCATGACGAAGCTCTCGTCGAGCTTGGCGCGGTAGCGCGACAAGTTGTCGGAACTCGGCGCCTTCCCGGCCTTGAACAGTTCGACCAGCGTCTCGGCGGCCAGGCGCCCGGTTTCCATCGCCAGGTTGGAACCTTCACGGTGCACCGAATTGACGAAACCGGCCGAATCGCCGACCAGCATCCAGCCGTCGCCATAGATCTGCGGCAGTGCGCGATAACCGCCTTCGGGGATCAGGTGCGCCGCGTATTCGCGCGTTTCGCCGCCGGCGATCAACGGCGCGATCGCCGGGTGCGCCTTCATCTTTCCCAGCAGCTCGACCGGCGTCGTGCGCTGGGCCTTCATGTCGTTGAGCATGCCGCCGACGCCGATCGCCAGCGAATCCTTGTTGGTGTAAAGGAAGCCCGTACCGACCATGCCTTCGGTGATGCTGCCGAGCATTTCGATGACGACGCCCGCCTGGCCCGAGAGGTTGAAGCGTGCCTCGACCGTCTCGCGCGGCAGGAAGATCATTTCCTTGACGGCGAGGGCGACGTTGCCCGCTTGGATGTCCTTGCGCAGGCCGGCGTTGGTGGCGACCAGCGAGTTGACGCCGTCGGCGAGAATCACCGCGTCGGCGTAGATCTTGCCGTCCTCGCGCTCGACCTCGACACCGATGATGCGTCCAGAATCGTTGCGCAGCAGCGCCTTGACCGTCATTTCGCAGATCACCAGCGCGTCGGCGGCCTGCACCTTCTCAGAGAACCATTTGTCGAAGCGGGCGCGGATGATCGTGTAGCGGTTGTACGGCTCGCTGTTGAATTCGTCGGAGCGGTAATGCGTGCCGATGAACGACTTCTCATCCATCATCCACAGCCGCTGTTCAATGATGTGGCGTTCGAGCGGCGCCGTTTCGCGGAAGTTCGGGATGATGCGTTCCAGCGAATTGGCGTAGAGGATGGCGCCCTGTACGTTCTTCGAGCCGGGGTATTCGCCGCGCTCCAGTTGCAGCACGTTGAGGCCGGACTTGGCCAGCGTGTAGGCGGCGGCGTTGCCGGCCGGTCCGGCGCCGACGACGATGACGTCGAATTTCTCACTCATGCTGCAATCTCCTGCGCAGTGTTGGTGTCAGTGGCGTTTTTGCCCAGATACTGGCCGAAGGCGCGGGTCAGCGCCGGCAGCGTCTGGTTGCAATCGCCGACCACGGCGTAGTGGGCGAAGTCGAAGATCGGCGCGTTCGGGTCGTTGTTCAGCGCGATGATGCAGTCCGCGCCTTCCATGCCGACGCGGTGCTGGATCGCGCCCGAGATGCCGGCGGCGATGTAGAGCGCCGGGCGCACCGTCTTGCCGGTCTGTCCGACCTGCCGGTCGGCACCGATCCAGCCGGCGTGGATGGCCGCGCGCGAAGCGCCAACCTCGGCACCGAGCAGGTGCGCCAGATCCCACACCAGCTTGAAGTTTTCCGCCTTGCCCAGCCCCTTGCCGCCGGAGACGATGATCTCGGCGTACGGCAGGTGCTGCTTGTTGCTCAGGTCGTCGGGGATGAATTCGAGAATCTTGGTGACGATGTCGGTCTCGATCAGCGCCGGGTCGAAGTCGATGACCAGACCGGTGCGCTCCGGTTGCGAGTGTGGCTGCAACTTCGGCATCGGCATCACGCGGTGGCGCACGGTCGCCATCTGCGGCCGGTAGTTGAGCGTGACGATGGTGCACAACAGGCTGCCGCCGAAGGTCGGCCGCGTGGAGAGCAGGCAACGGTCCTCGGGGTCGATCGCCAGTTCGGTGCAGTCGGCGGTGAGGCCGGTCTTCAGCGTTGTCGCCACCGAGCCGGCGAGGTCGCGGCCGAGCGTCGTTGCGCCGAGCAGCAGGATTTCCGGCTTGTGGGTGTTCACCAGATCGGTCAGGGCCTTGGTGTAGGGCACGTTACGGTAATCGGCGAGTACCGGGCTGGCAATACGGTAGCAACGGTCGGCGCCGAAATGGAAGGTCGAGTTGCAGTGCGCGTCGAGTTCGTGGCCGGGCGCGCCCATGACGACGCCGCATAGTTCGACGCCAAGTTGGTCGGCGAGTTGCCGGCCCTGGCCCATCAGTTCCCACGATACGGGGTGGACGTGGCCGCGTTCGCTCTCGATGAAAACCCAGACGCCGCGATAGGCGAGCAGGGCTTCGTCGAGTTTGATCTTGCGTTTCTTGATCGGTTTTGCAGTTTTAGCTTCGCTCATGTCATTCTCCGCTTCATCCTGAAAACCTCACCGCAAAGGCGCGAAGGCGCAAAGATCGCAAAGGAAACAGCAGGTTGATCGTACTTGACCATTCACCCTGTGGGTGGCGATGGAAGATAAGTGCTGTTCGCGTAGCGCTTTGATTTTCTTTGCGAACCTTTGCGATCTTTGCGCCTTCGCGGTGAGGAACTGAGTTTTTTAGGTTCATTCTTCTTCGTGGTAGCCGGGTTGGCGCTTGGCGAGTTCCTTCGCGGCGCAAGGCGACTCCACCAGGATCTTCTCCAGCAGCGCGGCACCGGCGGCGT
>NZ_JAGOIT010000019.1 GCF_017995515.1 Propionivibrio sp.
ACCATGTCCTTGATCAGCCGGACCTGCGGGAACTTCATCCGCAGCGAGAAATACACCCCGGCCAACAAGCAGCCGTAAATCATGATCTGGCTCCAGAAAAAATCGTCTGTCGCCGCGGAGATTGCTAACCAATTCATATGAAGCTCCCTGTTGTCATTTACTTGCGATTAAAGAAACTTGCCGCCCGCCCCCACTTTCAGTACCGCCTGGTCTCAAAGCCGCGTGGCCGCTTGATTCTCATGCGACACGGGAGGCACAAAGACATTAAAATTATTTGATAAAGATCAGTTTTGCTAATATCTTTCGGCAAAAGAGCCAGAATCCAGCGCGTACAGTACAGAAAAACGCGCTGAGGATAACTTAAAAATAAGTTGTACTGCTTAACAAAATTCGCACCTTTCTCACCCCCGCTCCGAGACTGCTTCATGACCCCGATCACCCCCGACCTGCTCGAATGCCTTGCCGCAATTGTTGAAGAAGGCGGCTTCGAGAAGGCCGCCAAACGCCTTTCCATCACCCAGTCCGCCGTTTCCCAACGGCTGCGCACGCTGGAAACCCAGACCGGCACCGTGCTCATCGTGCGCGGGCGGCCGCTCAAACCGACGCCCGCAGGCCGCCTGCTGCTCAAGCACACGATGCAGATGCGCCTTTTGCACACCGATCTCGAACACGATCTGCGCAAGCTGAGCCCGAGCACGACCGGTACGACGCAGACCGAGGACCGCGTATCGATCGCGGTCAACGCCGACAGCATCGCCACCTGGGCGCTGCCCGCCTTTGCCGGACTGATCAAGTCGGGGCTGCCGCTGGAAATCATCGTCGACGACCAGGACTTCACGCAGGAATGGTTGCGCGAAGGCCAGGTGCTCGGCTGCGTGACGACGCTGAAGAAGGCGCTGCGCGGCTGCAAGGTCGTCTCGCTGGGGGCGATGGACTATGTCGCCGTGGCCAGCCGCGAGGCGATCCAGAAATACTGCCCGGATGGCTTTACGCAGCACAGTTTCCGCAAGATGCCGTTCATCGCCTTCAACCGGAAGGATGATCTGCAGACGGAATTCATCAGCCGCACCTTCCGCTTGAAGCAGGTACACCTCAACCAGTGCTTCGTCCCGAGTTCCGAGGGGCAAGTGCGCGCGGTGCTCGACGGCTGGGGGGCGAGCGTCGTGCCTGAACTTCTCGTGCGTCCGATGCTCGAAGAGGGGCGTTTGATCAACCTGGCCCCGACTTCGGTCTTGCAGGTCAGTTTGTACTGGCATTGCTGGAACCTCGATTCCGCCGTCCTCAACTCGCTGACGGCGGCGGTGATCGCGGAAGCCGGCAGGTCGCTCAAAACACTATAAGAACCACAGGATGAGCAGCAGAACCTTTTTGACTTGCACCCGACGCGCTGACGATGCCATGAGCAACGTCGAGGCGCGGCACTTCCGAACGCAGGCCGGCATAACCCAACTAGCGAAGACGAGATCTCCATGCAAACCCACCCGTTGAAGTATCTGCAACTGCTTTCCGAGAAATACCCGTCGATCCAGGCGGCATCGACGGCGATCATCAACTTTTCCGCGTTGCTGCAATTACCCAAGGGCACCGAGCACTTCCTCTCCGACATTCACGGCGAGCACGAGGCCTTCCAGCACGTGGTGCGCAATGGTGCCGGCTCGATCCTGCGCAAGATCGACGAGATGTTCTCCAACTCGATGTCGAAGTCGGAACGGCGGAACCTCGCGACGCTCATCTACTACCCGGAGCTGAAAGCGCCGCTAATGCTGAACAGCGTGCCCGACAAGGACGAGTGGAGCCGGCTGGCGCTGGTGCGCTTGGTCAAGTTCAGCCGCCGCCTGAGTTCAAAGTACCGCCGCGAGGCGATCCGCAAGTTCCTGCCACCCGCCGTCTCGGAGACGATCGAGGAACTGCTCTACGATCAGGAAGGCGTCGAGCACAAGGCGGCGTACTACCAGAGCCAGATCGACACCATCGTCACGACCGGCAGCGCGCTGACCTTCATCACCTGCCTCGCCGAGTTGATCCGCCACCTCGCCGTCGAGCGTCTGCACGTGATCGGCGACATCTACGATCGCGGGCCCGGTGCGCACATCATCCTCGACATGCTGATGGAACACCCGCAGGTCGACATCCAGTGGGGCAACCACGACATCCTGTGGATGGGTGCGGCGGCAGGCAGCGAGGCATGCATCGCCAACGTCATCCGCGCCAGCCTGCGCTACGGCAACATGGAGACGCTGGAGAACGGCTACGGCATCAGCATCCTGCCGCTCGCCTCGTTCGCGCTGGAAACCTACAAGGACGACCCGTGCGAGCTGTTCATTCCCAAGGTTCCGGCCGACAGCGGCTTTACCGCGCAGGAAATCCGCCTGATGGCGCAGATGCAGAAGGCGATGGCGATCATCCAGTTCAAGGTCGAGGCGCAGGTCATCAAACGCCGGCCGCACTACCAGATGGACGACCGCCTGCTGCTCGACAAGATCGACTACGAACGCGGCGTGATCAAGCTCAATGGCAACGAATACCCGCTGCTTGACACCTTCTTCCCGACCATCGACCCGAAGAATCCCGAAGTACTGACGGCGGAAGAACAGGCCGTGATGGAACGGCTGGTGCTCTCCTTCACCAACAGCAAGAAGCTGCAGCAGCACGTACGCTACCTGTTCTCCACCGGCAGCATCTACCTCGCGCACGACGGCAACCTGCTCTACCACGGTTGTATCGCGATGGATGACAACACCGAGTTCCGCGCCTTCAACGTCGACGGCAAGTCATTCGCCGGCAAGGCCTTCCTCGACCGCGTCGACCGCCTCGCACGGCAAGGCTATTTCGCCACCGACAACCCGGAGCAAAAGCGCTACGGCATGGACGTCATGTGGTTCCTGTGGTGCGCGCCGATGTCGCCGCTCTTCGGCAAGGAGAAGATGACGACCTTCGAGCGCTACTTCATCGCCGACAAGGCGACGCACGCCGAAAAGCGCAACGCCTACTACGCGCTGCGTGACACCGAAGACGCCGCGCGCAAGATCCTCAAGGAATTCGGTCTCGATCCGGACACCGGCCGCATCGTCAACGGCCACGTACCGGTCAAGGTGGTCAAAGGCGAGCGCCCGATCAAGGCCAACGGCCGCCTGATCGTTATCGACGGCGGCTTCTCGCGCGCCTACCAGAAGCAGACCGGCATCGCCGGCTACACGCTGATCTCGAACTCGCGCGGTTTGCTGCTCGCCGCGCACCAGCCGTTCGAATCAACGCAGAAGGCGGTCTCCGAGGAACTCGACATCGATTCCGAAATGGAAGTCATCCACTCGCATTCCTACCGCATGCGCGTGCGCGATACGGATCGTGGACGCGAGATTCAGGCGCAGATCGATGAGCTGCAGGCGCTGCTGCACGCTTATCGCGAGGGCTTGATCAAGGAGCACAGCGTCAAGTAATCGTTCAGGCAGCGCCACCGGATCGGCATAGGGGGCAGCCCTTCCAGGCTGCGCCCCTGCCACACCACCCGGCATGCGGGTCCGCACCGGGCGGTTCGAGACGTTGAGGTCATGAGAGACGAGGAGCTCCGGGTCGATCAAAGTAGGCAATGGTCAGTACCGTTTTCAGTAGCCGATCGGCGTTTCGCCAGTAGCTACGCGCATTTCCAGCCACCCTGCACGCCACAACTTCCGGCACACCGAGGGCTTTCAATTCCCGATACATTGTCGTGCCGCGCTTCCAGTGCTTGAGTTGGATCGCCCGCAACCGATGTCGCATCCATTCGTCCAGCGTGCGCCGGACTTTCGGCGTTTGCGATAACCGGAAGCAGGCTTTCCAGCCCAACACGTAGGGGCGCAGCTTTTCGACAACTTCTGCCATGCTGCGACCGCCTGGGCGCAGGGTCAGTTGCCTGATCCGCTGCTTGTAGGTCGCCAGCGGCTTCGCCGCCACCGTGCATTTGATCTCGCCTTTCGGCGCGGCCCAGAAACTGAAACCAGGAAACTTTCGTCCGAAGACGCTGCTGGATCAGTCGATCCGTTATCCATCTGCCCGCAGATTACGATCCACGCTTCCTCCCCACACTCGGTCACCCTCACGCAGTTGCGCTTCACTTCGTTCACTGTGATCAACTTACGGCGGGACTTGCACCCACAGGAGTGCGCCCGTGCCGGGCGCACCAAAGCAAACGGCTCGCGTTTGGGCGCGAGCCGTTTGTGCGCGAAACCTTATGCTCAGATCGCCAATTCGCCGGTCTCGCCGGTGCGGATGCGCACGACCTGCTCGACGTTGGAGATGAAGATCTTGCCGTCGCCGATCTTGCCGGTCCGCGCCGCCTTGACGATCGAGTCGATCGCGCCTTCGACCGCGTCGTCGGCGACGACGATCTCGATCTTCACCTTGGGGAGGAAATCAACGACGTACTCGGCGCCGCGATAGAGCTCGGTGTGCCCCTTTTGCCGACCGAAGCCCTTCACTTCCGTGACGGTCAGGCCGGAAACGCCGATGTCCGACAAGGCCTCGCGTACTTCATCGAGTTTGAAGGGTTTGATGATGGCTTCGATCTTCTTCATTGCTAGAGCTCCGGAGGGTCTTGAAAACGGCAGGTGAATTTAGTCTTGGTCTGGAATGACTTACTCGTTACAACTCAAAAGGGGTCGCGGTAGCGGTTGGTGATCGGATAGCGCCAGTCTTTACCGAAACCGCGCTGGGTTACGCGAATGCCGACCGGTGCCTGGCGTCGCTTATATTCGCTGATCTTGAGCAAGCGGACGACACGCCGCACGTCGGCTTCGGCGTAGCCCTTGGCGATGATCTCGCGCGGGCTGAGGTCCTGCTCCATGTAGCCCTCGACGATCGCGTCGAGCACTTCGTACGGCGGCAGGCTGTCCTGGTCGGTCTGCCCCGGCTTGAGCTCGGCCGACGGCGGACGCGTGATGATGCGCTCGGGAATCACGCGCGACACCGTGTTGCGCCAGTTCGAGATCCGGTACACGAGCGTTTTGGCGATGTCCTTGATCACCGCGAAGCCGCCCGCCATGTCGCCGTAGAGCGTGCAATAACCGACGGCCATCTCGGACTTGTTGCCCGTCGTCAGCACCAGCGAACCGCTCTTGTTGGAGAGCGCCATGAGGATCATGCCGCGGATGCGCGCCTGCAGATTTTCCTCGGTCGTATCGGCGGGAAGGCCGGCGAATTCCTTTTCGAGCATCGCGGCGAAGGTCTGCATCGCCGGCTCGATGGCGATTTCGTCGTAGCGCACGCCGAGCAGGCGGATCATCTGGCGCGAATCGGCAAGGCTGATTTCTGCGGTGTACGGCGATGGCATCATCACCGCACGCACCTTGTCGGCGCCAAGTGCATCGACCGCCACGCACAGCGTCAGGGCCGAGTCGATCCCGCCCGACAATCCGATGATCGCGCCGGGAAAACCGTTCTTGCCGATGTAGTCGCGCACGCCGAGCACAAGCGCCCGGTAGACCTCTTCCTCGACCGCGCACTCGGCGGCGACGTCGCCGGGCAGCGGTTCGCCGGCGGCGATGTCGACGAGCGCGAGCGCCTCGTCGAACTTCGGCAGCTGGCAGCGAATCTCGCCTTTCGAATCGAGCGCGAACGAGCCGCCGTCGAACACCAGTTCATCCTGCCCGCCAACGAGGTTGGCATAGACGACGGGCAGGCCCGTGGCGGCGATGCGCTCGCGCAGGACGCGGGCGCGCAGTTCCTGCTTGCCGATGTGATAGGGCGACGCGTTGAGCACCAGGAGAATCTCGGCCCCGGCGTCGCGCGCCAGATCGGCGGCGCCGGCTTCCCAGACGTCGGCGCAGATGTTGATGCCGCAGCGCACGCCCTTGATCGTCACGACGCACGGCGCATCACCCGACTCGAAGTAGCGCTCTTCGTCGAACACCTCGTAGTTGGGCAGGCGCTGCTTGTGGTAAGTCGCGACGCGCACGCCGTTGCTGACCAGCGTGGCGGCGTTGTAGCAGTTGCCGTCGCGCGCGACCGGATGCCCGACAAGGAGCGAAATCCCGGTGAGTTGTGCGGCCAGCGCCTCGAGTTCGCGCTCGCAGGCCTCGTAGAAATCTTCCCGGAACAGCAGGTCTTCCGGCGGATAGCCGCAGAGCGCGAGTTCCGGCGTCAGAACGAGGTCGGCGCCTTGCGCCTGGGCGCGTTGGGCAAAGTCGAGGATACGCGCGGCGTTGCCGGCGAGATCACCGACGGTGGCGTTTATTTGGGCGATTGCGATCTTGAGTGACATAGGCGTAACTATAAACCGATCGCCCGCCGCCTCAAAACGAGCGCGGCCGGTGCGGCCAAGCCGCGCAGTGCCCGGCTTCAGGCAAGTCTGGATTTGCAGAATGTCATCATCCTATTTTCCTCAGCTGGCCGCCTCGAAACCCGTGCAAACTTTGCTGTGGCAAGGGTTTGCAATGGACATGGAGAAACACCCGATGGGTGAAATGACATTTGAGCAAACGGCGATGGCCGAAGCGGTGGATAGCGCGCTTGCCGAGCGAGGAAGCGGCGATCTACGCGTCATTACGCCCGGCGGTCGGTTTCAAGTACGTTGGGATGAGAACGGCAACGCCAGTGCGCTTGGGCAATTGGCGTTCTTTGCCGAGTTTCTCGACGTCAGTGGATTGTTCGAGCGGTGGGTCGTCGGTTGTCCCATGAGCTACACCAGCAACAATGCGCCCGACGTGCGTGATGTTCTGGGCACCTGGCTGCTATCGATCCTTGATGGACAGCGCCGCTATGCACACATCACTGGACTGCGCGGTGATGGCGTCGCGCCCGAGATCCTGGGCATGACGCAGATCATCAGCGACGAAAGTCTGCGCCGCGCGCTCAAGCATCTGGCGCCCTGCGTGGGGGGAACTGCCATGGCGGACTGCCATGGGGGACGGGGGAACTGCCATGGGGGACAGACCACGTTTTCTGGTAGTCTACTTCGCCATGTCCCGTTCCGACTCAGGGGCTCTCATGCCGCGTCGCGCTCGATTGACGTTGCCGAACGTACCGATGCACGTCATTCAGCGCGGCAACAACCGGCGGGTGTGTTTCTTCGCCGATGACGACTACGCCATCTACCTGGCTTGCCTCAAGGAATACGTGCGGCAGGCCGGGGGGGCCACGCAAACAGGATGACGAACCTTTGCCGGAGATGTTTGAGCGATGAAAAAACGTGGTCTGTCCCCGTTAAACCCGTTAAAAGAGGCGTTGCTCATCGGGATTGTGGGCGGGAGCGGGAGCGGCAAGACGTCCATCGCGCATGAGCTGATTCGGCGTCTTGGTCAGGCGCAGGTTGAAACGTTGCTGCTCGACATGGACGCTTACTATGCGCCGCTGGAGGTGGTGCGCGGGCGGTTCGGCGGGCGGCCGATCAACTGGGACCATCCGCATGCGTTCGACCTCGAACTGATGGCGACGCATCTGGCGACGCTCAAGCGCGGGCAAGCGATCAGGAAGCCGGTCTATGATTTCTCGATCAGCGACCGCACGGGCTGGAGCGAGCCGGTATTGCCGGGGCGCGTGGTCGTGCTGGAGGGGCTGTTGCTCTTTGCCTTGCCCGAGCTGCGCGATCAGCTGGATGTAAAGATCTTCGTCGACACCGACGCGGACATCCGCATCCTGCGGCGTATCCAGCGTGACACGGTGGAGCGCGGTCGCACGCTGGAAAGCGTCATCGAGCAATATCTGGAATCCGTCCGTCCGATGCACCTGGAGTTCGTCGAGCCGAGCAAGCGCTGGGCCGATCTCATCGTGCCCACCGGCTTCGAGAACGAGCGGGCGCTGGAGATGCTGCACCACCATATTCTTGGCGTGGTGAACGCCTGATTCGCAGACCTCACGGAGGCTACTCGATGACCCAGCTCCTCTTTTCCTACGGCACGCTGCAGCAGCGCGACGTGCAACTGGCGACCTTTGGCCGCGAGCTGCGCGGTGCGGCGGATGCGCTGGTGGGGTTTGCCCGGTCGATGGTCAAGATCGAGGACGCCGAAGTGGTGAAGACGAGCGGCAAGACGCATCACCCGATCGTGCGCCAGACCGGCATCGCGACCGACCGCGTCGCCGGGATGGTGTTCGAGATCAGCGACGAGGAACTGGCGAACGCCGACAAGTACGAGGTGGCCGACTACAAGCGCGTCGCCGCGCCGCTGGCGTCAGGCCGCACGGCCTGGGTTTACGTCGACGCGCGCGCTTAAGGCTGGCCCGCCCTACTCCGCCTCGCCGGCGCTCGGGCGCATACGATGTTGCCTCAAGGCATCGAGCGTATAGATAACCAAAGCGACCCAGATCAGGACGAAGGTGATGCCGCGCTCGTGGTCGAAGTGTTCGTGGAAGACGAAGACGCCGATCAGGAACTGCATGGTCGGCGTGATGTACTGGACGATGCCGAGCGTCGCCAGTTTCAGGCGCAGGCCGGCTTCGAGAAAGCACAGGAGCGGCGCGACGGTGACGACGCCGGCGACGAGCAGCAGCAGGTCGGTCGTCAGGCCGAGGCGCCCCATGGCCGCCTGCCCGGTGCTCATCCACCACGCCATGCCGGCCAGCGCCAGCGGTGCGAGCAGCAGGGTTTCGACGGTCAGGCCGAGCATCGCGTCGAAGCCGGCCATCTTGCGGATCAGGCCGTAGCTGCCGAACGACAGCGCGAGGCTGAGCGAGACCCAGGGCACGACGCCTTTCATCGCCACCAGCCAGAGCACGGCGCCGGCGGCGATGGCGATCGCCAGCCACTGGCGGGGATTCAGGCGCTCATGCAGGAAGACGACGCCGAGCAGTACGTTCACCAGCGGGTTGATGTAGTAACCAAGGCTGCCTTCGAGCACGCGCCCGTTCTGGATCGCCCAGATGAAGATCCACCAGTTGGCCGAGATGAGTACCGTCGTCAATGCATAGAAGCCCATGCGACGCGGTTTGCCGAATTCGGCAAAAATCGGCCCGAGACGACCGCGCCATGCCGCCCAGCCGATCAGCAGGAGCGCCGACCAAATGACGCGATGGGCGAGCACTTCGATCGACGGCACATCGGCCAGGGCATGAAAGTAGAGCGGAAAGAGCCCCCACATGACGAAGGCCAGCAGCGCATAGGCGAGCCCGGTACGTGAGGCGGCGGTAGAAGACAGCGGCAGGGTCTTTGCAGAATCGGACATGGGGCGAGGCACGGCAACAGGAAAGACCAGAGAGTCTAGCAGCCGCCGCCCGCGCTCGCCGGCAAGCGCGGGAAAATCTCTCAGTTTCTGGCTTTTCCAACCGGCAGATAGACGCGGAAGACGCTTCCCCGCCCGACCTCGCTCTCGACTTCGATTCGCCCCCGATGGCGCTGGACGATGCCGTTGCTGAGCGGCAAACCGAGGCCTGCGCCCTGACCCGCGGGCCGGGTCGTAAAGAACGGTTCGAAGAGCCGCTCCAGCACTTCCGGCGCGATGCCCGAACCGGTATCGCTCACTTCAAACCACACGTCGTCACCTTCCATCCCGGTACGCACCGTGATCGTGCCTCGCGCTTCGCCGATCGCCTGCGCCGCATTGGTCAGCAGATTGACGATCACCTGATGGATCTGCGAGACGACGCACGCCACGACAGGCACATCACCGAACTCGGTCACCACGTCGGCCTTTTGCCGAATCTCCCGGGCGAGGATGTTGAGCGCCGAATCAATTGCGTGATTGAGATCCATCTCGCCCGGCTCGGCGGCGGTATTCGTGTCGAAAAACTCCCGGAGGTCCTGGACGATCTTGCTCACGCGCGCCAGGCCGCCCCGCGTCTCACTCAGCAGATCGCCCAGATCGGCCTTTGCGCAGAGGTTGCGCAGCGCGTGTGGTACCTCGGGTGCCTTGCACTCCTGCGCAGACGCCGCGGCCAATGTCCTCAGCATCGCGCCGACTTCATCGAGCCGCGCTTCGATCGCGCTGAAGGCATTGAGCACTTTCCCCAGCGGTTCGCTGATCTCGTTGGCGACGCCGGCGGCCAGGTGCCCCACGCCCGCCAGTTGCTCGAAACGCAAGAGCTGCTCGTAGGCGAAACTCAGTTTCGCGTTGCTTTCCGCGAGTTCTTCACGCTGTCGCCGGCACTCTTCCTCGCGCAGTTTGCGCTGCGTCACGTCGCGCGCAATGCCGACGAGACCGATGACCTCGCCCTCAAAGTCGCGCAGCGGCACCTTGGTCGTCTGCAACCATTCCGGTTCGCCGTTGGGCAGGTTCGGGACGAACTGCTCGATGGCGATCAGCGGCTCGCCGGTCTGGAAGATGTCGCGTTCGACCGCGATGTACTCAGCCGCCATTTCCGGCGGATAGAAGTCGAAGTCGGTCTTGCCGATCAGATCTTCAGGGCCGCGCTCGCCCATCAACCGCGCAACGGAGCGATTGGCAAGGATGAAACGGCTTTGCCGATCCTTGGCGTAGATGCGATCCGGCATGATGTCGATCAGCGTTCGATACACGTAGGCGCGGATATCCTCGGTGGCCCCCAGTCGACGGATGGCCTCCTTGACCGGAAAGCCGTCCACATCATCCGTTTGCGCGTACGCGGTTTCGCCCGCTGCGCTGCGTTTCTCGGTCGTCACGGTCGAACTCTCTCCTGATAGACATTCAAACGCCGAGAACGCCTCCGTTTCTCGCGTGCTTGCACGACAGAGCGTAGCGTGCGTTGCCCCGATGGCGCAACAGGAAATGACCGATGAATCGCAAGATTCCGATGCAGCGGAAACGCAGCCGCCGCAGCCCGCACAAATGCCGGCAAATCTCTGGTTTTCGGCCGGCAAGCGCTCTGCTTTAGCGCATCCTCCGGTTAAAATGGCGCTCTTCTGGAACCTAGGACAGCGCCGTGAGCAACGCCACCAACGACAACAAGACCGCCCCCGCAGACGCCGCCAAAGCCCCGGCCGCGCCGACCAACTTCATCCGCAACATCATCGACGCCGAACTCGCCGCCGGCAAGCACGCCCAGCGCCGCTGGTCGGGCCAGCCCGGCCTCGCCGAGCAGCAGCTTGCCGGCCCGCTCGATCCGGCGAAGATTCGCACGCGCTTTCCGCCGGAGCCGAACGGCTACCTGCACTTCGGCCACGCCAAGTCGATCTGCCTGAACTTCGGCCTCGCCCGCGACTACGGCGGCCGCTGTCACCTGCGCTTCGACGATACGAATCCGGAGAAGGAAGAGAAGGAATACGTCGACTCCATCGTCGACGCCGTGCATTGGCTCGGCTTCGCGTGGAAGGACGACAAGGAAGACAACCTCTACTACGCCTCCGACTACTTCGACTGGATGATCGCCAGCGCCGAATACCTGATCGAGGCCGGCCTCGCCTACGTCGACAGCCAGAGCGCCGAGGAAATGCGCGCCAACCGCGGCACGCTGACCGAGCCGGGCAAGGACTCGCCCTACCGCAACCGTACACCGGAAGAGAACATGCAGCTCTTCCGGCGCATGCAATCCGGCGAATTCCCCGACGGCGCGCTGATCCTGCGCGCCAGGATCGACATGGCCTCGCCGAACATCAACCTGCGCGACCCGGCGATCTACCGCATCCGCCACGCCACGCACCACAACACCGGCGACAAGTGGTGCGTCTACCCGATGTACACCTTCGCGCATCCGATCGAGGACGCGCTGGAGAACATCACGCATTCGATCTGCACGCTCGAATTCGAGGACCAGCGCCCGTTCTACGACTGGCTGCTCGACCACCTCGCCGAGGGCGGCCTGCTGCAGCGCCCGGTGCCGCAGCAGATCGAGTTCTCGCGACTGAATCTCACCTACGTCATCCTCTCCAAGCGCAAGCTGATCCAGCTCGTCGAGGAGAAACACGTCAACGGCTGGGACGACCCGCGCATGCCGACGCTCGTTGGCGCACGCCGCCGCGGCTACGCGCCGGAGGGCTTCCACCTCTTCGCCGAACGCATCGGCGTCTCCAAGGCCGATTCGCTGATCGACTACGTGCTGTTCGAAGACTGCATGCGCGAGGTGATGAACGAGTCCGACGAACGCCGCTTTGCCGTGCTCGACCCGCTGAAGCTGATCATCGACAACTACCCTGAAGGCCATAGCGAAGACTGCGTCGTGCATAACCACCCGTTCAAGCCCGAACTCGGTACGCGCATCATGCCGTTCGCGCGCGAACTGTGGATCGAGCGTGAAGACTTCATGGAGGTACCGAGCAAGGGCTATCGCCGCCTGTTCCCCGGCAACATGGCGCGCCTGCGCCACGGCTACGTCGTCAAATGCATCGGCTGCGAAAAAGACGAAAAGACTGGCAGCGTTATTGCCGTGCATTGCGAATACCTGCCCGACACCAAGAGCGGCACACCGGGTGCGGACAGCGTCAAGGTCAAGGGCAACCTGCACTGGGTCTCCGCCGCCCACGCCTACGCCGCCGAAGTGCGCCTGTACGACCGCCTGTTCGCCTACCCGGCACCGGGCAACCGGCGCGAGGGCGACGCGGAAGGCTTGGAGCGCAACTTCCTCGACGACCTCAATCCGGACAGCGTCAAGGTCATCACCGCGCAGCTCGAACCGGCCCTCAAGGACGCGAAACCCGAACAGCGCTTCCAGTTCGAACGTCACGGCTACTTCGTCGCCGACCGCGTCGACACCCAGGCCGGCGCCCCGGTGTTCAACCGCGCCGTGACGCTCAAGGATTCCTGGGGAGGCAAGGCATGACGTTCATCGAATCGCTCACCGCAGCCTGGGCGAAGAACAACTCGCTGCTCTGCGTCGGCCTCGACCCCGACCCCGCCAAGTTCCCGGCGCATCTCAAGGACCGGCCGGACACGATCTTCGAGTTCTGCAAGTCGATCTCCGACGCCACCGCCGACCTTGCCTGCTGCTTCAAGCCGCAGATCGCCTACTTCGCCGCCAACCGTGCGGAAGACCAGCTGCAGGATCTGATTGCGTACATCCACACCGCGCATCCCGGAATTCCGGTCATTCTCGATGCCAAGCGCGGCGACATCGGCAGCACCGCCGAGCAATATGCGATCGAAGCTTTTGAGCGCTACCAGGCCGACGCGCTGACGGTCAATCCGTACATGGGCAAGGATTCGGTCGAGCCCTACCTCGCCTACGCCGACAAGGGCGTCATTCTGCTCTGCCGCACGTCCAATCCCGGCGGCAGCGACCTGCAGTTTCTCGACGTTGGCGGCAAGAAGCTGTATGAGCACGTCGCCGAACTCGTCGCCACCCAGTGGAACACCACCGGCCAATGCGCGCTCGTCGTCGGCGCCACCTTCCCCGGCGAGATCGCCCGCGTGCGCGAGATCGTCGGCGATATGCCGCTGCTGGTACCGGGCATCGGCGCGCAGGGCGGCGACGTGGAGGCGACGCTGAACGCGGGCAAGACGGTTGCCAAGACGGGCCTGATGATCAACTCCTCGCGCGCCATCCTCTACGCCGGCAAGGACGAGAACTTCGCCGCCGCCGCGCGCAAGGCCGCCGTCGAGACGCGCGACCTGATCAACCGCTATCGTTGATCAACGGCCCCGGCACCGTCCGGGGCCATCTACGAAAATCCTCGAGTGGAAACCGCGCTACGCATCGTCGGCATCATCACGCCTGTCCTGCTGATCGCGGCGATTGGCTACGTCTATGGCCGGCTGCGCAAGCCGGACATGTCAGCGATCAATCAGCTGAACGTCGATCTCCTGACACCGCTGCTCGTGTTCTCCTCGATGGCGTCGAAAGACTTCGATCTCGTCCGTTATCTGCCGTTGATCGCTTGCGGTCTTTTCGTCATGCTCGGCTCGGGCCTGGCAGGCTGGCTCGTCGCACGCCTGCTAGGCTACAACCCGCACGCTTTCATACCTCCGGTCGTATTCACGAACACCTCGAACATGGGCTTTCCGCTCACGCTGTTCGCCTTCGGCGCCGACCTTTTGCCAGCCGCGGTCGCCCTGTTCATCGTCTTCAGCCTCGGCCATTTCACCGTCGGCATCCGCATCTTCGACCCGAAGGCACGACTCGGCGGCATCCTGCGCGGGCCGATGTTGTGGGCGATGTTGGCCGGGCTCCTGATGAGCCTGTTCGGGCTTGCCCTGCCGCCGTGGCTCGGCATCAGCGCCCGTATGCTCGGCGAAAGTGCGATCCCGCTCGGGCTGTTCTCGCTTGGCGTCGGATTCGCCAGCTTTCACATCGACCGCTGGCGCATCGGCCTTGTCGGCGCACTGCTCTGCCCGATCGCCGGCTTGCTTGTCGCCTGGCCGCTCACCCGCATCCTCCCGCTCAGCGAACCGATGCAAGGCATCCTGCTGCTCTACGGCGCGTTGCCGCCCGCCGTGCTCAACTACGTGCTCGCCGAGAAGTACCGCCAGGAGCCGGCGCTCGTCGCCGCTATCGTGGTCTGCGGCAACATCGCCTCGCTCGTCTTCGTCCCGCTCGCCTTGTATCTGGCGCTGCCGGGGCGGTAACGCGAACTCGGAGTACTGCGCTACTCAACCCAGAGCGGCAAGGTGTATTTGCACAGCAGCTCCGGGCGCAGCATGCGGTTCGGACTCGGCTGGCCACCGGTGGCGACAAGCAGCAGTTCATCGACGGTGCCAGTGAGTAGCGCCTTGAGGTTCTGCGTGATCAGGTAGTCAAGCGCGTCCGCGCGGACCAGCGGCTCGGTCACCGGGTTGATTTCGTGCGCGATGAACAACGTCTTGCCGAGACGGCCGCTCTCTTCCAGCGCCTGCGCAAGACCGTGGTTGCCGCCGGAAGTGTTGTAGATGCCGTCGATCTCCGGCCAGTCCTTGAGCAGGCTCTTTGCCGATTCGTAGGTGCCGTGACGACTGCTGTCCCAGCGCACAACGTCGATGATGTTGATCGACGGAAAGCGCTGCCGGATCACCGCACGGAACCCCATCTCGCGCTCCTCATGGCAACGGAACGAAAGCGTCTCGACGACGACGGCAACGTTCGCGCTCGGCTGGTTGCACAGATGGCGTCCCATCATGAAACCGGCCGTCTGCCCTGCGGCCCGGTTGTCGATGCCGACAAATGCGTGGCGTGCCGCGAGATCGATGTCGGTGTTCGTCGCGACGACCGGCACCCCGCGCGCCTTGAGCGCCGACGTAACGCGCGAGACAGCGAACGAGTTCTCGACGAGAATTGCCACCCCGTCGGACAACGCCTGTTCGGCGATAACGGGGGCAACCAGGTCAGCGCCGCGATTGGAAAACGGGATCACCTCAAGCTGGCAGCCCTTGGCTGCGAAGACCGGGCCGAGAATCGCCGTCTGCTCGATGATCGACTGGGTAAACTCGTCATCAGCCTGAATGACGAACTTGAAGTTTTTCGGCCGCGACGACGTTCTTGTGACCGCGGGAGTCCCGCTCGCTTCCGCCTGCTGCAGGCTCGCCACCGCTGCTTCAATGGCCGCCAAGGTCGCCGGCCGCACACCGTCGCGCGCGTTCAAGGCGCGGTCGACGGTCGCGCGGCTCAAACCGGTGAGACGCATGATGTCCTTGAGCGGGGGGCGGTTGCGCGGCATGCCTCTTATCCTTGTTTTTCAGGTTATCTTCGCTGCCCAGCGACGCGGCGCAGCCAGCGCCGAATGATAACAGGAGGACTGCCCTGCCGACCGCACAAGGAAAGGCCCGACGCCCGCGTCGCGCGGAATTCCCGCGGGGCGGCGGCGCCGGGCCTGAGTGACATGACGGCCTGTTGCGACGGCGATCAGTTCTTCGACAGATACTTATCCACGTTCGCCGGCGTCACGAGTTCGAACGGAATCCAGACGTTCGCCGGCACCTTCTCGCCGCGCGCCATCTTCACCGCCGCCTCGATGCCGCCGCCGCCCTGCCCGTAGGCATCCTGGAAGACGGTAACCTTGAGTTCGCCGGCCTTCATGCTCGCCAGCGCGTCACGCGTGGCGTCGATACCGGCGACGATCGTGTCCTTCTTCATCTTGCCGGCGGCCTTCAGCGACTGGATGGCACCGATCGCCATTTCGTCGTTGTTCGAGATCACGGCGTCGAACTTGAGGCCGGCCGACAGCCAGTTGTTCATCAAATCGGCCGCCTGCGTGCGACTCCACGTTGCCGCCTGCGCGTCGACGATCTTCATGCCGTCGCACGGCGGCTTGGCGATGACGTCCTTGACGTCCTCCGTGCGCTGCAGCGCCGACTCGTTCGACAGGTCGCCGATGATCAGCAGGATGTCGCCCTTGCCCTTGAGCAACCGGCAGACTTCCTTAGTCTGCATCGTTCCTGAGTCGACTTCGTTGGAGCCGACAAACGAAACCTTCGCCGGGAGCGTCTTGTCCCCGGGCGGATGGTTGACGTAAACGAGGGGGATGCCCGCGTCTGTCGCCATCTTGGTCATCTTCGGCGTCGCCTGCGAGTCAACGGTGACGACGACGATGGCATCGACCTTCTGGGCGATGAAGTTCTGGATGTGGTTAAGCTGGCGGCCGATGTCGTCCTGCGCGTCTTCGAACTGCGCATCGACACCCTTCATCGTCTTCACCTTCGCCTGCATGCCGTTACGCACCAGCGTCAGCCAGGGATTCGAGTTGGCGATGGTGACGCCGATCTTCTCGGCATACGCGGCGGGACTCGCCGCAAGCGTCGCCAAAAGTGCGGCGATCAGGGTTTTCTTCATGGGATTGCTCCTGGGTTGGTCGAGAGGAAATAGCAGCCGAACCAGACTAGACCGCTCACGCCGATATGCCATCAAAATCTTGACGAATTTTCGTCAAGTCGGCTGCGCCACATGGACGATCTCGAAGGTCAGCGAACGGTGGAATTGCTCATGGAAGGCGATGAAGCGCTTGGTGTATTCCTGCGCGCAATGCTGCTCATGCGCTTCCTTCGACTGGAAGCACTCGATGAACACGAGCAGGTCTGGGTCATCGGTGCAGGTGAAGAAGTCGTAGGCAATGCAACCCGGCTCAGCGCGCGTCTGTTTCTGGACGGACGCCGCCGCCTCGAGAATCCGGTCGCGAGTGCCGGGCTGCAACTGGATGGTGATCAGAAACTTGTACATGGCGAGGTTCCCTTTCGAATCACTGGTTCGGCCGGCAAGCTCCACGCCTGCCGGAGACCATGAGCCTGTCAGGCGTTACTGGCTGATCGTTTGCTTCAACGCAGCGATCGAGGTCGTCACGCCCGCATCGACCGACATGGTCAGGTCTTCCATCTCAAGCGAGACCCAGCCTTGGTAACCCATCATGCCGACCACCGAGAAGAACTCCTTCCACCACTGCAGATCCTTGCCGCAGCCGACGGCGACGTAGTTCCAGGTCCGGTTTTCGCTGTCGGTGACCGGCTTGGTTTCGAGCAGGCCATTGACGTCGGCCAGGCCACGTTCGATACGGGCGTCCTTGCCGTGGATGTGGAAGATGGCGCCCTTCAAGGCACGTGCCGAGGCGATCGGGTCGGCGCCCATCGCCATCAGGTGCGACGGATCGAGGTTGATGCCGACGATGGAATCGACGGCGTTGCGCAGTTTCCACAGCGTCTCGGGGTTGTAGACGAGCATGCAGGGGAATTCCTCGATGGCGATCTGTTCGACGCCGTGCGCCTTGCAGTGCTCAACGAATTTCTTCCACCAAGGGATGGCGACTTCGTTCCACTGGTATTCGAGTGCCGGGGCCATGTAATCGGGCCAGGATACGGTCGAGGTAATCCAGTTCGGCGTCTTGTCGCCAGGTGCGCCGGCCGGGCAGCCGGACATCATGACGATCTTCTTGACGCCAAGCTTGCCGGCCAGAACCACCGTGTCGTAGGTCGACTTCGTGTGCTTCTCGCCCATCTCGCCCGGGCAGAGCGGGTTACCAGAGCAGTTGAGGGCGGCAATTTCCATGCCGCGCTTGACCAACTCGGCCTTGAAAGCAGTGAGCTTGGCGGGATCGGCGAGTAGTGCCTGAGTCGGTACGTGCGGGCAGCCGCCCCAGCCGCCAGCGGTCATTTCGACGCCAGTGATGCCTTGTGACTTGACCTTGTCGAGCATTTCCGGAAACGGAAGGTTGCCATAGACGTCGGTGCAGATTGCGAGTTTCATGTTGGTTCTCCGAGAAAGAGTTGCTGCGATTTAGCCAAAACAGGACGGATCAGGCGGCAAGATCCGGGGAAATTTCATTCGTATCGTTTTCCTTCGCTTCTTTCGTGCGCAGTTCTGCCCCCGCACCCCTCACCACTGAATGGTTTACAGCCACATCCGGCCTTCGTTTCGAACCGGTACCCATCCGACCGACACCTTGGACGTGCGTCGGCGCATCGAGGCACTGCGGTCGGCGCGAGGACGCGCAACTCATGCGCAGAACAATCGATACGCTGTTCGGCACCCGCTATCGCAAGCGCCATGGCATCGACTTCATCACACGAGGCGGCGGCGATCGCAGACTCGTCGGCTTCCGCCAGGCAAAACGCCTCGGCGAGTTGCCGCAACCGTCGTCCGCCGCCGCAGTTCAATCGTGTGCCGTCATCAATGCCGGAGCCGGCCATTGCCACTTCGTCAGCAAAACGCGCCGCAGCGTCGAACAGCGTCTTCACGATTTCATGCAGAACCCGTGGCTTGAGATGCTCGTGGCGCCCGCCAATCGGCAGCACCAGCGGTGTCGATTCGTGCGTATCGGGTAGTGGCGTCAGGCCGATCGACATTCGGTAGCGAATCAGCGCCTTCATAAGCTCGGGCGATGCCGGCTTGCGGCGCCTGACGCCCCGGCTTTCGTCAAGCACCATCCACCACTCACCCGAATCGCCGAGTGGGCGTACACGAAAAACGCCCATCGTGTGCCGAGCGATCTCGGGAATGCGCAGCCCACCGTAATGCATCAGTGAGAACAGCCAGCGCGACCGCTCAATCCGTTCGCGTTCACGATCCGTCGCAGCGGGATGAGCGCGGGTGACGACCTTGATGATGCGCAGAAAATCCTCCCGCATCAGTTCGACGGCGAGCACCGATGGTGATCCTGCAGCCTCGGCCGGATCGCGCATCGGGTTCCGCGACAAATAGCCGGTGTCCGACAACCAGGCGAACAGGCGGTTGACAACGGCGAGCGATTGCTGAACGCTGTTCGGCGACAAAGGTCCGGCAAACGGACGCCAACCCTGGCTGTCGCGGGCGACCCGCCGCCCGCGCTCGGTAACCCATAGCGTGCAGGGCATCGGATTGGCGAGGAAGGACGGATACGCCGCCATGTCCTCGGCGGTGAGCGAGGAAATCGGCTTCTGGCGATCAAGCAAGGCCCAGAAGAGCAGGCGCTCGGCCTCGCGGCGATAGCAGGCGAGCGTCGATGGATTCGCCGAATACTGCACCAACCACGCTCGTAGGGCCTGCAAATCGTCACTTTCGCCACTCGCGCCCTTGGCACCGGATTGTGTGGCGAGCAGTTTCGTGAAGCCGCTCGCGCAAAACGACGCTTGCTGAATAATCGTGGAGTTCATCGACGCTTCTCTGCTGCCTTCGCCTTGCCCGCCACCTAGCTGCGATACTTGTCGAGGTAGCGCTGAATCTCCGTGCGCATGAAGCGCGAGGAGTCCTCGGCGCGGTCCTCCCAGGCGAAGACGCAGGAGGAGAGCACGCCGTCGAACTTGATCTCGCTTAGGGATTTGAAGAACAGATCCCAATTGATTTCGCCCTGGCCGATGTCGAGGTGCTGGTGCACACGCACGTTGGAACCCGGTGGATTGACGATATACCTGAGTTGCGACGAGGCCTTGTGGTTGTAGGTGTCGGCCACCCGCACGTGATGCAGGACCGGGGCAGCTTCCTTCAGCATGGCGGCCATGTCATCCCCGTAGTAGAAGGTGTGCGGGGCGATGTAGGACATCTTGACGAACTTGGAGCCTATGCTGCGGATGATGTCGACCGCCGGGTGGAAGGTCTCGACCCAGTCTTCCGGGTGCGGTTCGACCGAGAGGACGATGCCTTCCTTCTCGAAGATCGGGACGAGTTCGTCCATCGAACGCCACCAGGCAGCTTCGCAGGATTCCTTGTTGTTGATGGGGTTGCCCACCGTTCTTTCCGCTGAGCCGCCGCGGCCGAACTCGGAGATCATCGTGTCGCAGCCCATTTCGACGGCGACTTCGATCGCCTTCTTCCAGTAGCGCATGGCGATCTGGCGTTCGTCTTCGAGCGGGCTGGCCCAGCGGTACATCGGTTGCAAGGTGGCGAGGCCGACGTTGTACTCCTTCAGCGCTTCCTTGAAGGCGGCGATGCGTTCCGGGTAGACGCGCGGCATCGACCACCATTCGAGGAAGTCGGCACGCGGGGAGAGTTCGATGTAGTCGTAGCCAAGCTCTTTCGTCAGCCGGCAAATGCCCGGCAGATCAAGATGGCGGTGCATGTAGGGGTCCAGGGCGATTTTCATGGCGCGATCCTTTCACTATCCATTTGTTCAACTTCAATGCCTCCGATGTCCGGGCGAACATCGGCCACAGCTGTTCCTCATTCGGGAAAAAGGTGGCGCGGTTCGTCATTCCGGCGAACCGCGCCGAACTCCGATTAAGGAGAGACACTGAAAAACACCTTCAGCCAAGGACGCGTCGCGATGCTCTCTCTGTCTTCGCCACGCGCCACCGACGGCCGCTAGCTCACAGCCGCCGGGCCACAATCCAGTTACCGGCCGTAGAACGCCGGACGCTCCGCGATGCGCACCGGCGCGATGCTCTTGCTGACGCGCGCTTCGACGCAGGCTTCGGCGGTCGCCGACGCGAAATAACCGTCCCACGCGGTCGGGCCGTTGACTTCGCCGCGTAGCGTCGAGTCGATCCATTCCTGCAGTTCGACGTCGTACGAGTCGATGAAGCGCAGCTTCCAGTCCATGAGGATTTCGGTTGATGCGCGACCAGCGAGGCGCAATGGAACGCTCGCCGGGTCGGGCAGATTCGCCGTACCGATCTCACCGACGACCTGGCACTGGATGTCGTAACCGAAGCGGCAGGCGACGAAGATCTCGGTGTCGATGCGAATACCCTTGCGTGTTTCCAGCAGGACCATGATCGGGTCGTGCAGGCCGGCGTGCGCATTGCGCGTCTTGCGTCCTTCGATCACCTGCGCCGTAACGTAGTCGTCATCGAGCAGCCAACGCAGAACGTCGATCTCGTGCACGTGGGTGTCGGTGATGTTCATGTCACCGGTGTAGATCTCGGGAACCGACGGATTGCGGTGCGTGCAGTGCACCATCAGCGCGTCGCCGATCGTACCGGCGTCGAGCGTTTTCTTGAGCGCGCGGTAGCCGGCGTCGTAGCGGCGCATGAAGCCGACCTGCACGAGCTTCTTGCCGTGCTTCACTTCCGCTTCGACGATGCGCAGGCCGGCGGCTGCTGTCGTTGCCAGCGGTTTTTCGCAAAAGACCGGCTTGCCGGCCGCGATCGAGGCGAGCACGAACTCTTCGTGCGAAGGCCCCCACGAGGCGACGAGGATCGCATCGACGTCGTTGGCCTGGATCAGGTCATGCGGGTTCGCATAGACCTTGGCGTCGAGTCCCGCCGCCTTGGCAAAAGCTTCGGTCTGTTCCTTGTTGATGTCGTTAAGCGCGACGATGCGCCCGCCGGTCAGCTTGCGCGTGATGCGCAGCGCGTGATCCTGGCCGATGGCGCCGCAGCCGATTACGCCGATTCTCAGAGTCATGGTGGTCTTCCCTTACGTTTCAGTTTTTCAATTCATCTCAAACACTGGGCGCAGGCGTCCCCTGCCCGGGGCTCCGATCTCTCGGAAATTCCGGAACGACTCAACCCAGTCTTCGTGTTCTTTGGCTTCTCCGCGTGAAGCGCCTTGATCATTCACACCACCCGCCGCCTCGCTTCGGTGCTGCCGACGGCTCCTGATGGATATTCGCTGCTCCATCAGAAGCCGGTCGGTTGCCAGACGAAGTCCGGTGCGACGCGGATTGGTCAAGCGTGTTGCAGCAGATCCTTACTTCTTCATGTACTTGTCGACGTTCTCAGCAACGATCGACTCGAACGGAATCAACAGTTCATCCGGCGCTGGCTGGCCCGACATGATCGTCTTGACGACAGCGTAGGCGCCTTCGGCCTGGCCGCGGGCGTTCTGGAAGATCGACTGCGACATCTCGCCGTCCTTGATCGCCTTGAGCGCGTCACCCGTGCCGTCGATGCCGGAGATCATCACGCCTTTGAGGCGGTTCGACGTTTTCAGGGCTTGCAATGCGCCGAGCGCCATCTGGTCATTCGCTGCGATGATCGCGTCGAACTGCTTGAAACTCTGCACCCAGTCCTCGGTCACTTTCATGCCTTCGGCGCGGTCATAGTTACCGGTCAGGTTGGCCAGAACCTTCACGTCAGGCCGTGCCTTCAGGCACGCTTCGGTAAAGCCCTGCAGACGCTCTTGCGAGTGGTAGAGGCCAGGCGTCCCCTGGAGATAGAGAATTTTGGCGTCCTTCGGCAACTTGGCCTTCATGAACTCGCCTTGCAGACGACCGGCATCGATATTCTTCGAGCCGACAAAGGTGTACTTGCCGCCGGCCGATTCGATTCCGAGCGCGATGACGGGGATGCCCGCCTTGTTAGCCTTTTCAACGCCGGGGACGATGCCCTGGTAGTCGACCGGAACGACGATGATGGCATTGACCTTCTGCGCGATGTAGTTGTCGATCTGGTCGAGTTGCTTGCTGATGTCGCCGTTGGCATCGGTGAAGCGAATGTCGATGTTCGGGTCGCCCTTCGCCGCTTCGATGAAGGCCGTCTTGCGGCTCATTGTGAAGACGTCGGTATCGGCCAGGTTCGTGTAGCCAACCACGAATTTCGCAGCCATCGCGCTCCCCGGGATAACGGTCAGGGCAACAGCACACGACATGATCAAATTGGTCAGTTTTTTCATCATTGAATCCTCATCTGTGGTTTTCGCCTTTTCAGGGCGTGAATAAGACCTGTTGTTTGACTACCACTGCCTGTTCAACATGAAACACTTGCTGCAACTTCTTCGGTTTTGATGGCGCCCTCCTTGTAGTGATTGCGATTGCTACGTTCTTCCCTGCACGCTTCTTTCCACTTATGCCTTTTTCTTCGTTCTCGCCGTCTTGGTCTTGACGTCGAGGATGACAGCGACGGCGATGATCAAACCCTTGATGATCTGCTGCCAGTAGGAGCTGACGTTGAGCAGATTGAGGATGTTGTTGATGACGCCGATGATCAGCGCGCCGACGATGGTGCCGGTGATCGTTCCCGTACCGCCCATCAGGCTGGTGCCGCCGACGACGACCGCGGTAATTGCGTCGAACTCGTAGGAGAGCCCGCCGGCCGGTTGTCCGGAGTTGATGCGCGACATATAGACGATGCCGGCCACGGCACAGAGCACGCCATTGAGAATGAAGGCCTTGATCACCACGCGGTCAGCGTTGATGCCGGAAGCGATGGCCGCCTTCGGGTTGCCACCGACGGCATAGACGTAGCGCCCGAACTTCGTCTTGTTGAGCAGGACCCAGGTCGCGCCGATGACGAAGAACAGGATCACCACCGAAACCGGGATGATGCCGAGCGAACCCTGGCCGATGACCTTGAAGTCGCCAAGGTTGGTGACAGGCACTCCACCCGTGTAGAGCAGCACCGCGCCACGCGCCACGGTCGTCATGGCCAGCGTCATGATGAAGGCCGGGATGCGGAAGTAGGTGATGACGAAGCCGTTGATCAGTCCGGTGACCATCCCGAGCCCGACGCCTGCGGCAAGCGCCAGCGGCAAGCTCTGCGTCATCGACATGACGCTCGCCGCGATCGTTCCGGTCAACGCCAGCACCGAGCCGAGCGAGACGTCGATGTGGCCGAGGATGATGATGAAGGTGACGCCGCAGGCCAAGAGGCTGACAACGACGACCTGGCGCAGCACGTTGGTCAGGTTGCCTTCGGTGAGGAAGGTCGGGCTAACCAGCGAGGCGAGGATAAAAATACCGACAAAGATGAGGATCGTCCCGTAGCGCCGGTAAATCTCGGCAAACCCCATCTCGCGGATCTTGGCGAATGCCGACTTGTCGGCGACCGGTGTCGTTTGTGCCATGCTGCTCATTGCTTTCCTCCCGTGGCCAAGGCCATGATGTTTTCCTGTGAAGCGTCCTTGCGCTCGATCTCGCCGCGCACAACGCCTTCGTGCATGACGATGACCCGGTCGCTCATCCCAAGGATTTCCGGGAGTTCGGACGAGATCATGATGATCGCCAGCCCCTGCTGCGCGAACTGGGTCATCAGTTTGTGAATTTCGGATTTGGAGCCGACGTCGATGCCACGTGTCGGTTCGTCGAGGATCAGGACTTTGAGATCGCCGAGCAGCCATTTGGCGATGACGATCTTCTGCTGGTTGCCGCCGGAGAGATTGCCTGCGGCGGTCATCAGGCTCGGTGTCTTGATGCGCAGCATCTCGCGCATGCGCATCCCTTCCGTTTGCTCCTTGCCGGAATCGAGCAGCAGACCGGGGGCAAACTTCTTGAGGTTGGCGAGCGAGATGTTTTCCTTGACCGAGCGGCAGAGCACCAGCCCTTCTGCCTTGCGGTCTTCCGAGACCATGGCGATGCCGTGGCTGATGGCATCGGACGAGGTCTTGAGCTTGATCGGCTGGCCTTCGAGGCGGATTTCGCCTTCGTCGATCGGGTCGAGGCCGAAGATGGCGCGCGCGACTTCGGTGCGCCCGGCACCGACGAGGCCCGACAGTCCGAGGATCTCGCCCTTGCGCACAGAGAAGCTGACGTCCTTGAAGACACCGTAACGCGTGACGTTCTTGAGTTCGAGGACGGTCTCGCCGATCTCGGCATGTTCCTTGGGGAAGATGTTGGAGATGGTGCGCCCGACCATCAGCGAGATGAGCTTGTTCTCGTCGTAGGCAGCGGCGACGTTCGAGTCGACGTACTGGCCGTCGCGGATAATGGTGATGTCGTCGGCGATCTGGAAGATCTCGTCCATCTTGTGCGTGATGTAGATGATCGCGACGCCGTTCTTCTTGAGATCGTCGATCTGCTTGAAGAGCATGGCGACTTCGGTGTCGCTGATCGCCGAGGTCGGTTCGTCCATGATGACGAGCGAGGCCTGGCGCGAGATGGCCTTGGTGATCTCGATCAACTGCATGGCGGCGATCGAGAGTTCGCGCATCTGCATGCGCGGGTTGTACTTGAGGCCGAGTTTGTCGAGCAGAGCCTGCGTCTCGCGGTACATGCGGTTGAAGTCGACGAAGGTCTTGAACGGCGACAACAGCGGATTGCCGTCGATGATCGGTTCGCGCCCGAGGTAGATGTTCTCGGCGATGGTCATGTCGAGGACGGGGCTCAGCTCCTGATGGATCATGGAGATGCCCATCTCAAGCGCGGCCTTGGTGTCCTGGTGGTCGAGCTTCTCGCCCTTGAACCAGATCTCGCCCGAGTCGATCGCGTGCTCGCCGCTCAAGACCTTCATCAGCGTCGATTTGCCGGCACCATTTTCGCCGACCAACACATGCACCGAACCCGGCCTGACTTTCAGGTTCACCTTGTCCAGAGCCAGTACGCCCGGAAAGGCCTTGGTGATGCCGCGCATTTCCAGGACGTAAGCGCCCTGCCCGCCGCTATCTTGCTTCTCGTGCATAGAAAGTGCCGCCCCCATCGTTGTTACTGCGCCCTTGCCAATCGGGCTGCCTCATGAGCGCTTTAACGCTTCTTCCGGACAACCCCGAGTCTTTGCTCACGGACCTGACACTCACTTCAGCAAGCAGCCAGAACCTCACAAAAGAATCTTTTGACTCACGTGAGGCAAATAACCATGAACCAATGGCTCACATTGAATCAAAACAAAAACGAAAATGCAATACCGTAGAACGAATATTTTTAGAAAAAATTTTCCACAAATTATGGATTTTGAACACGCTACCAAGGCAACACCAGAACTATCTGTTAATTTTCAATTTACTAGGCTGAATTCAAGATATTTTGTCGAGTTGCAATTGAGACAACCGTAAAATACAATGACTCTTTTCGTGATGCATTTGCATCACTTAGAGAAAATAGCGGGGGCTCAGTGAAGCAGAAAAGACCACAAATCAAAGAGATCATGCGTCTCACCGGGCTGAGTCGGGCGACAATCGATCGCGTACTGAACGAACGCGAAGGGGTACATACGCGTACGCAGGCGATAGTAGATGCCGCACTTCGACAGCTGCGAGAGACAAGCAATGCATCATTCCATGCGCATCGCGAAGATCGCCGCAAGCACTACAAGGCGATCATCCAGGTCGGTGATGCCTTTACGCAGTCGATCGTCGACGAGGCCGACCGCCTGGCGCCTTCGCTGGCGGCACGCAACTGCACGCTCGAAGTGCTGCCGTGCGTTGGGATTCCAAGCAAGCGCGTTGCCGGCCTCATCGCCGCGCAGAGCGATGCCGACGGACTCATCATCATTGCCAAGAACTCTGCAGAAATTGTCGATGCAGCCGCGCTGTTCCGGGAACAAGGCAAAGCGATCGTCACCTCGCACACCGATCTCGATCTCGCCGCGCGCCATGCCTACGTCGGCATAGACAACCGCGCAGCAGGCCAAACCGTCGGCTTTCTCATGGGTAGGCATATGCCAGCCGACGCGCCGGCCAACCTCGCCGTCGTCGTCGAGGCGATGAACTATCGCTGCCACGAAGAGAGGGAAATGGGCTTCCGCTCGGTGCTGCGCCAGCGCTTTCCGGCTATCAACGTGATCGAGGTAGTCAAGCACGGCGACTCGGCCGAAGCCAGCCATGCGGCCATCAAGTCGCTATTGGAGATTTATCCGAAGATTGACGGTGTTTACAACACCGCCGGGGGCAACCAAGGCGTAGCGATGGCGCTCGCCGAAGGCGGCTTGACCGGAAAAACGCTGTTCGTGACACACGAGTACAACCGGGTCACCGAAGCCTTGATCAGAAGAAACGAGGTGGACTACCTGATCACGCAGAACATGAAACACATGCTGCTTGAAGCTACGGATCAACTCAACGCGATTCTCAGCGGAGCACCCCAGAATACGCAGGTCCTCATCCCGCTGGAGATTCTTTGCCACTACTCGCTACCTCTGCCAAACGGGAACGCAGACTGCGAATAGCCGCGTCAGGACGGCCTAGCCGTCATCCCTCGCCTGATCGACCCAGATCAGCGAAGCGACGTCGAATCCCGACTCGCGGGCTAGGCGCAGCAACTGTTGCCTAACCTCCGGAGCCAACTGGCGGTCGCGGGCGAGAATCCACAGGTAGTCGCGGTCGGGACCGACGACCATCGCCCAGCGGTAATCCTGCTGATCGAGCGAGATGACGTGATAACCGCCATAGAACGGGCCGAAGAAGGACACTTTCAACGACGCGCGCGTTGGGTCGCCCGTAAATAGTGCTCGCCCGACCGCCTCGCGCCATTCGTTCCGCGTGCCGTCAAATCCGCGATTGACGACTTGCACGCTGCCGTCGTCCTGCAGGCGATAGGTGGCGCTCACGTCACTCAGGCCGCGCTCGAACGAGTGATCCAGCCTGGCGATTTCGTACCACTTGCCGAGATAGCGTTCGATCTGGAAGGGGCTGACTGGCGTCATGCCGGCAGGCGGCTGTGTGGAACATGCATTGAGCACTGGCAGCGCGGCAACCACTAGAAATACCGCGCAAGCCGAACGCCAACGGGCGGAAGCTGCGCCGACGTTTCGCTTCATCAAACTGCGCAGAGCGGAGATCATTTTCATCCTCAGCGTTTTCGGAGCCGGGTTGACGCTGCGGAACCGCCACGGGTTCCGTCGAAGCCTACAAATTGCGGCAGATCAGCTCGGTCGGGACAGTATCAACCGCGCTCGACCGCTTGCTGCTACCGAGCGGTTCGATCAGCCGTTCGAAGACACGCCGTGCGAGGGCGTCTTCGTTCTGGCGGATGGAGAACACGCGGTTGGGCAGGAAGTCGAGCATCGTGTGGTCGTCGAAGGTGCCGATCAGGATCTTCTTGTCGATCTTTCCCGTTTGCGCGCGGATCTGCTGCAGGGCACCTTCGAGCAGGAGGAGCGCCGAGCACATGAAGGCGTGCGGTGGCGCGCCAAGCTCGTCGATCAGTTCGTGCATCATCTCGGCACCGGCTTCCGGGCTGCTTTCGGTCGCCATGCGCACGAGGCTTTCGCCGTTCTTGATCCCGGCCTCCGCGCTCGCGTCCAAGAAACCGCGCAAGCGCTCCTTGATACTCGGCCCGCGAATGACGCCTTCGACCGCCGGCCGCTCGGCGTCACCGCACATGAAGTAGCACGGGCCCTTCGCCTCGCGCAGCATGCGCCGCGCCATTTCGAGTGCCCCCTGGTAGTTGTCGCTGATCACGGTCGGGAAGAGGTGCGTCCCGTAGTCGCGGTCGAACATGACGATCGACTTGCGATCGAGATTCTTGATCAGCTGCGGCTGCGAGCTTCCTTGACACGGTGCGATGACGAGTCCATCGACGCCGCGGGCGAGCAGGCTGGTGACGGCGCGGCTTTCAAGATCGGGATCGTCGTGCGACGAGACGGTGAGCAGCAGCAGGTTGCGCTTGCGGCAGCGAATCTCGAAGGCAGCCATGAAGCGTGCGAAGAAGGCGTTGGCCAGGTCGGGAACGACGAGGCCGATAGTATCGCTGCGTTTGAGTTTGAGGCTGCGCGCGGCGTGATTGAGCGAATAGCCGTGAATGGCGACGTAGTCTTCGATCTGCTTGCGGGTCTTTTCGCTGATCCGGTATTTCTCAGACTGACCGTTGATGACGAAACGGACGGTGGTAATGGAAAAGCCGGTTTCCCGGGCGATTTCCTCAACGGTTTTGGGCATGCTCGTTCTCGGTCGATGCGCGGCGATGGCAGGAGTTCTAATGCCCTCGATTTTCGCAGCATTCCCGGGAGCGGGCTACACGCACCAAGCGCTTTGGCACGTCCTTTTTTGCTTTTTTTGCCAAAAGACGACGATCTAGTGCGTAAATCGCCGCCCCTCTGCTATTTCGACGCAGCGCCGCATCAACCTCGCCCGGAAATGCTCCGCGATTTCGCCCCCAGATAACCGCCATGGTGACGCTTGGAATACTCGGTCGCATCGAAGCCGATCTTCTCCATCAGCATGACGACGAGCGCATCGCCGATGACGGTCATGATCGTCGTCGAGGTCGTCGGCGTGAGGCCGAGCGCGCAGACTTCGGGGGGATTGCCCGTGAGCAGCGCGCAGTCGGCACATCCGGCCAGCGGGCTGTCGCCCTGGCTGGTGATGACGATGACCGGGACGTCGGCGTAAAGGTCGTTCTTGAGTTCGATCAGCTCGACGATCTCGCGTGTCTTGCCTGAGTTCGAGATGACCAGCATCACGTCGTTCGGCTGCAGGATGCCGAGGTCGCCGTGCTGCGCTTCGCTCGGGTGCAGATAGGCAGCCGGCGTACCCGTTGAGCTGAACGTCGTGGCGATGTTGTGCGCGATCTGGCCGGCCTTGCCCATGCCGCTGGTGACGAGCTTGCCGCCCTTTTCATGCACCTGGCGGTGGATGATTGCGACCGCCTTTTCGAAGCTTGCATCGATCGGGATGCTGCGCACCGCGGCTGCTTCGGCTTCGATAATCGCTTTGATTCGTTCAAGCATGGTCGCCCCTGAGTCTTGTTGGAAAAGGCAAAAATGTTATACGGCCGCCACCGGTAAAGCAAACCGGAGGCGGCCGCAGGAGAGTTACGACTATTGCCCGACGTCAGGCTTTTTGCGGGAAGTTGGCGAGCAGGTAGCTCTCGGCCTCGATGCTCCACAGCCCCTTGTTGCGTGTGCAGATTTCGGCCAACTGCTTGAACAGCGGATTCGTTTCGCCGAGCTTGGCGAAGTCGGCGATCGGCGTCAGCGGCATGTCGATGTGCGTATAGATCAGCTTCTTGCCGCCGGGAATCTCGGGCAGATGGTTGGTCGCTTCGGCGACGGCGTTGAGGCCGCCGATATGCGTCACCAAGCCCGCCGGATCAAGGCCCTTGCTCATCATTTCGAGCGCCTCGACCATGTCGTCGGTGTTGCCGCCGCTCGTCCCCGCGACGTGCGTGTAGCCGTAGTGCACGTTGTAGAAGTTGAACGACGCGCTGAACTTCGGATCGCTCGGACCGGCGAAGAAGTTGAGGCAGCCGTCGAAGGCGAGGATGGCGTCGCCCTGTTCGACGACGGGCTTGACCGGCGCGAAGACGAAGACGTCGTTGTAGCCCTCGCCGCCGGCGATCGCCTTCAACTCGGCAACCGGGTCAGCCATCGTTCCGGTATTCACATAGCGCAGATCGATGCCGCGCGAGGCCGCGAATTCGACGGTGTAGAGCGTCGCCGCGCGGTCGAGGCGGGCCTGATCGACGTCGGTGACGACCAGCAGGCTGGGCTTGCGATCTTCGCGGCGCAGCACATAGTTGATTGCGGCCAGCCCCATCGGGCCGACGCCGGCGAGGATGGCCATCTTGCCACCATCGACGATATCCATCTTGTGCACATAGCTGCCGGGCGTCAGGTGGTAGTTGGCGTGCATCGCGCCGATCACGCACGAGAGCGGCTCGGCCAGTGCGGCTGGGTAGAAGCCTTCGCCGGTGTAGGAAAGCAGGCAGTTCTGCTGCATCACTTCAGCCGGGATGACGACGTAGGTCGCGTCGCCGCCGATGTTCTGATAGCTGTAGCCCGGCGCGCTGAGGATGCCGACCGGGCCTTCGGCGTAGTTCAGTGCGGGCTGGATCGAGAACTTGTCGCCCGCCTTGAATTTATCGGCCCACTTGGCGCCGACTTCGACGAGTTCGCCACAGAACTCGTGGCCGATGATGATCGGGTGATCGGCGACATCGTCGGGGATGCGCTTGTGGTCGGTAGCCTGCGAAGAGGCCTTGTACGAGGACATGCACAGGCTGTCGGCGACGACCTTGGCAAGGATTTCATCGTCCTTGATCGGCGGCAGCTCGAAGGATTCGAGACGGAGGTCTTTTTTTCCGTAGAGACGGACGGCAGTAGTTTTCATCTTGAGTTCAACCTTGAATGACGTAATAAGTTAAAAACGCGAACGACCAGGACATCCGGTTAACATCTTGCGCTCTCCGTAAACCTTTGTTTGTCGTAGGAGCCCGGTTTTATCAGGCGAAGGCAGCGTCTCCACGAAGAAACGCCGTTATCGCGCAGCGAGCTGCGCTCCTACATTTACCCCTTGACTGCCTTAGTTGATCATGACCTGGCCGCCGGTGATCGGCAGCGCCTGGCCGGTTTCTCCGCATTGATCCATCAGGTACAGCACGCCCTTGGTGACGTCCTCCGGCGAGCAGCCTTTCTTCATCGGCACCTGCGCGAGGTAGAAGGCGCGCACGTCGTCGATCGTTTTCGCCCCCGGCACCTTGCCGGCGTTGAGGTATTGCACGAACAGGCCATTCACCGGGTCGCTCCACAGCGGGCCTTCGTAGAAATTGCCCGGGCAGATCGAATTCACCTTGATGCGGAACGGCGCGAGTTCGAGCGCGAAGGACTGTGTCAGGCCGATGCCGCCGAACTTGCCGCCGGCGTAGGCGAAGTTCGCCTTGCTGCCGCGCAGGCCGGACTTGGAGTTGATCTGGATGATGTCGGCGAAGTAGTCCTCGCTCGCAAAGCGCGTCTGCAGTTTCATCACCGGCGAGATCACCTTGGCGCAGTAGAAATAGGCGCTGTAGTTGATCTTGGTCACGAACTCGAAGTTCTCCGGCGTCATGTCGTCGAGCCCGCCCGCGCGCAGCACGCCGGCGTTGCTGACGAAGCAGTCGATGGCGCCGAACTGGGCGACGGTGGCCAGCGCCATCTGTTCGAGGCTGACGAGATCGGCGACGTTCGTCTTGGCAAAAATCACGCGGTTGCTCTTGGCCAGCGCGGTGAGGCGCTTGGCCGTTTCGCTGCCGACCGCGTCATTCATGTCGGCGATGACGATGTTGGCGCCTTCCTGTGCGAGGCAGCGCGCAATGCCTTCGCCAAAACCCTGTGCTGCCCCGGTAACGATGATGGTGCGGTTCTCGGCACGGCCGCGCACCCCGCCCGCGGCGACGGCGCGGCGGTAGTTCTCGACTTCCCAGTTGTCGATGAAGTCGATCTGCGCCTGCGTCATCGGGTGTTCGCCGCCGAACGATCCGGCGATCCAGGCCACCTTCATCGCGTCCTCGAAGACGTCGAGGATGGTGTCGCACTGCGCGGCGTTGTCGCCGACGGCGACGAGGCCGATGCCCTTGATCACGAGCACCTTCGGCAGGTAACCGAACTTCTCGGCGAAGGCCGGGATGACCTGCTTCGCCTGCGCGAGGATCGCTTCCGGCTCGCTCTCGTTGATGAAGATCACGTTCGACTTGCAATAGACGATCGCATCCGGCGTAAACGGACGCGCGATCTTCTTCTGGTTTGCTTCGCTCTCGCTGTAGTACGCGGTCAGCGCGTTGGCGCGCACCTTCAGGGTCTTCAGCCCTTGCGTCGAGAGCAGCATGCGCAGACCGGGGACGGTCTTCAGGATCGCCGGCGCAAGTTCAACTTCGCCGACCGGCAGCGGTTCCTTGACCGCGCCTTCGAGCTTGGCGAGCACGTCGGTGTAGATTGCCTTCACTTCGTCGGTCGTATTGGCGGCGACGAAGATACCGTGGTTCTGCAGCCAGATCACCTGCGGCTCGGCGCTGTGCGCCTTGCGGTACGCAACGATCGATTCGTCGACCAGTTTGAACAGCACGTAGCCCGGGTCGGTGTAGGGAATGTAGAGGGCCTGCTCGCCGAACAGGCGGCGCAGATCGCTTTCCGCGTTGTTCGCGCACATCAGGCCGTTCGCTGCCGTCGGGTGCAGGTGGATCACGAAGGCGTAGTCGATGGCGTTGTGCATCGACGTCTCGACCGACGGACGACGGCCCTTGCTGATGCAGGCCGCGGCAAGATCGTTCTTGACCTGCTCCTCGCGCTCGGCGCTGTCGCTGCTGTAGGTCCGCTCCGACAGTACCTTGAGCCTGGCGCGGTCGAGCACGGCAAAACCGTCCTCGGTAATCGTCGCCAGCGACGAGCCGCTCGCTTTCACCCACAGTTTCTCGGCGTTCTTGTACGACGTATTGCCGCCGCCGGCGATGACGAAACGGCTGTCGACACCGTAATGGCGGGAAATCTCGATCAGTTGCTGGACTTGTTCAGGGGCATTCATGGAAATGGCTGGAATCCGTAAAAGAGATCGTTAATGGGCGGTCAGTTTTTGACCGCGTTCTGCAGCGCGTAGTTTTTGAAGTACTCGATGCGCGCGTCGAGCGACGGCATCTTCGCCAGCGTCTCGGCCGAGAACATGCCTTGCGCTAGGTTCTGCGTGGCGCTCAGCTCGTGGCCGATCAACGCCCAGGCTGCGTCGACCAGATTGTCGAACTCGGGATTACGCATCGCCTCGCAGATGAACTTCTGGCGCGGCTGGTTGATGTCTTCGCCGCTGATCTGGAACATTGCGTTCTCGACGCACATCGCGCGCAGGCGGTCGAGTTGCTTCTTGCTGTTGCGCGCCGCCATGTAGGTCACGGCCTTGAAGCCGAGCGACTTGATCGTCGTGAATACGTCGTCGAGGAAGTCGTCCTCGAACTTCTGCGTCTTCTTGTCGCCGGTCACCGAATCGCCCACATCGCCGAGATAGGCGTAGGCGAGCACGACGCCGTGCTGCGCGCAGAAATCGGCGACGGCCTTGATCGGCACCGCTTCGCTGGTCGCCGGCACGTAGAACTGCTCGACCAGCTGCGCCTTGAGCACGTTCAGCAGGTCGTAGTCGTACATCTCGTTGGCGGCGTCGAGCAGGAAACCGCGTGCGCCGCCGCTCACCTGGATGCCGAGCTGATCGTTCAGGAAATCGAGAACGGCCTGGCCGCGCCCGAAATGTGCGCTCATCTTCTTCGCGACGGCGAACAGCAAATGGCGTTCGGTGATGCTGCCCGCTTCCTGCGCCATCGAGAGCGGCACGACGTCGCGGTCGTAGTCGATGGCGATCGCCGGCAGCTTGAGCACGGCGTTGATGCGCTCGACCATCGCACGGTTGCGTTTGCCGCGCTCGACGCCGATCGGCTCGAAGAACTTCTTCACGGCAGCGATCTCGGTGTGCGGGATGCCGTGCATGGCGACGTAGGTCACCGTGTTCTGGTCGGGGTTATTGACCCGGCGACCTTCGAGCAGCGTACCGGAAAAATCCGCACGCAACTCGGCGCCGACCGTCGTCGCGATGCCCAGGATGCGGCCGGCTTCGATGAACTCTTCGGCACCGCTGATCGAGTCATGATCCATGATGCCGGTCGTCGCCAGACCTGCATCCCACGAGCGGTAGACGGCCTTGGCCGGCGAGTACGGCGAAAAGGAATAGAAGGTGTGGATGTGGTTGTTCACATCCTTGCCACGCGCCGGTTGCGGAATGTCGCCGCTATCGACCAGCTTGCGGATGGCGGTCAGCGCGGCGAGGCGCTCCGCTTTGGTTGCTGCGTTGAGTTGCTCGATCAAAGAACCGAGTTGTTCTTTGGACATGTGTTCTCCTGATTCCTTGGTCGAATTTCGATAAACCGCTTTCAACGCAGAGTACGCGGAGGCGCAGAGAAAATGCCTTGCTGTTCTCTGCGTTCTCCGCGTCTCTGCGCCCTCTGCGTCAAAAGCGGTTAGCTTCCTAAACGCCCAACTTCGAGCGGCGCATCAATTCCACATCGGTAAAGCTGCGCGTCGGGGTGTAGCCGGGGATCGGCAGGATGCGCTCGTGGATCATGTCGATGAACCAGTCCTTCTGCGGGAAGAAGTGCTCTTCCAGTTCGTAGGCCGGCGTGATCCAGTTGCGCGAGCCGAGCACCACGGCCGGCGCGTCCAGGTAGTCGAAGCACAGGTCGTTGATGTTGCGTGCGATGTCGGAGAGGTAGGAACCACGATCACAAGCATCGGACGAGAGCAGCACGCGGCCGGTCTTCTTGACCGATTCGACGACCTTCTCGTAGTTGAACGGCACCATCGAACGCGCGTCGATGACTTCGGCGCTGATGCCGTACTTGGCTTCGAGCTCGGTCGCCGCTTCCAGCGCACGGTACAGCGTGGCGCCGATGGTGACGATCGTGATGTCCTTGCCGGCACGCTTGATGTCGGGCTCACCGATGGTGATCTCGTACGACTCCTTCGGCACGCCGCCCTCGTGGAACTGCTCGGCGATGTCGTACAGGCGCTGGCTTTCGAAGAAGATCACCGGGTCGGTGCCGTTCAGCGCCGCGGTCATCAGACCCTTGGCGTCGTACGGCGTGACCGGGAAGACGACCTTGAGGCCCGGGATCTGCGCGCACAGCGAGGTCCAGTCCTGCGAGTGCTGGGCGCCGTACTTGGAACCGACCGAGACGCGGATGATGACGGGCATCTTGAGGATGCCGGCCGACATCGCCTGCCACTTGGGCAACTGGTTGAAGACTTCGTCACCGGCACGGCCGAGGAAGTCGCAGTACATCAGTTCGACCACCACGCGGCCGCCGCACATGGCGTAGCCGACGGCCGAGCCGACGATCGCCGCTTCGGCGATCGGCGAGTTGAACAGGCGGTGGTAGGGCAGCGCTTCGGTCAGACCACGATAGACGGCGAACGCACCGCCCCAGTCACGGTTTTCTTCGCCGTAGGCGACCAGCGTGGGATCTTCGTAGAACTTGTCGATCAGCGCTTCGAACACGGCGTCGCGGTATTGGTAAACCTTGTTCTTGGAGACCGGCTTGCCGGCGGCGTCGAAGGCAAAACGTTCCTTCTTGGCGATGGCCATCACGCGCGGGTTTTCTTCCTTGGCGTGGTTAACGTCCGGCTTGCGGTCTTCCATCCTGGCGACCTTCTGGTTCGAGAACATGATGTCCTCGATCGCGCCCGGCGTCTTGAAGAGGTCCATGCGCGGCGACATGACCGGATCGGAAGCCATCTGCACGACGTTGGTGACGTTCTCGATGATCGTCGCGTCGATCGCGTCGAAATCCTCCTGGCTGGCGACGCCGGCTTTGATCAGCTTGGCGCGGTAGGCGACGATCGAGTCGTGCTCCATCCACGCATTCTTCTCTTCCAGCGTGCGGTAGGAATCGGCGTCGGACGGCGAGTGGCCGGAGTAGCGGTAGGTCAGCGTGTCGAGCAGGACCGGACCTTTCTTGCCGCGCAGGATTTCGAGCTTGCGGCCCATCGCTTCGATGACGGCGAGCGGATCGTAGCCGTCGATGCGTTCGGCGTGCATCTGGTCGGCATTGACGCCGGCGCCGATGCGGGCGAGGAAGTCGTAGCCCATGGTCTCGCCGCGCGTCTGGCCGCCCATCGCGTACTGGTTGTTCATGACATTGACGAGCAGCGGCAGGCCGCCCTTCATGTCGCCTTCCCACAGGTTGTTGTACTGATCCATGGTGGCCATCATCAGGCCTTCCCAGACCGGGCCGCAGGCCATCGAGCCGTCGCCGATGTTGCAGATGACGATGCCGTTCTTGCTGTTGATCTTCTTGTACAGCGCCGCGCCGACCGAGATGTCGGCCGAACCGCCGACGATGGCGTTGTTCGGATAGATGCCGAAGGGCAGGAAGAAGGCGTGCATCGAGCCGCCGAGGCCTTTGTGGAAGCCGGTGTTCTTGGCAAAGATTTCAGCCAGTGCGCCGTAGAGCAAGAAGTCGATGGCGAGATCCTTGACCGACTTGCCCTTGCCCTTGTTGAACTGCTCGACGACCTTGTAGGTATCGCCGCCGAGGAACTGCTCCATCACCGAGGTCAGTTCGGCGTCCGACAGCTTATGGATCGACGACAGACCCTTGGCGAGGATTTCGCCGTGGCTGCGGTGTGAGCCGAAGATGAAGTCGTCGACCGTCAGCAGGTAGGCCTGACCGACCGAGGAGGCTTCCTGACCCATCGACAGGTGGGCCGGGCCGGGATTGTTGTACTCGATGCCGTTGTACGCGTTCGTCGTCTTGATCGTGTACAGCATCGTTTCGAATTCGCGGATGTAGCGCATGTCGCGGTAGATGCGCAGGAAATCATCCTTCGAGAAGTTCTTCTCCTCCTGGGCGATCGTCTTCTTGTACTGGTTGACCGGAATCTTGTTGAATTCGATGAAGCCCGGCTTGCGCATCTGGTCCGGATCAATATGAAGGTGCTTGGTCATTTCGTTCGTTTCCCAAAAAATAAAAGGTCAAACCTGGAGTTTTACAGTTGGAAGATGGCTTCCCGGATGATTTCGGCGACCGACGGGTGCGGGAAGATGAATTCCTTGATGTCGTCGATCTTCATTTCAGACTCGATCAGCATCGCCGCCGAGGTGATGATTTCGGACGCGTAGTTGCCGATGATGTGGCAGCCGATGAGGCGGTTCTTGGCAGTGTCGGCGATCACCTTGCAGATCCCGTCGCCGCCGGCGTTCTCGGCCATGTAGCGGCCGCTGTAGTTCATCGAGATGTTGGCCACCTTGAAGGCGATGCCCTTCGCGGCACAGGACTCTTCGGTTTCGCCGACCGTCCCGACTTCCGGGTTGGTGTAGATCACCGACGGTACAGCGTTGTAGCGCATCGCGTCCTTCTTGCCGGTCAGGTTGTTGATGACGACCTCGGATTCGCGATACGCCACGTGCGCCAACATCCAGACGCCATTCACGTCGCCCGTCGCATAGACGCCGGGCACGTTGGTCTGGCCCTTCTCATCGACGACGATGCGGCCACGCTCGACGAGGACGCCGAGGTTTTCCAGGCCGAAACCGGTGGTCACGGCGCGACGGCCGATCGACAGCAGCACCTTGGCGGCCGGCACGGATTGTTTGGAGCGTTCACCCTCGGCATTCTCGAATTCAACCGAGTTCGTCGTGATCGCGGTGACCTTGCTCTTGAGATGAAAGGTGATGCCCTTCTTCTCGTAGTTCTTCTGCAGGATCGTGGAAATCTCGCGATCGGTCGGGCCGGCGATCTTGTCGAGCATTTCGATCACGGTGACCTTGGAACCGACCGAGTTGAAGTAGCTCGCCATTTCCAGGCCGATGACACCGCCGCCGACGACGACCAGCGACTCGGGAATCACGTCGACGTCGAGGATCTCGCGGTTGGTCATGACGAGGCCGGCTTCCAGACCTTCCTTGGCGCCGGGAATCGGCGGCACGATGGCTTCCGAGCCGGAGGCGATCAGCAGCTTCGACGACTGGTACTTCTCGCCGCCGACGGCCACGGTGATGACGTTGCCTTCGCGGCTGACGATTTCGCCGAAGCCATTGACGACCGTCACATGGTTGGCCTTGAGTTGCGCCTTGATGCCGGCGACCAGTGTCTTGACGACCTTGTCCTTGCGCGCGATGACCGCCTTCTGGTCGATCGCGGCGCCGGTCGCATTGGGAACAATGACGCCGTACTTGTCGCCGTGCTTGGCGTAGTCGAGGATTTTGGCGCTGTTCAGCAGTGCCTTAGACGGCACACAGCCTTCGTTGAGGCAGACGCCGCCAAGCGCGCGTTTTTCAATGAGCAGGGTCTTCAGCCCGGCATGGCCGGCGCGTTCCGCCGCCAAGTAACCGGCCGGACCGCCGCCCAATACGATGATGTCGTACATGATGTTCGTGATCCCTCGTTGTTATTTGAGCAGGAACAGGGAGAAATTCTCGAGCGCCTTGGTCAGATCCTGCAGGAAACGCGCGGCCGGCGCGCCATCGACGGCACGGTGGTCGGCGGTCAGCGACAGGCTCATCGACGGATACGGCACGGCGACGCCATTCACGTCGCGCACCTTGGTCGTCAGGCAGTTCACGCCGATGATCGCGGTCTGCGGCGGGTTGATGACCGGGGTGAAGGACTCGATGCCGAGCGAACCGAGGTTGGTGACGGTGATCGAGCCGTCCTTCAGCTGATCCGGCGAGATCGTGCCCTTCTGGCAGGCAGCCGCCTTGTCCTTGGCCTGGCGCGAGATTTCCGCGATCGATAAACGGTCAGAGTTGAAGATCGTCGGGACCATCAGGCCGCGCGGCGTATCGACGGCCATGCCGAGGTTCACCGTGTTGAAGAACACCATGTGGTCGTCCATGTAATGCGCGTTGCACATCTTGTGGTTCAGGGACACACGCGAGACGACGTAGAGAATGATGTCGTTGATGGTGATGCTGTCCGGCAGGCCAAGCTTTTCGGTCAGGCCGGCGTCCTTGGCCTTCTTGACCTTGGCGCGGAAAGCGAGGATGTCGGTGGCGTCGAAGCTCATGTTGTAGGTGAGCTGCGCCATCGTCGACAGCGAATTCACCATCGACTTGGCGATGAGCTTGCGGATGTTGCTGTGCTTTTCGGTGGTGGTATCGAAGACTGGGGTGACCGGTGCTGCCGTGGCAACTGCGGCGGCGGCTGCTGGTACAGCGCCGAGGTCGGCCGTCGAAACACGGCCGCCGATGCCGCTGCCGACCGTACCGGCGGCGAAGTCGCTGCCGACGGCGCCGGTGGCGAACTTGCCTTCGTCGATCAGCTTGAAGATGTCACGCTCGATGACGCGGCCCTTGGGACCGGTCGGCTCAACCTGGCGCAGATCGACCGTGTGCTTCTCGGCCGTCGCTTTGGCGCGCGGCGAGATCCCGGCGATGGTCGCGGCCGGCGCCGCAACGGCGGCGGCAACGGGCACTGCGGCGGCTGGAGCGTCCACCGGAGCAGCGGCAGCAGGCGCAGCTTCCGCCGGCGCGGCCGACGCACCACGCGGATCGAACGCGCCGAAATCCTCGCCCTTCTGCCCGATGACGCAGACGTTGGTCAGGCAGGGCACATCGTCGTTTTCCTCAAAGAAAATGGCGAGCACCTCGCCATCCACTTTCGCCGCTTCATCAAAGGCGGCCTTGTCCGTTTCGTACGTAAACAGGTCTTCGCCAACCGAGACCTTGTCGCCAACCTTCTTGTACCACTTGCCGATGATGCAGCTTTCCACCGACTGCCCCTGCCGCGGCATGATTACGGGCGTTGCCATCCGATTCTCTCCTGATGATGTTTAGCGTGTAACTGTTGAACAACCATGAGTCCTGACTCCACTCATGCGCACTCGATCAATATCGTCCTCTTCCGTTTGTGGCTTCTGCTTTTCTGTCCGATCTACCTGAGCGCCGAGCGTAACACTCACACCACGGCGCCATTCTGTCCAATGAACTTTTTTCAACCACCCGATTCCTGGCCGGAATACCCACGCCGGCAAACGAGATCACGGAGCTACGGGTTGATAGGGCAATTCTAAGGCGCGACGCGACAACAGTCCTTATCTGAACGGCCAGATGATTTATCAGAGTGGCGAAATGCTTCTACGCTCGTCAATCAGCGATGACATCAAGGCAACGACCTCGTTCGTATCAAACTCGGCTTGAACACGCATCGCGCTGAGCTCGGTCAGTGAAGAATTCGCCCCCACGGTCAACTGACTGACAATCGCGTCGTCATTGTCGCCGTCGGCCAGCGACACTTGCAACGCGTCGCCGCGACGTAATGTCTCAAGAAACTACTCCACGATAGCGCCCACCATCGGCAAAATCATTCGCGATTGCCAGTCACGGCACTGTTGCACGACGACCATAAACTGGAGCCTATGGCCCGTGCCAAGCGGCAGCAGCTGCGTGTGAATCGCGTCTGTAGCGCAACACCTGAACATTGCCGGATGCGCCGTCCCACAGAGAAACCAGCCGGTCACTCTCGCATCCCTGCTAAGGCCAGCGCTTTGCGCTTGAGCAGTCTCGTCCGGTGACATCAAACGCCCGCCCCAAAGCCGCTTTTCTTGAGTCGCCCGAAGAAGGGTTTCAATCACGCCACGCTCCGTTTTGTCTTGCATAAGTTCCTCCTGGATTTCGAGTGGAATGCACTTGATGGCAGTGTCAAAAGCGTGCTGCGCAAGTTGCTCAAGAAGCGCCTGGAACAACCCCATGTTCCCGGTGCCGAGTTGCATGGGGCGCTGCGCGATTGCTACAAGATCAAATTGCTCAAACAGGGCTATCGCCTGGTCTACCAGGTGGAAGACGATGTGCTCGTGGTCTTGGTGTTGGCCGTAGCTAAACGCGAAGACCAGGCCGTGTATCGATCCGCCATCGAACGCTTGCTGTCCGATAAATAATCGAAACCCGCCGAGCGTTGCCGCCGGGCGGGTGAAAAATATTCAGAGAAGGTCCCTGTCAGGGACGGTGGTAACCACAGGCCGGTAACCTGGCTGTCAATACCGGAAATTCACCTACGGCCAGTCGCTCGCTGACGCCTGCGGCTACACAAACTTAAGGCGCCTCAACCAGCGCTTTCGCGAGGAACTGGACGTTACGCAAACCCTTTTCCGGCAGGCTGAAGGAGTGGTCAGCCCCGGCCTTTGCCGAGGCCGCGGATCGCTCTCAGCGGAAAACAAGCACCGGTATCTTTGAATGTGTGAGCACCTTGTGCGTTTCGCTGCCGAGCACCAAGGCATCAATACCGCGCCGGCCGTGCGATGCCATGAAGATCAGGTCGCAGTTGTCCTTGGCCGCTTGGTCGATGATCGCCTGATAGATATGCTCGTGCGTCACAGAGGTCTTGGTGCACTCGACGCCCTCTTCCTGGCAGATACCGGTGACGAAATCGAGAGCTTCCTGCGCCTCTTTTTCCGAGAACTCTTCGAACGCCGATGGTTCGGGCAGATTGACCCAGATGACGTGGCTCCAATAGTGTGCTGGCGGCGGCAACTTGACGTACAGGGCAGAGATCTTCGCCCCGTTGTCCTTGGCGACTGAAACGGCTTTGCGAACGGCGTCCCGAGAGAACAGGGAGCCATCAGTCGGAACGAGAATGCGCTTGAACATGATCGACTCCTTCTTTTTGTTGTGAAAGCACTTTCAATATAGTTTTCAGTGTTGCAAAAGTACAACTGAAACAAGGACATCAGTCGATTTCGCCGGGAGCCGCGTCAGGCAAACGATGCGGTCGGTTCGGGTCAGCGTCGGGCTTGTCATCCGGCGGTGAAAACATGGACAAAATCGCTCAGTTGGCGATTTTCCGGACGCGACGACCGATTCGTCTATTGACGGTGTCGACAGACGCTGCGATACCATTGGTTGGCTACCGCCGGAGCAGGACAATCCGGTTGGCGGCAAGCCTGCGATCCACCCCGAGCCATGCACGGGCGAGCGCGTTTTCCCGGACTGACCGTATCAACACAGTGTCACCGTCATGCTGAACATGTTCATCGTCGACAGTCTTGTCTGCCAGCTGGTTTCCTGGCCCTTCGCCATCAACGGTTGCTCCTGGCAACAGTGGATGCCGGTGGTCGCGGGATACGTTACAGCACTTGCTTTCCGAGTCATGGGGGTCGGCCGGCTTGTCACCTTTCTCGGCGGCACCGGCGCGTTCTATCTGCTCGCAATCTCGCTGGCGCTGATTTCGCCGCCACAGACGGATGGCGAGGAGAGCTGGTTTCTCGTCGGTTGCCTCTTCCTTTTCCCCATCGCCAGCGTCATCTCGCTCGCAGGGCTGCTTTGCGGCGATGTGTTCCGGATTTTCCGCAAGCGCGCACGGAGTCATCACGCGTAGCTTCCAAACCAGCAATAGCAAACCAGCAATAGGGGACAAACCAGCAATAGCAGCAATAGGGGACAGACCACGTTTTATCCCGATCTACCATTCCATCACCTTTTTGATCTGCGTTGGCCGGTGACGGCACAAAGCCGTAATGGCTGTAGAACTGGCGGGCCCCTTCGTTGATGGCGTGTACCAGTAAGGCACGTACGCCGATACTTTGCGCCACCGACACGGCGCGCTGCAAAGCATCTTTGAGCAATGCACCGCCGATTTGCTGGCCCTGCAAACGCTGGTCGACCGCCAAGCGGGCCAGCACCATGACCGGCACGGGATCGGGCATGTTGCGACGAATGCTGCCCGGGGACTCCTGGTGCGAGACCGCACCGGCTGCCAAAGCGTAGTAGGCCAGAACCTGGCCCGATTCGTTGGCCACCACAAAGGTGCGGCTCGCACCAGTGGCTTGGTTGACCAATGCGCGGCGTCGCAACCACTCATCGAGCGACGGCTCCCAGCAAGAAAAATCCTCGAGTCGGTGCTCAGCCACCAAAGGCTGTGGTGGCAAAAGCGTCTGGCTCATGCGGGGGGTGTCTCCCAAACGGGTTTCACGGCCATGAGTCGTTCAAGACCCGGATTGGGTTTAGGCGGGGCATCGAGCAGCGCCACGAACTGTTCGAATTTGTCCGCGTCCAGTTTGAAAAAAACCTGGTCGAGCAGCACCGCTTGGGCACGCTCACACGCGGCCTCCAGCATGAAGTCCGAGCGGTTTTTGCGGTGGTCCCGGTCGTTTGGACAGTCACCGGGGAGGAATAAGCTAAGGCCGGTGCCGGGGATTTGGTTTTGACTTTCCCGGATTTTATATCGATTGGATTGAGCGCTGTGGAGCTTGTGGGCA
>NZ_JAGOIT010000079.1:0-6844 GCF_017995515.1 Propionivibrio sp.
AGGCCGAGCATCATCAGGCCGGACAGCAGCTTGAGCAAACGCCCCTCGCGTTCGCTGAGCTTGCGCGCGCCCATGGTGCGCACGAAGGCGATCACGATCGCCAGCAGGGGCAGGACGTAGATCACGTTGTACAGCGCGAGGTAGAGGTAGTGTTGCGCCGCGCCGCCGCCCTGCAGCGTCAGCAGGCGGGTGAACACCATCGGGAAGCCGGCCGTGCACAACAGTTCGTAGAAGTTGGCGGAAACAGCGAGGACGACCGTCGCGGCGAGCATCGCCGGCAGGCGTTCGGCGGCCAGCAAACGGCGGGCGCGCTGGAAGATCGTCGCCTTGCCGCTGTCGGAGATCGACAGGGAGACCCCCTGCCGGAAGCGCGCGAAGTCCTTGACGTTGACCGCGCCCATCAGCAGCGCCAGCAACCCGGCCGCGCCGGTCACCCAGGGCAGGCTGCCGAGCACGAGGAACAGGTTGAGCCAGGCGGCCATGAAGGCGAAGTACATCAGCCCGGAAAAGGCGACGAACACCCCGCCGATCAGCGCCATCCGCCGGCGGTCCGACTGGTGCACGAGCAGCGAGAGCAGGAAGAGCAGCACGAAGAAGGCACAGGGGTTGAAGGCATCCATGCCGGCGATCAGCACGGTCAGCAGCGGTAGCGAAAGACCGTTCGTATCGAGTTCGCCAATCAAAGGCAGGCGTAGGGACGTCGCCTCCGGGTCAACGGACGGAATCCGCTCCGTCCGGCACGCCTCCAGCCGACCGAGAAAACGGGCCATGCCCGCGTCGCTTCTGTCCAGACCGACCTCCATCCGGCCGCAATAGATCAGCGTCGGTACGGCACGCGCCTCGCCGCCGACCTGATCGGCCAGCTTCTTGAAACGCTCGACGTTTTCTCTGTTCCCGCTCAGTTCGTAGTCATGCAGGCGGACCCAGCCATGCCGTTGGGCGAGATCAAGCAGTCGAGGCCGGGCTTCGACGCAATGTGGACACGTCTGCGACCAGAACAGGTAGAGATGTACCTGCACGCCATCGGCGCCCTGCTCGGTCCACGGCGTTTCATTCGCACTGGCGGAGAAGGTGAACCAGAAAAAGACGAGGAGACAAAGCCACTTGCGCATGACACCTCCGCAGAGTCTTCTTTCACTCCAGCATAGCCGCTGTTGCAGGACCGATCGCCACCTCTGCCACCCCGGCCACCTCCTCCGGCGCCGGACAGGGTTCGCCAAGGCGCAGCGCCTTGCCGCCGATCAGCGCGCTGGCCACCTTCCTGCGCGCCTGTGCGACGATCTTGCCGAAGGTCTGGCGCGAGATCCGCATCTGACAAGCCGCATCGGCGTGATAAAGGCCTTCGAGGTCGGCCAGCCGCAGCGCCTCGATTTCATCGGGCGCCAGCACCACTTCTTCGAGTGCCGCATACGCCACCCGATGCGGCTTGAACAAACCAACCGCCGGCCGACAGCAGACACGGCGGCACTTGGGCGGCCGCCCGGTCATGCCGACGCGGGCATTCGCTGCAGCAGGGCGGCGACCTGTTGCAGCGTCATCGCCCCGAGATCCTTCCCAGCCACGTCGCGCACCGACACCGTGCCCTCGCTTCGTTCGCGCTCGCCGGCGACGAGGAGATACGGTACCCGCTGCAGCGTGTGTTCGCGCACCTTGTAGCCGACTTTCTCGTTGCGCAGGTCGGCCACCGCCCGTACGCCGGCGCGCTTCAATGCGTCGACGCTGGCGCGCACGTAATCGGCCTGCGCGTCGGTGACGCCGAACACTACCGCTTGCACCGGCGCCAGCCAGGCCGGGAAGGTGCCGGCGTAATGCTCGATCAGGATGCCGGCGAAGCGTTCGAGCGAGCCAAAGAGCGCGCGGTGCAGCATCACCGGGCGCACGCGCTGGCCGGCCTCGTCGATGTAGGCGACGTCGAAGCGCTCGGGCAGGTTGAGGTCGACCTGCAACGTGCCGCACTGCCAGTCGCGGCCGATCGCGTCGCGCAGGACGAATTCGAGCTTCGGGCCGTAGAAGGCACCCTCGCCGGGGTTGGTCGTGTAGGCCAGCCCCATCGCGTCGAGCGACGACGACAGCGCGCGTTCGAGCAGATCCCAGGTTTCGTCGCTGCCGATGCGATTGGGCGGGCGTGTCGAGAGCTTGATCGCCACCTCGTCAAAACCGAAGTCGCGGTAGATGTCGAGGATCAGCCGGACGACCGTCTCGCATTCGGACTGCATTTGCGCGGTGGTGCAGAAGATGTGCGCGTCGTCCTGCGTGAAGTGGCGTACGCGCAACAGGCCGTGCAGCGCGCCGGACGGCTCGTAGCGGTGCACCTTGCCGAACTCGGCCATGCGGATCGGCAGGTCACGGTAGCTCTTCAGGCCGTTGGCGAAGACCGCGACGCCGCCCGGGCAGTTCATCGGCTTCAGCGCGAAGGTGCGGCCGTCCTCGGTCTCGGTGGTGAACATGTGGTCGCGGTAGTTGGCCCAGTGGCCGGAAAGCTCCCACAGCGAGCGGTCCATGACGTCCGGCGTATTCACCTCCTCGTAGCCGGCGTCGAACTGGCGCTGGCGCATGTAGGCGATCAGTTGCTGGAACAGCGTCCAGCCCTTGCTGTGCCAGAACACCGAACCGGGCGCGCATTCGTCGAAGTGAAAGAGGTCGAGCTGGGTACCGAGCTTGCGATGATCGCGCTTGGCGGCTTCCTCCAGCCGGGTGAGGTAGGCCTTCAGGCTCTTTTCGTCCGCCCAGCAGGTGCCGTAGATGCGCTGCAGCATCGCGTTGTTCGAGTTGCCGCGCCAGTACGCACCGGCCACCTTCATCAGCTTGAAGGCCTTGAGCTTGCCCGTCGACGGCACGTGCGGACCGCGGCAGAGGTCGACGAAATCGCCCTGGCGGTAGAGCGAGACGACGGCGTCGACCGGCAGGTCGCGGATGATCTCGCACTTGTACGTTTCGCCGAGCGACTCGAACAGGCGAACGGCCTCCTCGCGCGGCACTTCGCTGCGTTCGAGCGGGAGGTCGGCGCGCGCCAGTTCACGCATCCGCTCCTCGATCTGCGCCAGGTCTTCCGGCGTAAAGGGGCGCGAATAGGCGAAGTCGTAGTAGAAGCCGTCCGCTATCGTCGGGCCGATGGTCACTTGCGCTTCCGGGTAGAGCTGCTTGACGGCCATCGCCATCAGGTGCGCGCACGAGTGGCGCAACAAGTCGAGCGCCTCGGGATCGCGCTCGGTGATCAACGCCAGACGCACATCCTCGGTGATGATGGTGGACAGGTCGCACAAGCGATCGTTGATGCGCGCCGCCAGCGCGCTGCGCGCGAGGCCCGGGCTGATGTCCTGCGCGACATCGTAGGCGCTGATACTGAAGGGAAAGACGCGAAACGCGCCATTGGGCAGGGTGACGATGGGCATGGGTTTTCCTCTTGTTTCTTCCGTTGCAGAGCGTCGACTCGATACGTTCAAAACGCAAATTATGGCATATGCCACTATTTACCGGATTGAAAACTCACGAATCTGGCGAAAAAATCTTGTCTTTGTTATTGGCGTATGCCAATATTAAGGCCGTCAAATACCTTCAAGGTAGCGCCATGAAACTGATCTTCACCACGTCCGGAAACAACCTCGATGCGCTGCTCGACCCCAGCTTCGGTCGGGCGCGCAATTTCCTGCTTTACGACCTGGAGAGCGGCGCCAGCCGGGTCATCAGCAACCAGCAAAATCTCAACGCCGCTCAGGGCGCCGGCATCCAGGCGGCACAGACGATCGTCAAGGCGGGCGCCAACGCGCTCGTCACCGGGCATTGCGGCCCGAAGGCGTTCCGCGTCCTCGCTGCCGCCGGGATCAAGGTGTACAACACCGATGCGTCGACCATCTCGGAAGCCCTCACCCGCTACCGCGCCGGACAACTGACCGAAGCGACCGCGGCCAACGTGGAAAGCCACTGGGCATGAACGACAGCATCATCTTCCGGCCGATCGGCGTGATCCGCAGCGAGCACCTCGTACCGCGGGAGACGCCGATCCAGCCGGTCTACGCGAAGGCGTGCCGTGGGCGCGTCGAACTTCTGCCGGAATTCGCCGACGGCCTGCACGACCTCGACGGCTTCTCGCACATCTATCTGATCTACCATTTCGATCGCGCCGAAGCCCCGAAGCTGCGCGTCAAGCCCTTCCTCCAGGACACGGAACGCGGCGTGTTCTCGACGCGCGCGCCCTGCCGTCCCAACGCCATCGGCCTGAGCGTCGTCGAATTGCTGAGCCGCGAGAGCAACGTCCTGCACATCGCCGGCGCCGACATTCTCGATGGCACGCCGCTGCTCGACATCAAGCCCTTCACCGCGAAGTTCGACGGCATCACGCCGACGCGCAACGGCTGGCAGGACGAGGTCGATGAAGCGACAGCCCGACACAGGGGGAAACGCGGATTCCGCGGCGGAAGGTCGGAATGATCGTCGCCATCGCTTCCGGCAAGGGCGGCACGGGCAAGACCAGCCTGGCCGTCAATCTGGCGCGCACGCTCGAACGGATCCACGCAATGCCGGTGCAACTGCTCGACTGCGACGTCGAGGAGCCGAACGCTCACCTGTTCCTCGCCGGCACACCGCTCGGCGAGGAAACGATCAACATCGCCGTCCCCGATTTCGACCCCGAGAAGTGCGACGCCTGCGACAAGTGCGTCGAGTTCTGCCAGTTCAACGCGCTGGCCTCGGTCGGCAAGACGCCGTTGCTCTTTCCCGAGCTGTGCCACGGCTGCGGCGGCTGCACGCTGGTCTGCCCGCAGGACGCCATCCGCGAGAAGGACTACCGGATCGGCGTGATCAAGACCGCCCGCGCCGGAAGCATCACGCTCAAGAGCGGCTGCCTCGACGTCGGCGTCTCGCTGGCCTCGACGCTGGTGCATGCGTTGAAGGAACGCCAGGAGGACGGCATCACGACGCTCCTCGACGCGCCGCCGGGCACGGCCTGCCAGGCCGTCGCCACGCTGCGCGGCTCGGACTTCGTCGTGCTCGTCACCGAACCCACCCCCTTCGGCCTGCACGACCTGACGCTGGCCGTCGACACCGTGCGCGCGCTCGACCTGCGCTTCGGCGTGGTCATCAACCGCGCCGGCGTCGGCGACGACCGCGTGCAACGCTACTGCGCCGCCGAGGACATCCCGATCCTGCTCGAAATCCCCGACGACCGCCGCGTCGCCGAAGCCTACTCGCGCGGCGAATTGATCGTCGATGCGCTGCCCGACTATCGCGAGCACTTCGCGCAGCTGTGGCACAACATTGAGCACCACGCCGCATTGGAGGTCGCCGCATGAAAGAACTCGTCATCCTCAGCGGCAAGGGCGGCACCGGCAAGACCAGCATCACGGCCTCGTTCGCCCGACTCGCCGAACGCCCGGTGATCGCCGACTGCGACGTCGACGCCGCCGACCTGCACCTGGTCATTCCGCCGACCATTCGCCAGCGACACGTCTTCATGAGCGGCCACCAGGCGGTAGTGATGGAGGAAGTCTGCTGCAACTGCGGCGTCTGCCTGCCCGAGTGCCGTTTCGGCGCGATCATGGAGCCGAAACCGGAGGCTGGCCACGACACCTACTGGATCGACCCGACGGCCTGCGAAGGCTGCGGCGTCTGCCTGGAAACCTGCCCGATGGACGTCATCGAGTTCCCCGAGCGGCGCTGCGGCGAGTGGATGATCTCCGACACCGCCTGCGGCCCGATGGTGCACGCCCGCCTCGGCGTCGCCGCCGAGAACTCCGGCAAGCTCGTCACCACGGTGCGCCAGCAGGCGCGGCGCATCGCCGAAGAAGGCGAACATCCGCTGATCCTCGTCGACGGCCCGCCCGGCATCGGCTGCCCGGTCATCGCCTCGCTCACCGGCGCGACCGACGTGCTGCTGGTCACCGAGCCGACCCTATCCGGCGCGCACGACCTCGAACGCGTGCTCGGGCTGACGCGGCACTTCGGCATCCCGGCGGCGGTCTGCGTCAACAAGTGGGACATCAACCCGGAGATGACCGGACGCATCGAGGCGCAGGCGCGCCAGTCCGGCGCCCGCGTCGTCGGCCGTGTCCGCTACGACCCGTCGGTCACCCGCGCCCAGATTCAGGAAAAGGCGGTCGTCGATACCGATTGCCCGTCGGCCGACGACATCCGCGGCATCTGGAAGGAACTCGCCGTGCAATGAGCCACACCACTTTCAATCAAGGAGCCTGATCATGCGTTTCGCCATCCCCCTCGCTGACGGCAAACTCGCCGTCCATTTCGGCCACTGCGCCAGCTTCGCCCTGCTCGACGTCGATCCGGAAGGCAAGTCCGTGATGATCCGCGAGGATGTCGAGGCGCCGCCGCACCAGCCGGGGCTGCTCCCGCCGTGGCTCGCGGAACGGGGCGTCAATCGCATCATCGCCGGCGGCATGGGCCAGCGCGCGCAGGCACTCTTTGCCGAACACGGAATCGAAGTCATCGTCGGCGCGCCCGTCGAAGCGCCGGAAACACTGGTCGCACACTGCATTGCCGGCACGCTGGTGCCGGGCGCAAACGCCTGCGATCACTAACCTGTCGAGAAAGGGAAGCACATGGAAAACGTTGTCGTCATCGGCGCAAGCAACAACGAGGAACGCTACTCGAACAAGGCCATGAAGATGCTGATCGAGTACGGGCACAACCCGATCCCCGTGGCGCCGGCCGTGGAAACGATCATGGAGCGGAAAGTTTACGCGCAGCTCGCCGACGTTCCCGGCACCGTAGACACGGTCACGCTCTACGTCGGCCCGAAGCGCCAGGAGGGACTGTTCGAGCAGCTCCGGGCCATCCATCCCAGGCGCGTGATCTTCAACCCCGGCACCGAGAACCCGGACGAGTACGAAGG
>NZ_JAGOIT010000079.1:6944-16233 GCF_017995515.1 Propionivibrio sp.
CCGTAGACACGGTCACGCTCTACGTCGGCCCGAAGCGCCAGGAGGGACTGTTCGAGCAGCTCCGGGCCATCCATCCCAGGCGCGTGATCTTCAACCCCGGCACCGAGAACCCGGACGAGTACGAAGGGCTGCGCGCCGCCGGCATCGAGCCGACGGAGGCATGCACGCTGGTGCTGCTGCGGACTGGACAGTTTTAATCAACAGAGAAGGAGCACGACGATGACACGCAATGGATTTGCCCCCGATCGATCGAATGGACGCGGTATGGGCGGACGCGGCAACGGTCAATGTCGCCGTGATGGCAGCGGATTCGGCCGCGGCTTCGGCCCCGGCACCGGATTCGGCCCCGGCACCGGATTCGGTGCCGGCCAGGGGCGGCGTTGCCGCTTCGAGGAAGCGGACGGGCAGTCGGGGTTCAATATCCGCAACAGGATCAGTGCGCCCCCGTTCGCGGCCGCAATCGCCCGTATCGAAGCGGCCATCGAAGACCTCAAGCGACAGATCAACGACCTGAGGCACAAGGCTTGAGTCGATCGCAGCAACCGAACGAAAGCACCGACGGCCTCAATCCGGCAGGCAGCCTCAACGTTGAGCGTCCCGCAAGCCACGCGCAATGCATGGCGTGCGGCGCGAACGCCGGCCTTGGTCTGCGTTTTCACACCTCGGGGCGGGGAATCAAAGCCTCGCTCCGGCTCAAACCCGAATGGCAGGGCTACGCCGGTGCGTTGCATGGCGGCATGACGGCCACCCTGCTCGACGCTGCGATGACACATTGTCTGTTCCATCAAGGCATCGAAGCGATGACAGCAGACTTGCAGATTCGCTATCTGGCGCCGGTTCCCTGTCCGGGGTCGATCGAACTCGAAGCACGCCTGGTCGAACAGCGCAAACTCGTCTACGAACTCGTCGCCGAGTTGCGCAGTGGCGGGGTCGTCAAAGCGCGCGCCAAGGCGAAGTTCATGCCGAAGTGAACGCCTCCGATGCAATCCAGGTAGGCGCCCGATGTCCGCTCAGAGTCTGTGAAAAGACTCAAAACCCACCACAGAGGCGCAGAGGCACCGAGGAAACGCGGAGAAAATCACGGTTTTCAATGGCTTTCTCTGCGAAAACTCTGCGTCTCTGTGTCCCCCAAGGGGATTTCCTGCGGGGCATCTCTGTGGTGGGTGTTTCGGCATTTATTCACAACCTCTCACTTCAACCGAATGGAGGACGAGCATGTTCACCACCCGCTCTCGCCGCGCCGTCTTCGGTCTCCTGGCGGCCGCTTCAAGCGGTCTGCTGGCCTCGGGACTGATGCTCGGCGAAGTCGTCCATCTCGAGCCGTGCTATCTGTGCAACTTCCAGCGCCTGCTTTATATCGTCATTGCGCTTCTCGCGCTCTGCGCGAGCCTGATCAATCGTTGGCCGCGCGTCTGGGGTTTGCTGATCGCGGCGGCCGCGCTCTGGGGTGTCGCCTCGGCGGCTGAACAGAGCTGGATGCAGTTCGTCCCGGATCAAGTGACCGAGTGCGGCTTCAGCGACCCGACGCTGGTCGAGACCATCGTCAATTGGCTTTCAGACAAATGACCGGCGATGTTCATGGTCACCGGCCTGTGTACGGTCAAGGACCGGGTCTTCCTCGGTCTTTCGCTGGCCAACGGGTCCGCCCTCTGCTTCCTGGCGCTGGCCGGCGTCGCCGTGTGGCAGGTACTGCGGCGCCGTTGATCGCTATTCCGGCACGCAGATCGCCTTGCGCCCGACAGCGCTCAACGTCTTGCGGACCAGCACGATGACGACCAACGAGACAATGGCGAGCAGCAGGCCGCCGAGCCAGACGAAGAACTCAAGCCCCGAGCGTTTGGCCATGACAAAGGTCGCAATCGTCATCGCCGCCAGCGGGAAGGAGTAGGCCCACGACGAAATGAAGAAGCCGCCCCGGATGAAACGCATCACATTGCCGCCGAGCAGTAGCGTAAGGAAGACCGCCGAGTAGTACAGGATGCGGGCGAATCCGTCGAGCGCTGGAACCAGATTGGCATAAGCGACGAACCCGACCGACGGCGGTGCGATCAGGATGAACAGCGTCGCCAGCAGGCGCGGCGGGATCGGGTCGTGAAAGATGATGCGGTAGAAGATGATCGTCATCAGCACGATCCAGAAGATCATGCCGACGCTGAAAAAGAACCAGCCGACTTCGGGCGAGACGAAATGCACGCCGCAGATCGGCACGAATAGGTTGCCGACGACCGGGATGAACCAGCCCGGATTGGCGTGCTTGATGTCGTAGTGCGTGTGGTACATCCAGCTGCTCAGAATGGCGAAGGTGAACAGCAGGTGGATCACGGTGCCGGCCGCCCACAGCCAGAACGCTGCTGATGGAGCTGCTTCCAGCCAGACGATGCCGAGCAGCAAAAGGCTGATCGAAATAGTCGGGAAGAAGTTGACGCGCACGGGATGCTTCCACTCGGCCGTCACTTCATTCGGATGGCGCACGAGTTTCACGCCATAGACGACCAGCAGGCCGACAAACAGCGCGCTTGAGAGCGCCGCGAGACTCTGCCAGACGATCGGCGAAGCGCCCAGCGCCAAGTGTGCCTTCTGCCAGGCAATCGCCAGCCCCGTCATCCCCATGACTGTTGAGAAGAAGGAAACCGGCAGGTGGGCCAGTCGGGATGGATTTGACTCCGGGTGCTCCGCGCTCATGCAATCTGCTCCATTGAAGTGAAACGGGGCGCCCGAATTGCGCGAACGGACGCCCCGCCGTGAAACGAAAACGCTTACAGGTTCTTTGTCGAGAAGTACCAATCGACCGTGTTATAGCCTTCCGAAGCACGCTTGTTGGCCGCTTCGGCGGTCTTCGGCGGCGGCACGATGACTGGCTTGCCCGGACACCAGTTTTCCGGCGTCGCCACGCCATTGGCGTCGGAGGTCTGCAGCGCCTGCAGCAGGCGCACGAACTCGTCGATGCTGCGGCCGTTGCTCATCGGGTAGTAAACCATGGCGCGCAGGATGCCATTCGGGTCGATGAAGAAGGTGGCGCGAACGGCCGACGTGTCGCCGGCACCCGGATGCACCATGCCATAGGCCCGTGCAACGTCCATCTTCAGATCCTCGATGATCGGGAACGGGATCTCGACGTTGAACTTCTCCTTGATGTTGCGCGTCCAGGCGAGGTGCGAGAACAGGCTGTCGATCGACAGACCGAGGAGTTCGCAACCCATCGAGTTGAAGGTCGGCGCGGCCTTGGCGAAGGCCATGAACTCCGTCGTGCACACTGGCGTGAAGTCGGCCGGGTGCGAGAAGAGGATCAGCCACTTGCCGCGGTAATCCTCAAGTTTTTTCTCGCCGTGCGTAGTGCGCGCGCAGAAGGCCGGTGCCGGTTCGTTGAGGCGCGGGAAACTGGGTTGCTGTGCATTTTCCATGGTGACGCTCCTTTTGATGAGAACTGCCTGAGAAAATTAGACATTGCTAATGTACAACGACAAACAATACAAATCAATGGGTTCTGATTAGTTTTTTTATCATATGCCAACATCCAGAAATAAGCACGGCGATTCTCCAGCGCCCCGAAGCCAACGAAAGGAGACGACGCCGAGTTGCGCGACGAACACGATCGCGGGCGTTCGCCCGGTGCGATTGCGAACCGCCAGGGAGAAGAAAACGCTAGTCGAAGTAGCTGCGCGCCGCCTCGAAACGCAGCGCGTAGTAGCGCGCGTTCAGCTGGTCGATGCGCACGCGGCCGTTGGTCGACGGCGCGTGGATGAAACGCTCGTCGCCAATGTAGAGGCCGACGTGCGAGAACGGCGCGTTGCGCGTGTTGAAGAAGACGAGATCGCCCGGACGCAGGTCGCTGCGGTTGATCGGACGCCCCTTGCGCGCGATGTCGGCGGCGCTGCCGGCGATCCGAAGTCCGGCCGCGCGGTTGTAGATGTAGGAAACCATGCCGCTGCAATCCAGCCCGGCTTCGGGGTTCTTGCCGCCGAAGCGGTAGCCGGTATCGATCAGACCGAGGGCGAACAGCGTCACTTCGTGTCCAGTCTCGCTGTACGCCGCACGCGGCGGCAAACCGGCCGAAGACTCCGGCGCCGGCGGCACGCTGCCGCAGGCCACCACTAGCGCCGCCAGCCCGCAGGCCAGCGCAGTCCGTATTCGCCCCAGAGTTTTCATGCCTGCGAGTATAGGCCCGATCACATCAGCACGATATCGTACTGTTCCTGCGTGTAGCTCGGCTCGGCCTTCAAGGAAATCGGCTTGCCGATGAAGTCGGAGAGCATCGCCAGCCCCTGCGACTCTTCGTCGAGGAAGATGTCGATCACCGATACCGCGCCGAGGATGCGGAACTCGCGCGCATTGAACTGGCGTGCCTCGCGCAGCAGTTCGCGCAGGATCTCGTAGCAGACGGTGCGCGCGGTCTTCACTTCGCCGCGCCCCTGGCAGGTCGGGCAGACCTCGCAGAGCACGTGCGCCAGCGATTCGCGCGTGCGTTTGCGCGTCATCTCGACGAGGCCGAGCGCGGTGAACCCATTGACCGTCAGGCGCGTATGGTCGCGCGCCAGCGCCTTGTTGAACTCGGCGAGCACGGCGCTCTTGTGCTCCTCGCTGTCCATGTCGATGAAGTCGGTGATGATGATGCCGCCGAGGTTGCGCAGGCGCAGCTGGCGGGCGATCGTCTGCGCCGCTTCGAGGTTGGTCTTGAACACCGTGTCGTCGAAGTTGCGCACGCCGACGAAGCCGCCCGTGTTGACGTCGATCGTCGTCATCGCCTCGGTCTGGTCGAAGATCAGGTAGCCACCCGACTTGAGGTCGACACGGCGGGCGAGCGCCTTCTGGATTTCATCCTCGACGCCGTGGAGATCGAACAGCGGGCGTTCGCCGATGTAGTGGTCGAGCAGCAGCTTGACGGTCGGCGTGAACTCGGTGGCGAAGGCGGAGAGCTTGCCGAAGTTCTCGCGCGAGTCGATGACGATGCGGTCGGTATCGGGATTCACAAAGTCGCGCAACACGCGCAGCCCGAGCGATAGCTCCTGGTAGAGCATGCTCGGCGGCGCCATCGTCTTGGCGTGCTCCTTGATGTCGCGCCAGATCTTGCGCAGATATTCGATGTCGTTGGCGAGTTCGGCCTCGGTCGCGCTCTCGGCCATCGTGCGTACGATGAAGCCGCCGGGTTCGTCCTCGGGCACGAGGCGGGTAATCTTCTCGCGCAGCGCCTCGCGCTCGGCCTCGTTCTCGATGCGCTGCGAAATGCCGATGTGCTTCTCCTGAGGCAGGTAGACGAGCATCCGTCCGGCCACCGAGATCTGCGTCGACAGGCGCGCGCCCTTGGTTCCGATCGGGTCCTTGATGACCTGCACCACGATGCTCTGGCCCTCGAAGACCATGCGCTCGATCGGCTTGGGCGCCTCGCCGTTCTGCCTGGCTTCCCAGATATCAGCGATATGCAGGAAGGCGGTGCGTTCAAGCCCGACGTCGATGAAGGCCGACTGCATGCCGGGCAGGATGCGCACGACGCGGCCGATGTAGACATTACCGACCAGCCCGCGGCTGGCGTTGCGCTCGATGTGCAGTTCCTGCACGGCGCCCTGATACATCACGGCGACGCGCGTTTCCTGCGGCGTAAAGTTGATCAGGATATCTTCAGGCATAAAATCAGTCAGTTAGTTGAATGCGGTTAAAATTCGGGTCGCCTGCATTCTACCCTTTCCCCCCAAGAAGCCTCCATGCCTGTTTCCGCCCTGAAATCCCCTGAATTGCTCGCTCCCGCCGGTTCTCTGGCGATGATGCGAAACGCCTTCGCCTTCGGCGCCGACGCCGTCTATGCCGGGCAGCCGCGCTACAGCTTGCGCGTGCGCAACAACGAGTTCGGCAGCCTCGAAACGCTGGGCGGCGCCATCGACGAGGCGCACGCGCTCGGCAAGCACCTCTACGTCGTGAGCAATGTGCTGCCGCACAACGTCAAGGTCAGGAGTTACCTCGCCGACATGGCGCCAGTCGTCGCGCTCAAACCCGACGCGCTGATCATGGCCGACCCCGGCCTGATCGACCTCGTGCGCGAAAGCTGGCCGGAGATGCCTGTTCATTTATCTGTACAGGCCAACACCGTCAACTTCGCCGCCGTGCGCTTCTGGAAGAAGCTCGGCATCTCGCGCATCATCCTCTCGCGCGAACTGTCGCTCGACGAAGTCGCCGAGATCCGCCAGGAGTGTCCGGACATCGAACTGGAAGTCTTCGTGCACGGCGCGCTGTGCATCGCCTACTCGGGGCGCTGTCTGCTTTCCGGCTATTTCAACCACCGCGACTCGAACCAGGGCACGTGCACCAACTCGTGCCGCTGGGACTACAAGGTCAAGCCCGGCACGGAAAACGCTGCCGGAGACGTACAGTTTAATGCACATACAAGCAACCCCGCCGGCAAGGTCTGGCTGCTCGAGGAGCAGGAGCGTCCGGGCGAACTGATGCCGATCGAGGAAGACGAGCACGGCACCTACATCATGAATTCCAGGGACTTGCGCGCCATCGAGCATGTGCAGCGCCTGGTCGAGATTGGCGTCGACTCGCTGAAGATCGAAGGCCGCACCAAGTCGCCGTACTACGTCGCGCGCACGGCGCAGGTCTACCGCCAGGCGATCGACGACGCCGTCGCCGGCCGGCCGCTCGACCCGAAGCTCCTGGGCGAACTCGAAGGCCTGGCCAATCGCGGCTATACCGACGGCTTCTACCAGCGCCATCATGAACACGAAATGCAGAACTACCTGCGCGGCCATTCCGAGTCCGGCCGCAGCCTCTACGTCGGCGACGTCATCGGCTGGGACGCGGCGCGCGGGATGGCGGAAATCGAGGTCAAGAATCGCTTTGCCGTCGGCGACCGCATCGAAGTCATCCATCCCTCCGGCAATTTCGAGATCACGCTGGAGCGCATGGAGAACGCCGAAGGTGCGTCGATCGACGTCGCGCCGGGCAACGGCCACCGCGTATGGATGCCGCTGCCGGTCGAGTTGCCGGGTGCGTTGCTGGCGCGCTTTGTCTGAACCTGCGATGTCACACCTCTTCGTCGACATCTCCTCGCACGGCCTCGGTCATCTGGCGCAGGTCGCGCCGATCCTGAATGAACTGACGCGCCGCCGTCCTGACCTTCGCCTGACGATCCGCAGCGGCGTGCCGATCGAGAAGCTGCGTGCGCGCATCTGCAGTGACTTCACGCACATCGCCGTGCGTAGCGACTTCGGCTACGTCATGCTCGACGCCGTGCGCATCGACTTTGCGGCGACCGCAGCGGCCTACCGCACGCAGCACGCGAACTGGGCGCAGCGCGTCGCGGAAGAAGCTGGGCAGCTCGCCGCGCTGGGGGCCGACCTCGTCTTGACGGACGTCGCCTACCTGCCGTTGGCCGGTGCCGCACAGTCCGGCATTCCTTCGCTCTCGATGTGTTCGCTCAACTGGGCCGATCTATTTGCCCACTACTTCGGACACGAGCGCTGGGCGCTGGGGATCCATCGGCAGATGCTCGATGCTTACCGCAGCGCCGAAGCTTTCCTGCGCCTGAAACCGGCGATGCCGATGACGGAATTTCCGCGCCGGCAGACCGTTGCCCCAGTTGCGGCCGCAGGGCAGGATCGCCGCGCCGAATTGCGCGAACGGCTTGGCGTCGCGCCCGAAACCAATCTGGCACTGGTCGCATTCGGCGGCTTCGACAAGAGTCTGGGCGCGGAGCAGTGGCCGCAGACTCCCGGATGGCACTGGCTGATTCCCGAAAGCTGGCCGATCCGCCGCAAGGACATGGCGGCGACCGAGCCGCTCGGAATCACCTTCCCCGATCTCTTGCGCAGCGTTGACCTCGTTCTCACCAAGCCCGGCTACGGCACCTTCGTTGAGGCGGCGTGCAACGGCACGGCAGTCCTCTACCTGCGCCGTGACAACTGGCCCGAGCAGGATTGCCTGATCGAGTGGTTGCAGGAGAACGCCCGCTGCCGCGAAGTCAACGAAACCGAACTCGCGTCGGGCGAACTGCCCGGCTTGCTCGATACGCTGTGGCGGCAAGCCCGCCCGCCGTTACCGGTGGCGCGCGGTGCAGAGGAAGCGGCGGCGCTGATCGAGCGCCACCTGCCTTTAAAGCGATGAGACTCAGCCGCCGATCACGCCGCCATCTTCGCGCGTGATGGCGACAATCGACGGACGCGGCGGCACCCGGCGGACGGCGTCGAAGTCCGGCCAACGCGTCGAGGGGTTGTCGAAAGTCGAGTCCTTGTACTCACCGGGGTGCTGGACGGCAACGAACAAGGTCTTGTTGTCCGGCGTGAAGGCCGGACCGCACATTTCGGCATCCTTCGGAACCGCGTAGAAGAACTTGGTCAGGCCACGCCCGGCGCCATTCACGTCGCAGGCATAGACGCCATCCGGGATGCCCGTCGTGCGCTGCGACGATCCCTGGTCGGTCGTGATCCACAGGCGTCCCCGATTATCGAAGGTGCAGTTGTCCGGTGCCGCCAGCCAATTGCCGACCTTCTGCGTGTCCGGGTGGTACTTGGCGCCGTGCTCCGGCTTGGCGGGATCGCCGGCGAGCAGCAGCACTTCCCAGCGGAACCCATCGGCCGTGTGCAACGCCCGGCGCGGCGCGTGTCGATCAGCACGTCGGCCTGGCTGTTGAAGCCGTTGGCGGACGTCAGCGGGCCTTGGCCGAAGACCAGCGGCAGCCAGCGCAGCGTGCCCTGGTCGTCGAACTTGGCGACGGACAGGACGCCGTCGTCGAGCAGGTCGCGATTGGCGGCCGGGTTGTTCGGCACGAACTTCTTCGTGGTGACAAAGCGGTAGATGTATTCGAAGGCCTCGTCGTCACCCGAGTAGACCACGACACGGCCGTCCGGGGCGACGACGCAGGTCGCGGCTTCGTGTTTGAAGCGGCCCAGCGTGGCGCGCTTGATCGGCGTCGATTTCCGATCGTAGGGGTCGATCTCGACGACCCAGCCGAAGCGGTTCGGCTCGTTCGGATTCTTCTCGATGTCGAAGCGATCAAAGCCCGGTAGGGTGTGCAACGCCAAGCGTTGCGCACGCGGCTTGAATCGGCGCAATGCCCTTCGGTTATTGCGTCCTTGGCGATGGGCGTGCTTGGCGACATGTTCGCTGCCAGGGCTGACCTCGACGCCCAGTACCTGACGCAGGCTGGCCATGAGGTAGGGGTGGCAGGCATGGGACGGGCGTCCCGGTTTTCTTGGGTTGTAGCCGATCACCGCGCCTTCCTGATGGCCGTAGAGCGGCTTGATGGTCGTATCCACCTCCAGTATCCACGGCACATCAAGCAGCGGTGCGACGCTGGCGC
>NZ_JAGOIT010000020.1 GCF_017995515.1 Propionivibrio sp.
GTTGCGGCGCTCTTCGTGCCCATCGCCGATGGGCGACTTATGGCTGGTCCATGAATCGTTCGATTCGTTGGGTGGGGCGTTTGTTGTCTTGTCGGCCGATCTGAACGGGATGTCGGATGCGGCCGCCGTCCCATGCCTCAGAGCTCGTTCTGCAATTCCTTCGGTAGTGCGAAGGTGACGTTTTCTTCGATACCTGGCTGGTTGATAACTGCTCCGGCGTACTCTTCGCGCAAGCGGCTCACTGCACTCGTAACGAGGATCTCCGGCGCAGAGGCGCCGGCCGTTAGTCCAACACGCTTAGCGTCTTTCAGCCAGGAATGATCGATCTGCTCTGCGTTGTCGATCAAGTACGCTTTTGCCCCGCTGTTTGCGGCGACTTCGCGTAGCCGCCTGGAGTTCGAGCTTGATTGACTTCCGACCACAAGTACGACGTCGGCTTCAGTGGCGAGTTCTTTCGCTGCATCCTGCCGGTTTTGCGTTGCGTAACAAATGTCGTCACGCTTTGGCCCCGTAATCTCCGGATATCGATCCTTCAGGGCTGAGACGATCCGGTCTGCGTCATCAACGGATAAGGTTGTCTGTGTGACGTAGGAAAGCCTGGACGGGTTGGTTACGCTGAGGTGCGCAACATCGGTTAGCGTTTCAACGAGATACATCCCGTCCGGACTCTGCCCCATCGTCCCCTCAACCTCCGGGTGCCCCTTGTGGCCGATCATGATCACTTCGCGGCCTTCCTTGCGCATGCGGGCGACCTGGAGATGAACTTTGGTGACCAGCGGGCAGGTGGCGTCGAAAACTTTGAGGCCGCGCGACTCGGCCTCTTCGCGGACGGCTTTCGAGACGCCGTGGGCGCTGAAGATGACCGTTCCGCCGGTCGGGACGTCAACGAGGTCGTCGACAAACACGGCGCCCTTGGCGCGCAGGTCGTCGCAGACGAATTTGTTATGCACCACCTCATGACGAACGTAGATCGGCGCGCCGAATATCTCGATGGCGCGTTCGACGATGGCGATGGCGCGTTCGACGCCGGCGCAGAAGCCGCGCGGGTTGGCCAGGATGATTTGCATTGAGGTTCCGTGCAGGTCGGTCGATGTGTCGATAGGGGCGCCGCGAGGCGCGAGAGTGGGAATCGACCGCTTAGCGATGCGAAGGTTTCGTGACCAGTTGATCCCACACCAGCAGGATGGCGCCGAGGGTGATCGCCGAATCGGCGAGGTTGAACGCCGGCCAGTAGAAGCCGGCGACGTGCCACTGGACGAAGTCGACGACGGCGCCGAAGCGGATGCGGTCGACGACGTTGCCGAGCGCGCCGCCGAGCACCAGGGTGAGCGCGAGCGAGAGGCGGAACTCGCTGCTGTGCTTGCGCAGCAGGGTGACGATCCAGCCGGAGACGCCGAGCGCCAGCGCGGTGAAGAACCAGCGCTGCCAGCCGCCGGCGTCGGAGAGGAAGCTGAACGCCGCGCCGGGGTTGAAGGTGAGCACCCAGTTCCAGAACGGCGCGACGTAACGCGACTCGCCCGGCTGCATCGTCCCGAGCACGATCCACTTGCTGATCTGGTCGAAGAGGGTGATCAGCCCGGCCAGCATCAACCAGGGCTTGATGTTACGCGCAGGCACGTGGCTCGCCCTCGCCGTGCAGATTGCTGACGCAGCGGCCGCAGATTTCCGGATGCTCGGCGTTCGCGCCGACGTCTTCGCGAACATGCCAGCAGCGTTCGCACTTGGCGTGTTCCAGCGCGGCGCATTCGAGCTTTTCCTCTGCGGCGCGGGTCAGCGTGGTCTTTGAGCAGATGAAGACGAAGCGCAGGTCGTCGCCGAGCGAGGACAGGATCTCGTACTTTTCGCCGTCGGTGTGGATGCGCACTTCGGCTTGCAGCGAGGAGCCGATCTGTCCGGCAGAGCGCACTTCTTCGAGCGCGCGCATGACGTCGGCGCGGTAGCCGCGAATCTTGTTCCACTTGTCGAGCAGCGGCGCTTCGTCCGCGGCTGTCGGCAGCGCCTGCCAGGTTTCCAGCATGATCGACGTGCCAGTGCTGCCAAACACTTGCCAGACTTCTTCCGCTGTAAACGAAAGGATCGGCGCCATCAGTTTGACGAGCGTCTGCGTGATGTGCCACAGCGCGCTTTGCGCCGAGCGGCGGGCATTCGACGTGGCCGCCGTGGTGTACAGGCGATCCTTGAGGATGTCGAGGTAGAAGCCGCCGAGGTCTTCCGAACAGAAGGTCTGCAGCGATTGAACGACGCGGTGGAACTCGTACTTGCCGTAGTCCTCTTCGCATTGGCCTTGCAACTGGCGCGTCATGGCCAGCGCGTAGCGGTCGATTTCCAGCCACTGGTCGAACGGCAGCATGTCCTTCGTCGCGTCGAAGTCGGACGTGTTGGCGAGCAGGAAGCGCAGCGTGTTACGGATGCGGCGGTAGGCTTCGACGACGCGCTTGAGGATTTCGTCGGAGATCGACAGTTCGCCGGAGTAGTCGGTAGCGGCAGCCCACAGGCGCAGGATGTCGGCGCCGAGCGTGTCGGAGACCTTCTGCGGGGCGATGACGTTGCCCATCGACTTGGACATCTTGCGGCCCTTGCCGTCGACGACGAAGCCGTGCGTCAGCAGCGCCTTGTACGGGGCGCGGCCGTCTATGGCACAGCCGGTCAGCAGCGACGACTGGAACCAGCCGCGATGCTGGTCGGAGCCTTCGAGGTAGAGGTCGGCCGGGAAGGTGCATTGTTCCTTGTGTGAACCGCGCATCACCGAGAGGTGGGTGACGCCGGAGTCGAACCAGACGTCGAGCGTGTCCTTCATCTTGCGGTACTGGTCGGCTTCATCACCGAGCAGTTCCTTCGGGTCGAGCGAGAACCAAGCATCAATGCCGGCCTTCTCGACGCGCAGGGCGACCTGCTCGATGAGTTCCGCAGTGCGCGGATGCAATGCGCCGGTTTCCTTGTGCAGGAAGAACGGGATCGGTACGCCCCAGTTGCGCTGGCGCGAAACGCACCAGTCGGGGCGCGTCTTCATCATCGCTTCCAGGCGGGCGCGGCCCCAGGCTGGGAAGAACTGCGTCTCGTCGACGGCGAGTTCGGCAATGCGGCGCAGCGTCGCGGCGTCTTCCTTGTCCTTGTGGTCCATGCCGATGAACCACTGCGTCGTCGCGCGGAAGATGATCGGGGTCTTGTGCCGCCAGCAATGCGGGTAGCTGTGCGTGATCTTCTCGGCTTTCAGCAGGCGGCTCTTGGCTTCGAGTTCCTGCAGTACGAGCGGATTGGCTTCCCAGACGCTTTTTCCTGCGAGCGGAGAGACCGACATGGCAGGGGTGTTGGCTAGGAACTTGCCGTCGTCACCGACCGGATTGTTGACCGGCAGGCCATAGACCTTGCCGATCATATAGTCGTCCGCGCCATGTGCCGGCGCGGTGTGTACAAGTCCGGTACCGGCCTCAAGCGTGACATGCGTGCCACAGATGATGGTGACGTCGCGATCCTGGAACGGATGTTTGAGCAGCACGTGTTCCAGATCGCAGCCCTTGGCGGAGCCGATTACGGCCGTCTCCCCGTCGGCAAAGCCATAGCGTTTGAGACAGGCGTCGGCCAGTTCGTGGACGAGGATCAGGGAACCCTTCGGCGTCTTGATCAGATCGTAGCTGAACTCAGGATGCGCGCTGACAGCCTCGTTGGCCGGGAGCGTCCACGGGGTGGTCGTCCAGATGACGGCAAATGCAGGCGCGCGAAGATGCGTCAGGCCGAAGGCCTTGGCGACCTTCTCCGCGTGATTCGGATGAACTTCGAAGGCAACGTCGATAGCCAGCGACGTCTTGTCCTCGTACTCGACTTCGGCTTCGGCCAGCGCGGAACCGCAGTCCATGCACCAGTTGACGGGCTTCAGTCCCTGGTAGAGGTAACCCTTGTCCAGAATGCGGCTCAACGCACGGATCTCGTCGGCCTCGGTCTTGAAAGCCAGCGTCAGGTAGGGGTTGTCCCACTCGCCAAGGACGCCGAGGCGGATGAAGTCCTTCTTCTGCCGTTCGACCTGTTCGTTGGCGAAGGCGCGGCAGAGCTCGCGCACCTTGTCGCCGGGGATGTGCTTGCCGTGCAGTTTTTCGATCTGGTGCTCGATCGGCAGGCCGTGGCAGTCCCAGCCGGGTACGTAGGGCGCATCGAAACCGGCGAGCGTCTTCGAGCGGACGATGATGTCCTTGAGGATCTTGTTCACCGCGTGGCCGATGTGGATGTCGCCGTTGGCGTAGGGCGGGCCGTCATGCAGGACGAAGCGCGGGCGGCCCTTGCAGGCTTCGCGGATCTGTTGGTAGAGCTTCTTCTCCTGCCAGTCGGCGACCCATTTCGGTTCGCGCTTGGCAAGGTCGCCGCGCATCGGGAACGGCGTATCGGTCAGGTTCAGCGTGCTTTTGTAGTCAGCCATTTTCTTTCACCGCAAAGGCGCAAAGGCGCAAAGGTCGCGAAGGTCATAGACCATTGACGATCCGTTTGACTCCTTGACGCATAACATCAACATTGAAATTCAGTAGCAGGCCGAGCTTGAGCCCGGTCAGTCTCAGGTAGGTCAGAACTTGCGCCGCATGCACCGGCAAAAGCGTATCGACCGATTTTGCCTCAACGATCAGGCAGTTTTCTACAAGCAAATCAAGGCGCAAAGGTTTTGCGAGCTCTTTGCCCTTGTAACGAATCGGGACGGCGACTTCACGTTCGATCGCCAATCCGCTCTGGGCCAATTCGGCGGCCAGGCATTCGACATAGATCCCTTCAAGCAAGCCGGGGCCGATCTGTCGATGTACTTCGATGCCAGCACCGACAATCCGATGGCTGATGTCGTTCAGGAGCTCTCTAGTCGCCACGTTCTTCGCGCCCTTTGCGCCTTTGCGCCTTTGCGGTGAAGAATTGTCCGGCCTCGTCCGCATCCCGCATGATCTGCGCTTTCAACGCCTCAAGGTTCGGAAAACGCGCTTCGTCGCGGATCTTGTGGACGAAACGTACGTTGAGGTGGGCGCCGTAGATGTCGCGCGCGAAGTCGAACAGGTGGACTTCAAGGAGCGGGCGTGCCACCTGGTTGGCGCTCGGCCGGATGCCGAGGTTGGCGACGCCGCGATGCGGGCCGTCGGGCAGGCCGTGAACTTCGACGGCAAAGACGCCGGTGAGCGGCGGTCTGTCGTGCTTGATGCGGATGTTGGCGGTGGCGAAGCCGAGCTGTCGGCCCATTTTCTCGCCGTGGACGACACGGCCGTCGATCGAGTACGAACGTCCGAGCAGGCGCGCGGCGTGCTCCATGCGTCCGGCGGCAAGCGCATTGCGTACGGCGGAACTTGAGGCGCGTTCGCCGTTGAGCATGACACTGCCCATCGCATCGACACGGAAACCGAAGTGCTCGCCGCCTTGCCGGAGCATCGCGAAGTCGCCGCGGCGGCCGGCACCGAAGCGGAAGTCGTCGCCGATGATCAGGTGCTTGACGCGCAGGCAGCCGACCAGTATCCGTTCGATGAAGTCCTCGGCCGAAAGCGCGGCGAAGCGGGCGTTGAAGTGCCCGACGTAGGCCGCCTCGACGCCTTCGTCGGCGATCATCTCGAGCTTTTCGCGCAGGGTGGACAGGCGCGCCGGCGCCGAGTCGGGGGCGAAGTATTCGCGCGGGTGCGGCTCGAAAGTGATGGCGGTCGGCAGCAGATTCTCGGCCTTGGCGGCGTCGGTCAATCGCTTGAGCAGCGCACGGTGGCCCAGGTGGATACCATCGAAATTGCCGATGGTCAGCACGGTAGCGCCGGGCGAAACGTGGGAAAAGCCGCGATAGACAAGCATCAGGAGAAAGGTGCGAAGCGAGGGCGAAAAGCCTGAATTATAACGGCTTACCCTTGCCCAATGCGCGGCGGATGGACTGTTCCGTGATCGCCCGACCGCCGTGCCGCGGGCAGAATCCGGCATTCAGGGAACTGGCATATACTTTTCCGCGTCTGAGCTGCGCCGGCCAGACGAATGCCAATAACTACAGAAGAATGAGACTGAGGGGATGACTCACGAGCGTTGTTATCACTGCGGGCAGATCATCCCGCCCGGCGTCGACTTCCCGGTGGTCATCGATGCGCAGTCCCGCGCCATGTGTTGCATCGGCTGCCACGCCGTTGCGAAGGCGATCGTCGACAACGGTCTGGCCGACTACTACCGTAACCGCGATGCCTTGCCCGAGACGGCGCGCGAGGCGGTGCCGGCGATCCTCGACGGGTTGAAACTCTACGATCACGCGGATTTCCAGAAGAGTTTCGTGCGCACGCTGGGCGAGCACGAGCGTGAAGCGTCCTTGATCATCGAAGGCATCACCTGCGCGGCGTGCATCTGGCTGAACGAGCGTCACGTCGCGCAGCTGCCCGGCGTGACCGGCGTCGAGATCAATTTCGCCACGCGGCGCGCGCGCGTGCGCTGGGACGGGCGGCGTATCCAGTTATCCGACATCCTCGCGGCGATCGTCGCCATCGGCTACAACGCGCACCCCTACGATGCGGCGAAGAACGAGGAGGTGGCCAGGAAGGAGCGCAGCGGGGCACTCTGGCGGGTCTTCGTCGCCGGCTTCGGCATGATGCAGGTGATGATGTACGCCATTCCCGCCTACGTGGCCGGCGACGGCGACATGACGCCGGATGTTGCGTTGCTGTTGCGCTGGGCGAGTCTGGTGCTCACCCTGCCGGTCGTCTTCTACTCGGCGCTGCCGTTCTTTCGCGGGGCGTTGCGTGACTTCCGCCTGCACCGGGTGGGGATGGACGTGCCGGTCGCCATCGGCGTCGGCGCCGCTTTCACGGCGAGCGTGTGGGCGACGCTGACGGCGTCGGGTGAGGTCTACTTCGATTCGGTCACGATGTTCGTCTTCTTCCTGCTCGGCGGGCGTTTTGTGGAAATGACCGCCCGCCAGCGGGCAGTCAGTGTGACCGAGGCGCTGGCGAAACTGATGCCGGCGTTCGCCACACGCATCGGCGGCTTTCCTGGTGATCTCGCCGGAGAGCAGGTGATTGCAGCCGAACTACAGCCGGGCGACGTCGTGCTCGTCAAACCGGGCGAAACCATCCCCGCCGATGGGTGTGTCGTCGAAGGTGCCAGTTCGGCGAACGAGTCCCTGCTCACCGGCGAGAGCTTGCCCGTGCCCAAGTCGCCTGGCGCGCCGGTGATCGGCGGTGCGGTCAATATTGAAAGCCCGATCTTCGTCCAGGTCGAACAGGTCGGCGAGGCGACACGGCTGTCCGCAATCGTCCGCCTGATGGAGCGCGCCGCCATGGAGAAACCCCGGATCGTCGAGACGGCGGATCGCATCGCCAGCCGCTTCCTTATGGCCTTGCTCTTCATCGCTGCCGTCGTCGCCGTCATCTGGTACTTCGTCGATCCGGCCAAAGCCCTCTGGATCACGGTGTCGGTGCTCGTTGTCACCTGCCCGTGCGCTCTTTCGCTGGCGACGCCGGTGGCGCTTACCGTCGCCAGTGGCGCAATGGCGCGCGCCGGGCTACTGGTTACACGCAGTCACGCCATCGAAACGCTTTCGCGCGCGACGCATTTTGTCTTCGATAAGACCGGAACGCTGACGACCGGCCGGATGCGGCTGCTCGACGTGTTGCCGCTCGGCGAGATTGACCGCGATCAGTGTCTGGCGCTGGCTGCGGCCATTGAGCAAACCTCGGAGCATCCCATTGCCGCTGCGCTGCGCGGAGCCTGCGAGCGTAGCGGTCGATTTGACCTTGGCGCGGTCGAGAACGAACCGGGGAGCGGGATGAGTGCTGTATACAATGCGCGCCGCTATCGCGTCGGGCGCCCGGAGTACGTCGCGGCGCTGCACGGTGTGCCGCTGCCGATTGCCGCAAGGTCCTTTGCCGAGGGCGGTGACACGGTGATCGCGCTCGGCGACGAGAGCGGCTGGCTGGCGTTTTTCAGCCTTGCCGACCAGATTCGCGATGAGGCAGCTAGTTTGGTGGCTGCGCTGCACAAGGCTGGGCGCCATGTGGTGCTGCTCACCGGCGATGCGCTGCCGGCGGCGCGACGGGTGGCGCAGGCGCTGGCGATCGAAACGGTCGAGGCCGGCATGTCGCCGCAAGGCAAGCACGACTTCGTGCGGCGGATTCAGGCCGCGGGCGGCGTCGTTGCCATGGTCGGTGACGGCGTCAATGATGCGCCGGTGCTGGCGCAGGCGCAGGTGTCGGTCGCCATGGGCGGCGGTTCGCAGCTGGCGCGCACACAGGCCGATCTGATCCTCCTTTCGGAGAATCTCGATCATCTGCGGCGTGGCTACTTCGTGGCACGCCGATCGCTGCGCGTCATTCGCCAGAACCTCGTCTGGTCCTTCAACTATAACTTTGTTGCCTTGCCGCTGGCGATGATCGGCCTGGTTACCCCGTGGATGGCCGGGATCGGCATGTCCGGCAGTTCGCTGCTGGTCGTGCTCAACTCGCTGCGGTTGCAGGCGTCTTCGGAGCGCTGATTGCGTATGGAAAGTCTTTACCTGTTGATTCCGGTTTCCGTCGTGCTGGTCTTCCTGATCGGGCTCGTCTTCTGGTGGTCGCTGCGCAACGGGCAGTTCGACGATCTGGAAGGTCCGGCCTACCGGGTGTTGATGGACAACGACAAGGCGCCGGAGGATGACGGCGAGGCGACGAAGCCACCGGGGCCAAAGGCTGGCGACGGAAGTGTTTGAGGGCTTGTTGGGGCCGGCGCTCGCTTCCGCCGGCGATTGATTTTTGATATTGTGCGCCGTTGATTTGATGTAGATCAAATTTGCTTGCTTGCTCTTTGAATACTATCTGATAATGCCTATCCTGTTGGTGTGGGTATTTGGGGCGGCAAAATAGCGTTTTATTCTTCTAACCATGAGGTGGGTCCATGTCGGAAACTCAGTCGAAATATAACTACAGGGTGGTGCGACAGTTCACCGTGATGTCCGTCATATGGGGCATCGTCGGCATGCTGGTCGGTGTGATCATCGCCGCGCAACTGGTCTGGCCGGAATTGAATCTCGGCTTCCTGCACTTCGGTCGCCTGCGCCCGTTGCACACCAACGCGGTGATCTTCGCCTTCGGCGGCTGCGCGTTGATGGGAACGTCGTTCTACGTCGTCCAGCGAACCTGCCATACCCGACTGTTTTCCGACGCGCTCGCCGCTTTCGTTTTCTGGGGCTGGCAACTGGTCATCGTCCTGGCGGCGATCACCCTGCCGCTCGGTTTTACGCAAGGCAAGGAATACGCCGAACTCGAATGGCCGATCGACATCCTGATCGCGCTCGTCTGGGTGGCCTACGCCGTCGTCTTCTTCGGCACCATCTGGAAGCGCAAGGTGACGCACATCTACGTCGCCAACTGGTTCTACGGCGGCTTCATCCTGGCGGTGGCGCTGCTGCATATCGTCAATAGCGCGGCGATTCCGGTGTCCTTGCTCAAGTCATACTCGGCCTACGCCGGTGTACAGGACGCGATGGTCCAGTGGTGGTACGGTCACAACGCCGTGGGTTTTTTCCTGACCGCCGGCTTCCTCGGGATGATGTACTACTTCGTGCCGAAGCAGGCCGATCGTCCGGTGTATTCCTACCGTCTCTCGGTGGTGCACTTCTGGGCGCTGATCTTCACCTACATGTGGGCGGGCCCGCACCATTTGCACTACACGGCGCTGCCGGACTGGACGCAGTCGGTCGGCATGATCTTTTCGCTGATCCTGCTGGCGCCATCGTGGGGCGGCATGATCAACGGCATCATGACGCTCTCCGGTGCCTGGCATAAGCTGCGCGACGATCCGATCCTCAAGTTCCTGATCACCTCGCTGTCGTTCTACGGCATGTCAACCTTCGAAGGTCCGATGATGTCGATCAAGACGGTCAACGCCTTGTCGCACTACACCGACTGGACGATCGGACACGTGCATTCGGGAGCGCTGGGCTGGGTCGCCATGGTCTCTATCGGCTCGATCTACTACCTGCTGCCGCGCCTGTTCGGCAAGGCGGAGATGCACAGCGTCAAGCTGATCACCGTTCACTTCTGGGTGTCGACCGTCGGCATCGTGCTCTACATCGCCTCGATGTGGATCGCCGGCGTCATGCAGGGACTGATGTGGCGGCAGGTGAACGTCGATGGCACGCTGGCTTACAGCTTCGTCGAGTCGGTCAAGGTCTCGTATCCGTTCTGGGGTATCCGATTGATGGGTGGCTTGCTCTTCCTCTCGGGGATGCTGATCATGGCCTACAACATGTTCAAGACAATGGCCGGCGGTACGACCGAAGACGCGCCGGTGCTGTCCGTCTCCGGTCAGCACGCCTAAGGGAGATATCAAGATGAAACTGACGCACGACTCGATTGAGCGCAATGTCGGCCTGCTGATCATTCTGACCATTCTGGTGGTCAGTGTCGGCGGTCTGCTGGAAATCGTTCCGCTGTTCTTCCAGAAATCGACGACAACGCCCGTGGATGGCCTGAAGCCCTACAGTGCGACGCGGCTCGCCGGACGCGACATCTACATCCGCGAGGGCTGCTTCCTCTGTCACTCGCAGATGATTCGCCCGTTCCGCGCCGAGACCGAGCGCTACGGTCACTACTCGGTGGCCGGCGAATTCGTCTACGACCATCCTTTCCAGTGGGGTTCGAAGCGCACGGGGCCGGATCTGGCGCGCGTTGGCGGCCGTTATTCGGACGAGTGGCATCGCGCGCACCTGATCAATCCGCGCGACGTCGTGCCCGAGTCCAACATGCCGGCCTTCGGCTGGCTCGCCAGCAATCCGGCGGACGCAGCAAGCATCGGTGCCAGGATGAGCGCTCTGCGCAAGGTCGGCGTGCCCTATACCGATGAAGAAATCGCCGGCGCCGGCAAGGAGCTTGAAGGCAAGACCGAGCTCGACGTGCTGATTGCCTACCTCCAGGGTATGGGCGTCGAGATGAAAGGCGCCAGGTAAGCCATGGACATCAACGATCTGCGATCCATCGTGACAGTCGTCTCGCTGCTGACCTTCTTGGGTGTCGTCTGGTGGGCGTACGGCGTGAAAAGCAACAAGCAACGCTTTGAGCAAGCCGCCAATTTGCCGTTCGCGGATGCGGAAGCCGACCGGTTCGAACTCGGCCTTTCTTCCCGCGATGAACAAAGGAAAAAATCATGAGCGATTTTGTTAATGAGTTCTGGAACTGGTACGTCATCCTGATCGTCCTGATCAGCGTCATTGCCTGCGGCGTGTTCCTCTGGTCGCAGAGCATCCACCATCCCGGCAGCAAGCAGACGACCGACACCACCGGGCATCGCTGGGACGAAACACTTGAGGAATACAACAACCCGCTGCCGCGCTGGTGGATGTGGCTGTTCTACGGCACGGTCATCTTCGCGCTGATCTATGTCGCCCTCTACCCCGCCCTCGGACGCATCCCGGGTATCTTTGGCTGGACGTCGGTCGGCGAACATACGAAGGAAGTCGCGGCGGTGGATGCGCAGGTCAAGCCGCTGTTCGAGAAGTTCCAGAAGATGGATCTGAAGGCGGTGGCGGCGGACAAGGAGGCCATGGAGATGGCCGGTCGTCTGTTCCAGACCTACTGCATCCAGTGCCACGGCGTGACGGGTCAAGGCTCGCGCGACAAGGGCTTCCCCAACCTGACGGACAAGGATTGGCAGTGGGGCGGTGAGCCCGAGCAGATCGTCGAGACGGTCAGCAATGGCCGCATGGGCGTGATGCCGCCTTATGGCGGCAATCCCGAGGCGATCGGCGGCGAGGCCGGCGCGAAGGAAGTGGCCAACTACGTGCGTTCATTGTCGGGCCTGTCGCATAACGGCGATCTCGCGGCGAAGGGCAAAGCAAAGTTCGAGACGGTCTGTTTTGCCTGCCACGGCCAGGACGGCAAGGGCATGCAGGCTTTGGGAGCGCCGAACCTGACGGACAAGACCTGGCTCTATGGCAGTTCGGAAGCCAGGATCGCCGAAACGGTCGTTGGCGGACGTCAAAACCAGATGCCGGCCTGGAAAGAGTTCCTCGGCGATGCAAAGATTCACCTGTTGTCGGCTTATGTGCTGAACCTGAGTTCAGGTGGTGCAAAGTAGTTGAGTGCGGCTGGTCAGTCGGGGACAATCAAGGTTGTCCCCGATTTTTTTGCGGATGGGCGGACGAGTCCGGTTCATCCCGAAATTTAAGAATCATATTTCTGCGCTTTCCCCCGGGGCGGCTTCTCATTGGAATATTAGAGTAACGTGTAATTCTGAAATGACTTGGCGTGGTGGCATGTATGGCTGACAAGAATGCGGTGAAGCCGATCGTCGTCGATACGAGCGGTTTGTACGAGAAACACAGGACAATCTACGCAAAGAGCGTCCGCGGTGTGTTCGACAACTGGCGCTGGATCATGGTGTTCGTCACGCAGGCGCTTTTCTACGGCCTGTGCTGGATCGACTGGGGCGGGCGGCAGGCCGTGCTGTTTCACCTGGTCGAACGCAAGTTCTACGTCCTCGGCATGGTCTTCTGGCCGCAGGATGCGATCTATCTCGCCGTTCTGCTGGTCATTTCCGCCTACGCCTTGTTTCTTGCGACAGCCATCGGCGGGCGCCTTTTCTGCGGCTATGCCTGTCCGCAGACGGTTTATACCGAGATCCTGATGTGGATCGAGCGCAAGGTCGAAGGTGACCGACCCGCACGCATGAAACTCGACGCCCAACCGATGAGCGCGCGCAAGTTCCGCCTCAAGTTCATCAAGCATTTCCTCTGGATCGCGGTCGCACTGTGGACGGGCTTCACCTTCGTCGGCTACTTTTCTCCGATCCGGGAACTGGGCGCCTCGCTGATGAACCTGAAGCTCGGGCCTTGGGAGACGTTCTGGATGCTGTTCTACGCCGGCTTTCTCTACCTGATGGCCGGTTTCATGCGTGAGCAGGTGTGCAAGTACATGTGCCCTTACGCACGCTTCCAGGGCGTAATGTTCGATCCGGATACGCTGATCATCACCTACGACGCCGAGCGCGGCGAACCGCGCGGCGCGCGCAAGAAGAGCGATCCGAAAGCCACCGCGCTCGGTGACTGCGTGGATTGCGGGATCTGCGTGCAGGTCTGTCCGACCGGCATCGACATCCGCAACGGCTTGCAGTACGAGTGCATTGCCTGCGCTGCCTGTATCGATGCGTGTGATGCCGTGATGGACAAGGTCGGCAGTCCGCGGGGATTGGTGCGCTACTCGACCGAGAACGCGCTGGCCAAGCACTACACGTCGCGTGACATTCTCGGGCATCTGATGCGTCCGCGTACGCTGCTCTACGGTTCGGTCCTCGTCGCGATCATCGCGGCCACCGCCTGGAGCCTGAGCACCCGCGTGCCGTTGCGTGTCGATCTGCTGCGCGACCGGTCCACGCTGTATCGCGAGGCCGACGATGGGCGCATCGAAAACGTCTTCATGATGCACGTGATGAATACCGACGAGGTGGCGCATCGCTATTCGGTCGGCGTCAGCGGTGTCGACGGCATCGAGATCGCCAGTGACCGGGTGGTCGAGGTGCCTGCGATGTCGAACAAGAACTTCCTCGTCGTCGCGTCGGTCGAAGACGGCATTGTCCCCAAGGGGTCGAGCAAGATCCTCTTCGATATCCGGGCGCTGGGTAACGACGCCGTGGCCGTCAAGGAAAAATCAACCTTCTACATGCCATGAACCTGAAAAACTCAATTCTTCACCGCAAAGATCGCAAAGAAAATCAAAGCGCTACGCGAACAGCAGCTGTCTTTCATCTTGACCCGCAGGGTGAATGGTCAAGTACGACCCACCTGTTGTTTCCTTTGCGATCTTTGCGCCTTCGCGCCTTTGCGGTGAGGTTTTCAGGATGAACGACAGATTGACTTCGACCATCGAACCCTGGTATCGCCACCGCTCGCCATGGCTGCTCATGCTTGGGCCGTTCGTTGTCATTGTCGCCGCTGCGATTACGGTTTATCTGGCGGTGATCAGCAACGACGGGCTGGTCGACGACGATTACTACAAGCAGGGTCTGGCCATCAACCAGATCACCGCGCGCGACCAGGTCGCGGCGCGGCGCGGCTTGCAGGCGGAACTGATGCTCGGGGCTGATCGCGTACGCGTGCTGTTGTCGGCGCGTGATGCCGTCTTGCCGAAAGAGCTCGTTCTGCACCTGACCCACCCGACCCGTGCGGGTGTCGATCAGATCATTGCGCTCAGTGTCGAACCGGGCGCTGGCGGCATGTACTCCGGCGCGATCGCCGGCATTGCAAGAGGGCGCTGGCACGTCGTTCTGGAGGATGCAGCGAAGGAATGGCGCTTGACCGGCGACTGGGTGATCGGCGACAACCCCGCGCTCAAACTGGTAGCCGAGCCGGTAAAAGCGGGCGGATAAGGCTGTCGTTGCCAAGGCGGGCCTGGCGCGCACCGCCTCCTGTCTCTACCGCTGCTTGCCGAACTTCTCGACAAGCTGGCTCAATTTCTGGTTGCGTTCCTTTTCCTGCTGCTCGGCCTGTTTTTGTGCACGGCGACGTTCAGCGTCCTTGCGGAAGCGTTCCTTGAGTACCTCGGCCGCATGTGCGCGATGCGTTTCGCTGACTTCTTCGCCCGGATTCCCGTCGAGATCGAAGCGGCGCGTCGCTTTTTCCATGCTCTTGAGGTAGCGCAGCGAATTGGTGTGCAAGCCGAGCGCGATGCGCATCGTTTTTCGGTTCAGTTCGGACTGGCGGGCCTGTAGCTGCTTGTCGATGCCGATCGCCAGCGGCAGGTAGTCACGAAAGACTGCGTATTGTTCCTGAAGCGTCTTGATCAGCGTGCGGGCTTTTTGAACCGGGTTTTCAGTCGTGTTTTCGGTGTTCATGGGCGGAAATGGACGAGATCGCTACGATCCGGTCAGGCGTGGTTTTTATTAGAGCGGCCAGCTTACCATGGGGACTCCGTTTGCGCTTGTGCCGCGCAAACGGAGAGCTGTCTCGACGTTGCTGGAGCCTAGAAGTACATCCCGCGCATGATCTGCGTAAAGGCAATCTGGTCTGCCGATGGTGGCTGGAGGGCGTCTCCTTCTTTCTTTGCGGCGGCGGAGTCCGGGAACATGCGGAAACTCGTGTTCATGATGATCTGGGCGACCTTGGGCATCAGTGAGTGAATCAATGCACCGAAAATGCCCAGGCGCGTGGCGATGCGCACCTGCTTGTGAATGATCGCGTCGACGACCAGATTGGCTGCTTCCTCCGGCGTAAGCGTCGGTACCTGTTCGTAGAGCTTGGTCGGTGAGATCATCGGCGTCTTGACGAGCGGCATGTTGATCGTCGTGAAGTCGATGCGGCGGTCGGCGAATTCCGATGCGGCGCAGCGCGTCCACGCTTCCATCGCCGCCTTGGAGGCGACGTAGGCGGAGAAGCGCGGTGCGTTGGTCAGCACGCCGATCGACGAAATGTTGATCACGTGCCCCCGCTGCTTGCTGATCATGCCGGGCAGCAGGCCCATCGTCAGGCGCAGGGCGCCGAAGTAGTTCAGCTCCATCGTCCGCTCGAAGTCGTGGAAGCGATCGAACGAGTTCTCGATGCCGCGCCGGATCGAGCGGCCGGCGTTGTTGATCAGGACGTCCACGCCGTCGTAGGTTTCGTTCAGCGTCTGAACGAGCGCGTCACAGTCCTCCCGGGATGCGATATCGGCGGTGTGCGTATGTATGGTGAGACCGGCCGCCTCGAATTCGCGCCGGGTTTCTTCCAGCTTCTCCGCATCGCGCGCAACGGTGACGGCGATGGCGCCGGCCTCGGCGACCCTGCGCAAGGTCGCCTTGCCGATCCCCGACGAGCCGCCGGTAATCAGGACGACCTTTCCGGCCACCTGACCGTGCAGTGTACGGTCGATGAAAAGATCAGGGTCAAGGTGGCGTTCCCAGTAATCCCAAAGTTTCCACGCGTAGGTGTCGAGTGGCGGAACCGCGATGTCCGTCCCTTTGAGGACGCGCAAGGTTTCGCGGCAATCGAAGCGCGTCGGGTAGTTGATGAAGTCGAAGATGCTGTCCGGCAGCCCCAGATCCTTCATGATCGCGTTCTTGATGCGGCGAATCGGCGTCAGGGAAAACAGTGCCTTGCGAATGTGTCTGGGGATGAAGCCGAACAGCGCGGCGTTGATGCGCATCGTCATCTGCGGCGCATGCGCGGCCCGGGCGAAGCTGTTGAGCAGGTCGCCAACGCGCATCGGATGCGGGTCGGTCAGGTGGAAGCACTTGCCGTCTTCGCCTTTCAGGTGTGCGATGTAGTCCATCGCCGAGACGACAAAGTCCACCGGGACGACATTGATGCGCCCGCCTTCGATGCCGATGGTCGGCATCCAGCTCGGCAGTGCCTTGCGCATCTTCTGGATGAGCTTGAAGAAATAGTAGGGACCGTCGATCTTTTCCGCCTCGCCGGTGCGCGAGTCGCCGACGACGATGCCGGGCCGGAAGATTCGCCAGGGAACCTTGCATTCCTTGCGCACGATGCCCTCCGAATCGTGCTTCGTACGGAAGTACGGGTTGTCCAGGTTCTCGGCTTCCTCGAACATGTCTTCGCGGAAGAGCCCCTCGAACAGTCCGGCCGAGGCTATCGAGCTGACCAGGTGAAAATGCTTGACCGCGAGCGCTTCGGCGAGGCCGACCGTGTTGCGCGTGCCGTCGACGTTGGCGTGTTGCTGCGCTTCGGCGCTGGCATTCAGATCGTAGATCGCGGCGAGATGGAAGAAGTGGGTGATCTTCCCCTTGAGCTTCCGGATGTCGGTTTTCGCGACGCCGAGGTTCGTTTCGGACAGGTCACCGACGATCGGTACGATGCGCTGTTCATCAACGCCCCAGTATTCTCGGAACCCTTCCATGAGCGGGATTTCGACCGTGCGCACGAGGATATGGACGGTGCTCTCGGGGCGCAAAAGCAGTTTGGCGACGAGACGTTTGCCGATAAAACCAGTGGCGCCAGTGACGAAATAGTTCATTCACGCCTCTCCGAAAAAGTTCTTTTTCGACGACCGATTTAGAGGGCGATACCTATATGTTTAGTGTGTGCCCTCTAGTTATTCTCCCTACAATGCCGTCATGGAGCAAGGGAAACAGCGTTGGTCCATTATCGTGTGAGACAACTATCAAGGAGAGTGACATGGGCAAGAAATTGAAGGCTTTGGCAGGGGGTCTGACGGAAAATCAGCTTGCTATGACCGTCAAGGATTCTGCGCAGCAGATCTGGCTGGCCGGGCTGGGCGCGTTCGCCAAGGCGCAGGAAGAGGGCGGCAAAGTCTTCGAGGCGCTTGTCAAAGAGGGTGAAACCATTCAGGCCAGAACGCGCAAGTTGACGGACGAGAAGATCGCCGTCGTTGCCGGCAAGGCTGCGGGGACGTGGGATCGGCTTGAACAGGTCTTCGAGGATCGCGTTGCGCGCGCGCTGGGTAGCCTTGGCGTGCCGAGCAAGAAGGATATCGACAAGCTCTCCAAGCGCGTGGTTGAGTTGACGGCCGTTGTGCAGGGCCTGACCGAAGCGAAGGCAGCGCCGAAAGCGACGACGAAACCCGCCGCAAAACCTGCGGCAAAACCTGCTGAAAAGGCGGTCGCCAAGCCGGCACCAGCCAGGAATCCGGCAGTCAAGAAGGCTGCGGCGAAACCGGCGGTCAAACCGGCGGCCGTTGCGCCGAAGGTCGTTCCCGCAGTGACGCCTGCCGATGTGCTGAAGAATATTGCGGGTACGAATCCGTAGTTTCGTCACGGCGATTTGTTGATTTGTTGTTTTCCCGCAACCGCACCGCCTGTTTCTTGTCGAAGCGAGAAACAGGCGGTGCAAGTGGCGTTTATGTCGGTGTTCGCGCTGTTGTGCCTGTTCCCCTCTACGTTTATTGGAGATGAATGATGGCCGCTTCTGCTGTGCGTTCAAAAATCGGATTGGCGCTTGCAGGTGGCGGGCCGGTGGGTGGTATCTACGAAGTCGGCGCGATGGCGGCGCTCTCCGAGGCGCTGGAAGGGTTGGACTTCAACGGTTTTGATTATTTCGTCGGGGTGAGTTCCGGTGGCTTTGTCGCCGCGGCCGTTGCCAATGGGATGCATCCCGGGTCTCTGGCGCGCATGCTTGTCGAGAATGACACCGACGAGATGTTCGACCCCGAACTGCTGCTGCGTCCGGCCTTGGGCGAGTACATGAAGCGCGCCCTGTCGGTGCCGCTTCTGCTGTTCTCGTCTTTCAGGAACTACTTTTCAGACCCTCTGCACACGGGGCTGTTCGAGTCCCTGCAGCGCTTGAGTTATGCGCTCCCGTCCGGCATCTTCGACAACGCCGGCGTGGATGAACTGCTGAGGCGAATGTTCTCGGCTTACGGGCGCAGCAACGATTTTCGCGAACTGAAGCACAAGCTGTTTCTTGTTGCGACCGACCTGGATTCGGGGGCTTCGGTCGCCTTCGGGAGCAAGGGCTACGATGACGTTCCGATTTCCCTCGCCGTGCAGGCCAGCGCCGCGCTGCCGGGTTTGTTCCCGCCGGTCAATATCGGTGGGCGATATTTTGTCGATGGTGCCCTGATCAAGACGCTGCATGCCTCGGTCGCTTTGCGCGAGGGGGCCGATCTGGTCATCTGCATCAATCCGCTCGTTCCCTTCGATTCTGCAATGGCGGCCCGGCATGCGCATCCGGATGCCCGCTCGCTGGCGCCGGAACATCTGGTGGACGGGGGGCTTCCCGTCGTGCTGTCGCAAACCTTCCGCGCCATCATCCATTCGCGCATGCGCACCGGCATGGCGCGCTACGACCTTGAATACAAGAACGCCGACGTCGTCCTGTTCGAGCCGAAACCCGACGACGAGGAGATGTTCTTCACCAACGTCTTCAGCTACAGCAGCCGTAGCCGTTTGTGCGAGCACGCCTATCAGAACACGCGCAGCGACCTCTACCGCAGGCGCCACATTCTTGGCCCGATCTTCGCGCGCCACGGTATCCACCTGAACGTCCCGATACTCTGCGACAAAAGCCGCTCGCTGTTGCCGGAAAAGCGTCGTCGTCAGCTGGCATCGACGATCGCATCGCTGGATAGCTCCTTGAATCATCTTTCGGGCTGGCTTGAAACGCACGCTTCCTGATTTTTAATCGTCCGGCAAGGGAAATCGCCATAGCTGTCCGGTGATGGAGGTTGCTATGATGCGATCCTGTCTTGGTCTCCGGAGAACAGGCGATGTCTTCCCGCGAACGCGTGCGCGAGCGTATGGCCAGTATTGACACGGCATGGCTCCGGATGGACCGTCCGGCCAACCTGATGCAGATCATCGGCGTGATGGTTTTTGACGGACGAGTCGACCCGGAGCGTTTCAAGCGCACGATCGCCAAGCGCCTCCTGCGCTACAACCGCTTCCGCCAGATTGCGGAACTCGATTCTGACGGTGCATGGTGGATCGATGACGATGACTTCGATCTCGATTCGCATATTCGTCGTACCGTGCTGCCGGCGCCCGGCGGCAAGCGCGAGTTGCAGAAGTTCGTCGCCGAAATGGCCAGCGAGCCGTTGAATCCGTCACGACCGCGTTGGGAATATCAGCTGGTCGAAACGGCGGGGGGCGATTCGGCGGTGGTCATGCGGGTCCATCACGCGATTGCGGACGGTATTGCCCTGATTCGGGTGCTGCATTCGCTGACCGATGAGGCGCCTGATGCGCCGGCTGCCGGAACCCGGGCAGCCGATGGCACGAAACGCAGCGCGAAGAAAGTCGAAAGTGGGGAGAAGGACGACGATGGCGACCTTTTCTGGTCCGTCATCGCCGAGCCGATTACCGATCTCGCACTCGCATCGATCCGGCTCGGCGGCACGCTTTGGGGACATTACCAAGGTCTGCGCAATGATCCCGGGACGCTGCTCGACTACGCGAGTGTCGCTCGGGCGATTGCCAACGAGGTCGGCAAGCTGGCGCTGATGCCGAGCGATAGCCAGACGCGTCTCAAGGGGCGGCCGGGGACGGTCAAGCGCGTGGCGTGGTCCGATCCGATTTCGTTGCCAGAGGTGAAAGCCGTCGGCAAAGTGCTGGGCTGTTCGATCAACGACCTTCTGCTGTCGTCGGTCGCCGGCGCACTGGGCGGTTACTTGCAGGACAAGGGTGACGCGACAGCCGGTGTCGACATCCGCGCCATGGTGCCGGTGAACCTGCGTTCGACCGAGAGCAAGGTCGAACTCGGAAATCACTTTGGCCTGGTTGCGCTCGAATTGCCCGTCGGCATCGAGAATCCTCTGGCGCGGCTCTATGCAACGAAGGCGCGGATGGAGGCTTTGAAGTGCGGCTATCAGGCGCAGGTGACTTACGGCCTGCTCGGGCTGGTCGGCATGGCGCCGAAGTTTCTCCAACAGCAGGTGCTCGACCTGGTCGCAAGCAAGGCGACTGCGGTGATGACCAACGTGCCGGGGCCGCAGGCACCGCGCTACCTCGCCGGCGTCAAGCTCAAGCAGCAGATGTTCTGGGTGCCGCAGACAAGCAACATCGGTATCGGGGTCAGCATCCTTTCCTACGACGGCAAGGTCCTGTTTGGTCTGATCACCGACAAGGGACTGGTCGATGATCCTGAGCTGATCGTCGAGCGTTTCTCAGTCGAGTTCGAAAAACTGCTGCTGCTCGTACTGATGGAGCCGTGGTCCCGTTTGAGCGATCCGGGCGCGGTTGAGAATGCGGTGGCAGAGTGAGCCTGGACTGCCCGTTTCAATGAGGAGATGCCATGTCAGATGAGGGGGAAACAAGCGAAATCGTCGAGGCGGCGCCAAAAGGGAAGTCGGGGGCGTTGTCGGTAATCGTCTTGTCGGTGCTGCTCGGTATCGCGGTGATCGCTGGCATCGGAAGTAGCGTCTTCTATTCGCGTAGCGCCAAATCAGTGACAGCCGAGATGGCCGCCATGAAAAAGGAAGTGGCCGCACTCAGGGCATTGGTTCTGCAACCGAAGCCCGAAAAGGTCGATCCGGCGCTGGATGCGGCACTCAATGACATGAAAAAACAGATTGAGTCGCTTTCCGCGCAGATCGGTATGCTGATGACTTCGGTCGCCGAGCGCGCGGCGTTGGACGGCGCGGCGGCCGAACAGCCCGTACAGCAGAAAGCGGCGTCGGCCAATCCGGAGGTTCGCAAAGCGGAAACCTCGTCCAAGAAGATCGAAGTGAAGAACTGCAATCTGATCGGGAAGTCGCCGGAGGAGCAGGCGGCCATCCTGAAGCACTGCGTCAGCCTGATCGACCCGCGTGACGAGAAACAATAGTCTCTACTCTGGCCTCCGCCTCGTTTCTCAGTCTTCGAGTTCGGCTTTGGCGCTCTCCACGTCCAGCCATTCCATCGCGTCCGCGGGCTGGCTGCTGGCCGCTTCACGGTAGTAGCGTTCGGCGTCCTTGAGGCGGCTGTTGCCGAACATCATCATCAGTCCGTTGGCGTATTCGATGCGCGCGATGGCCGAATCCGGATTGAGTTTCAGCGCGGTTTCGAAATGCTCCACGCCAAGGTTCTTCTTCGCGCCGTAGGTCAAGCCGCCGACCAGCGAGCCGACCTTGTCGATGACTTCGGCGTGGTAGGCGCCGAGCGCGATATGTGCGTCGGCGTGCCTGGGTTCGAGCGCGATGGCTTGGGTCAGGCTGTGCTTGATCTTGCCGCCGAGTCCCTCGGCGAGCGCCTTGACCACGGAAATGCCCTGGCTGTAGCGCCCGAGCGCGAAGGCGTGCAGATACCAGGCATTGGCGTACGTCGGCATGGCTTTTTGCTGTTCCTCGCAACGCTGCGCCGCTTCGAGCAGCAGGGCGAGTTTGCGTTCGTGATCCTGCTCGAGATAACCCGCGTAGACCGTCGCCGCCTTGTTGGCGACGGCGTAGCCCGCCATGCCGCGGGCCAGGCCGAGTTCGACCGCGCTGCCGAAGTCACCGCTGTGGTAGCTACGCCACGCATCCTGCACCTTGCCGTCGTCCGGAAACGGTTCGCAATCGCCGGCATGGAGGCGCGCCCAGTTCTTCTTGAGCGCGGCGCCGGCGTAGGCAAACGACTTGTCGGGGTGGGGAAACCTCGTCCATTTCATGCGCATTCTCCCGGTGGGTGAGTTGTCGCTAACTTCGACTAGGGCTTCAGGTAGGCGACCGATAGTCGCTCCAACAATGCACGGGCCTCGTTGATCAGGAACGGCGAAATCATCGCCATCACCTGATAGACGCCGCGTCCGATCCGCTCGTTCTCGGTCGTTCCGCGTGGGTCGCGGGCATATTCGAACGACAGCCAGTAAGTCGCGATGACCGCCATGTTGGTACTGACCGCGCGCAATTCGGTTGCCGATGCGCGCATCGAGCCGGCGGCGACCAGGCTTTCGCAGAGCAGGGTTGCGGTGCTGATCTTGTGCGCCAGGATCTTCTTGAAGTGAATCTCGAGCGTGCGATTGCGCGTCAGCAGGTCGTTGAGGTCGCGGTAGAAGAAGCGGTATTTCCAGATCTGCTCGAACAGCAGGTGCAGGAACAACCAGATGTCCTCGACGTCGGCTTGCCGATTCGACGGGACGGCGAGGATGCCTTCGATCTCCCGCTCGAACGCGGTGAAGATGGCCTCGACGATCTCGTCCTTGTTGTGGAAGTGGTAGTAGAGATTGCCCGGGCTGATGTTCAGGTCGTCGGCGATGACCGTCGTCGAGACATTGGGCTCGCCGAAATCGTTGAACAGGCGCAGGCTGGCCTCAAGGATCCGCTCCGGCGTTCTGCGCTTTGGTTTGATATCCATGAACCTGCCGATCGACGTTGGTTCGTATCGATTGGCGAGGATAGCACCGCAGGCCGGTGCTGGAAATGCCGCCGGACTCCTGTGGCGTGCTCAGGTGGGAAAGTTCTCGTCGAAAAACTTGTGTACCTCGCGTTCGATGCTCGGCTTGAGCGCCGAGAGCAAGAAGCCGAGATTGACGATCAGGCCGACCTGGTCTTCGTCGATCTCGAGCTTCCCGGATACGCCGAAGCGTTCAAAGGTCAGGGTGTTGCCGTGCCAGGCGCAGGTGAGGTCGAACTCCTCGCTTAACTCGGCAGCCATGTGTTCGGCAGATTTGCGTGCCTTGGCGAGCGTTTTTCCGTGCTTGCGGTTGATGACGATGTCGTCCATGTGCACTTCTCCTGGGGTCAGCCGATTTCGGCACAAAGCGCGCGGAAGGCTGCGTAGCGGCGCGGATCGATCTGGCCGGCTTCGACCGCTGCGCGCACGGCGCAATCGGGTTCCCGGTCGTGGCGGCAATTGCGAAAGCGGCACTTCCCGAGCAGCGGCCGCAGTTCGAGAAAGGCATGTTCGATCTCGCCTGCCGAAAGGTGGCCGAGACCGAATTCCTGCAAGCCGGGCGAGTCGATCAGGGCGGAATCGGCGTCGAGGTGGTAGAGCGTAGCGTGCGTCGTCGTGTGCTTGCCCGAATCGAGCCATTCCGATATTTCGCGCGTCGGTGCATTGGCTTCCGGAATCAGCGCGTTCGTCAGCGTCGATTTGCCCATTCCCGATTGGCCGACGAATACGCTTGTTTGACTAATCAGGAAAGGGCGCAGTGATTCGGCGCCGGCGCGGGCTGAAAGCTCGACGATGCGGTAGCCGAGCTGCGCAAACGGGGCAAGCGCTTCTCTCGCCGCAGCCACACGATCAGCCAGGTCGATCTTGTTGAGTACGATCAATAATTGCAGGCCCTGGCTCTCCGCCGCAGCGATGCAGCGTGTGACCAACTCGTCGGAATACGAAGGCTCGGTGGCCACGACGACGACGATCTGCGTCACGTTGGCGGCGATCAGTTTTTCCTTGAACGCGTTCGAGCGATAAAGCAAGGAGTGACGAGGTTCGATCGCATCGATGACGCCCTGGTCGCCGGTCCGCTGCAACGTGACGTGATCACCGCACGCGACCTCGCTTTTCTTTCCACGCGTGAAGCAGAGCAGCGTTTCTCCGTCCGGCAGTTCGACGCGGTATTGCCGGCCGTGCGCGGCGATGATGGTGCCCCCGATCTTCAAGTCGACGGCCCCGGCTGCGCCAGGCGGGCGATGCGCAACGCCGCCGGCGGATGCGAGTCGTAGAAGAGCGAGTGCAGCGGGTCGGGCGTCAGCGTCGCCGCATTCTCCTCGTAAAGCTTGACGAGCGCCTTGGTCAGCGCGTCGGCAGACGCGTGCTCGCCGGCGTAGCGGTCAGCCTCGAACTCGTGTCGCCGCGAAAGCAGGCTCATCAGCGGAGTGAGCAGGAAAGTAAAGACCGGAACGACGAAGAAGAACAGGATGAGCGCCATCGCCGTGTTCTGCGCCTCTACGCCGAGGCCGCGATAGAACCACTCGGCGTCGATCAGCTGGCCGAGGCAGGCGAGAAAGGCAAGCGACATGGAGAAGAGGAGGGCGATGCGCTTGATCACGTGGCGATGCGTGAAGTGCCCGAGTTCATGCGCGAGCACGGCCTCGACCTCGCCGGGCTGCAGGCGGCTGAGCAGGGTATCGAAGAAGACGATGCGCTTGCTCTTGCCGAAGCCGGTGAAGTAAGCGTTGCCATGGTTCGAGCGCTTCGAGCCGTCCATGACGAAGAGGCCGGAACTGGCGAAGCCGCAGCGGTCGAGCAGCGCTTCGATGCGCGCCTTGAGCGGTGCGTCTTCGAGCGGCGTGAACTTGTTGAACAGCGGCGCGATCCAGGTCGGGTAGAGGAAGAGAACGAGCAGGTTGAAGCCGCACCAGAACAGCCAGACGTAGAGCCACCAGAGCGCCCCCATCTGTTCCATCAGCCAGAGCACGGCGAGCAGCACCGGCGTGCCGATCGCAAGACCGAGCGCCATCTGCTTGAGATGGTCTGCGATGAACAGCTTGAGCGTCATCCGGTTGAAGCCGAACCTCTGCTCGATGACGAACTGCCGATACAGCGCGAACGGCAGGTCGACAAGGCTTGAAATGGCCATGACGCTGAAGATCAAGGCGACACCGTAGGGCAGGCCGTCGATATGGCTGCTCCAGAAAGCGTGCAGCGCTTGCAGTCCACCGCCAAAGGTGAAGGCGAGCAGCACGGCGATCTCGCAAACGAGTGCCAGGCGACCGAATCGTGTCTGAGCGACGGTATAGTCGGCCGCCTTCTGGTGCGCGGCCAGCTCCAGGCGTCCGGCAAATTGCGCTGGCACGGTTGTTCGATGCGCCAGCACGTGCGCGATCTGTCGTTGCGACAACCAGAGACGAATGCCGACCATCAGTGCCAGGGCGAGGAGAAAAGCGAGCGAAAAGGAATTGGCCATTCAGCTGTGCGAAAATTCAGGTTTGGTAAAAATCGGACAGATTATATGGCACAGGATGCGAATAACCTTGTTTGGCTGGACATGGAAATGACCGGTCTCGAACCGGAGCGCGAGCGCATCATCGAGTTGGCGATGATCGTCACCGACAGCAATCTGGAGACCGTGGCCGAGTCGCCGGTCTGGGTGGCGCATCAGTCGGACGCGCAGCTTGATGCGATGGATGACTGGAACAAGAAGACGCACGGCGGAACGGGCTTGATCGAACGAGTCCGTGCGTCGACGCTTGACGAGGCTGCGGTCGAGGCGGCTGCGCTGGCTTTCGTCCGCGAGTACGTCCCGGAGCGCACAAGCCCCATGTGTGGCAATTCGATCGGCCAGGACCGGCGTTTCATGGTGCGCTACATGCCCCTGCTGGAAGCCTGGTTTCATTACCGCAGCATCGACGTGAGTACGCTCAAGGAGCTGTGTCGGCGCTGGAGACCCGATCTCGCCAAGGGCTTCGTGAAGAAGTCCGACCACACGGCGCTGACCGATATCCGCGAATCAATCAACGAACTGAAGTACTACCGCGAGCACTTCATCAAGTTGTGATCGGGTGTTCCGGTTCAGGAATTCCGCAGCGGAGTTTCGTCGGGCGAGAACTGAAAATCGCGAATATCGCCAAGTCCGGATGACTTGAGCTCGCCCGCGTCACGTCGGTAAAGGCGGGTTTTCTCGTTCGAACGCCGGTCGCTCGGACGGTTGCCTTCCCACACCTTGCGCCAGCCGGCGTCGGCCATCTTCTTCGCATCGCGAGGCTCGCCGTACATGACGAGCCAGTGGCATTTCCCGGCTGAAGTGCTGGTGAGCGGGACGGTGCGGATTCCGCTGAAGTAGTCGAGCGTGCCGAGAACGGCATTGGGCAGGTTGGCGTTGACGATGCAATCGATCTTGGGCGGCAGCGCCTTGGCCATACCGGTCGCAATGGATCGGTAGGTCTTTCCGTAGTCGATCCAAGGCATCAAGAGCGTGGCGACCAGAACCCAGAAGAGGGTCAGTCCGGCCATCCAGTGCATGGTGCCGCGCATGGGCGAACGCGGGCTGGTGGCAATCATCCAGAACCAGATCAGCGAAAGCGCCAAGGCAAAGCCGGCGGCGAGCAGATCAATCTGCCCTACGAAGCCCGGATGGAGCCTGACCGCCTGCCGCGCCAGGCGAGCCGGCCAGCCAAAGACCAGCGCTCCCCAGACGATCCAGCAGACCGACAGGAAGAAGGTGAAGGTCATCATGCCGAACCAGTCGAACGCATTGGCGGCGCCTCGACGCAGCGTGCCGACGCCGGGTACGGCGAGCAGAACCAGCGGCGGCAACAGCAAGAGTGCGGCCGAACTGCGTAGCTCAATGAGCAGGCCGAGAATAAGGAGGACGGCAACGAAGGAAAGCCCCGGGAGGGCGATTTGCGGTGTGCGCACTGCCCGGCGCTTTGACCACAACGCCCAGGCGGCCATGGGCAGGGCAGGCCACGCGTACCACAGCAGCAGATTCAGGTAGCGCGGAATGCCGATCAGTGGATTGGCGGGGTTTCGCAGTGGGGCGAACTCATTGTGCAGCAGGGCACTCAGGTAGCCGGGTGCCCGGTATTGCAAGGGAACGATCCAGAGGGCGACGATGGCGGCGGCGAGGGCGATCGCGGCGGCGATCTGCGCGGCACAGCGCTTCCGGTTGTCGGCTTGCCAGATCGTCAGCAGGATTGCCGGAAACAGTGTCAATGCCGGCAACAATCCGTTGGCGAGCAGGCCCAGGGCGACGGACGTTCCTGTTACGACAACGGCTTGGCGTGGTCGGCGCCCCAGCAGCGTCAGGCCCCAATAGGCAGCGGTGTGTGCCGCCAGTGCGGCGAGCATCGGCTGCGCTTCGTGCGCGTGAAAGAGGAATCCGATGCTGCCCGCCAGCAAGAGCGGCGCAGCTGCGGCGTAATCGCGTCGGTGCAGTTCGCGCGCGGCGAGAAGAATGAACTGCAGCGACAGCAAGGTGAACAAGCCGCTGGCGAGGCGCGCGGCATCGTGTGTCGGCAGCAGCCAGGAGAATAGATGCGCGGTGGTCGACGCGACCCAGTAGTAGAACGGTGCGTCGGGGTAGGCTTGTCCGGCGAGTTGCGGCGTCAGCCAGTTGCCGTGGGCAAAGATATCGAAGGCGACGCCGATCGAGATCGCGTCGTCGTGCTTCCACGGATCATGGCCGACCAGTCCGGTGAAAATGTAGATGGCGAGCAGTGCCGCCAGAACCCAGCCGGTGGGCGGTAGGGTAATCCCCTTGAAGCGGGGATGGTCCTGGAGGAAGGGCATGGTCTACGAGAGGGTCCGGGAAGTTTGTCGGGCGAAAAAAAAGCAGCCATGCGGCTGCTTTTTCGCTGAGTCCGCAGGAACTGGCTGCCTGCGTCAGCTGGCTCAGGATGCTTTGTGCATCGAACCGTATTTCTTGTTGAACTTCTCGACGCGACCAGCGGTGTCGATGATCTTCTGCTTGCCGGTGTAGAACGGATGGCAGGCAGAGCATACTTCGACGTGAAGTGCTTTCTTCATCGTTGATTTGGTCTTGAACACGTTGCCGCAGGAGCACGTGACTTCGATTTCGTTGTAATCGGGGTGGATATCGGATTTCATCTTGAGAAATTCCTGTAAGTCAAATCTAGCCGGTTCGATGTAAACATCCGCTACTTCGGTGACCGGCTCCGGAGAACGGGCGATTATCCTTGTTTTTTCTTCAAGTTGCAATCAACAACAATGCAAAACAACGATGCCTTTGCGATCAGCGCCGCATCGAGTCGAAAAACTCGCCGTTGTTCTTGGTCGCCTTGATCTTGTCGAGCAGGAATTCCATCGCTTCGAGGTCGTCCATGTTGTAGAGGAGCTTGCGCAGGACCCACATCTTTTGCAGGACGTCGGGCATGAGCAGCAGTTCTTCGCGGCGCGTGCCGGAGCGATTGACGTTGATCGCCGGATAGACGCGCTTTTCGGCCATGCGGCGGTCGAGGTGGATTTCCAGATTGCCGGTACCCTTGAATTCCTCGTAGATCACGTCGTCCATGCGGCTGCCGGTGTCGATCAGCGCGGTGGCGATGATCGTCAGCGAGCCGCCTTCCTCGATGTTGCGCGCCGCGCCGAAGAAGCGTTTCGGCTTTTGCAGCGCATTGGCGTCGACGCCGCCGGTCAATACCTTGCCGGAGGCCGGTTGCACGGTGTTGTAGGCACGCGCGAGGCGGGTGATCGAGTCGAGCAGGATGACGACGTCCTTCTTGTGCTCGACGAGGCGCTTGGCCTTCTCGATGACCATTTCGGCGACCTGCACGTGGCGGGTGGCCGGTTCGTCGAAGGTCGACGCGACGACTTCGCCGCGCACCGATCGGGTCATTTCGGTGACTTCTTCCGGACGTTCGTCGATCAGCAGGACGATCAGGTTGACGTCCGGGTGGTTGGCCGTGATGGCGTGCGCGATGTGCTGCATCATTACCGTCTTGCCGCTCTTCGGACTGGAGACGAGCAGGCCGCGCTGGCCTTTGCCGATCGGCGCGATGATGTCGACGATGCGGCTGGTGATGTTTTCCTCGCCGCGAATGTCGCGTTCGAGCTTGAGGTGTTTTTCCGGGTGCAGCGGCGTCAGGTTCTCGAACAGGATCTTGTTCTTCGACGCTTCCGGCGGTTCGCCGTTGATCCGATCGACCTTGACCAGCGCGAAGTAGCGTTCGCCGTCCTTCGGCGTGCGGATTTCGCCCTCGATCGTGTCGCCCGTGTGCAGGTTGAATCGCCTGATCTGGCTCGGGCTGACGTAGATGTCGTCGGTGCTGGCGAGGTATGAAGTGTCGGGCGAGCGCAGAAAGCCGAAACCGTCTGGCAGCGTTTCCAGCGTACCGTCACCAAAAATGGTTTCTCCCTTTTTGGCTTGATTCTTGAGCAACGCGAAAATCAGTTCATGCTTGCGTAGCCGGTTGGCTCCCTCGATGCCGTTTTCGACGGCCATGTCGAGTAGCTGACTTACATGTAGGGCTTTGAGTTCGGAGAGGTGCATGAGGAGCGGAAATAATGAATTGGAGATTTGACGCGCTGAGCGCTGACGCGAATGGGGCGCATGTGGAGAGGGGGGTACTGCCGGGATTTTCTGACTGGGAGTGACGCCTGAAAGTTCGCTGTCGACTTTGTTTTTCCTGTTATCAGGTGTCGGCTGCCTGAACTTTCAGGCGGAGGTTAATGGCTTTACAGGTGACTGTCAATGAACGCGGCGAGTTGCGATTTCGACAATGCGCCGACCTTTGTTGCTTCGATGCTGCCGTTTTTGAACAGCATCAGCGTCGGGATGCCACGCACACCGTAGCTGGCCGGGGTTTCCTGATTGTCGTCGATGTTGAGCTTGGCCACTTTCAGACGGCCGGCATACTCCTTGGCAATTTCGTCGAGAATCGGCGCGATCATCTTGCACGGGCCGCACCACTCGGCCCAGTAATCGACGAGGACGGGTTGTTGCGATTGCAGGACATCGGCGGCAAAAGAGTCGTCGGTAACGTAATGGATGTGTTCGCTCATGGGAATACCTCAAGGGTGACTGGGAATGGATGGGGGGGGCCGGAGGGATTTTGCGCAGAGAGAATCTCTGGGTGGCACGTCGGGCTAATCGTAGCGGAAAAATAACCTGTGTGGGAAGAATGAATCGTGGTGCAGAAACTCTTGGCGACGGACGTCAAATCCCTGACGGGGCCGGGGTTTAAGCGCATCTTGGCGGGTAAATGCGCTATAGTTTTTTCCCGCCACTTCCCGAGCGAGACACTCATGGCCTACGTCGTTACCGAGAATTGTATCAAGTGCAAATACACGGACTGTGTCGATGTCTGCCCGGTCGACTGCTTTCACGAGGGGGCGAATTTCCTGGTGATCGATCCGGAAGAGTGCATCGACTGCACGCTGTGCGTCGCCGAGTGTCCGGCCGAAGCGATCTTTGCCGAGGACGATGTGCCGGATGCGCAGCAACGGTTCATCGCCCTGAATGCCGAAATGTCCAGGGTTTGGCCGGTGATTACCGAGCGTCGCGAGCCGCTGCCCGACGCGGACGAATGGAACGGCAAGCCGGACAAGCTTGGCAAGCTCGAACGCTGAGCCGTTGTTCGGAGCGCGCATGCCGGCGAACAACGACGAACTCATCTGTACGGTCTTGCCTCCCGGCAAAGCATTCTTCGACGATCTTGCCGATGAGTTGCTGCAACGACATCGGAACCTGATCGAAACAGGTGACTTGTCGTCGCTGTACGTGCTCGTCCCGGCCTTGCCGATGGCCGTCGAACTGAAGGCGGCCCTGCAGCGCGCCGCGCAGCGCTTGTCGCGGCCGTTGCTGATGCCGCGCTTCGACACGTTGAGCAACTGGGCGCTCGGCGCGCCGTTGCCCGACGTCCCCGAGGCCTTGCCGGCATGCGAGCGGCTCGTTCTTCTGCACGAGGCCTTGCGTGCAAAGGGCTGGTTCGACGAAGCCGCGTTGTGGGGCATCGCGTCGGAAATGGCCGCGCTGTTCGATGAGATGACGGCCGCCGCGGTGTCGCTGGCCGAGGACGAGGCGATGCTTGCCGAGCAACTGCAGCACGCGTATGCGGTGCGCGCCTCGGTCCCACTGGCCTTCGAGGCGCGCGTTGTACATGAACTCTGGCGCGCACTGGGCGCATCGGGTGTGCCGGACAAGGCGGCCGTCTATCGTTTGCGCCTCGCCGGGTTGTTGCGGCAAGCCGAGGCCGCCGGGCAGCCGCAAGCGTTGTTCGTCCTGCTCGATGCGCCGGCGGCCGAAGCTCTGGAGCGTGCCGAACTGGATTTTCTGGTGTCCTACGCACGCGTGCAGCCGCTGAGTGTCGTTCATCCGGCGCCGCGCGAATCTGCTTCGTCACCTCTGATGCAAGCGCTCAATGCTGCCTGGCCGCAGGATCGGGAGACTCCGCTGTTCGAGCGCGCGCAGGCGCTGGCGCAGCGGTTTCCGTCCAGCCCGTTGGCAGACGAGCTTTCGCCAAGGCTGCAACTGGTGCCGACCGCGGGGCGCGAGCCGGAGGCGCTGGCTGCCGTCGCGCAGATTGGCGCATGGCTGAACGCCGGCATGCGCCGCATCGCCCTGATCGCACAGGACCGCCTGACAGCGCGGCGCGTGCGCGCGTTGCTTGAACGCGAAGGCGTGCTCGTTTCCGACGAAACCGGGTGGCTGCTGTCCACCTCGCGCGCGGCGGCGGCGGCCGACGCGCTGATCGAAACCGCAGCCAGCAACGCGTATTTCAAAGACCTGCTCGATCTGTGCAAATCGCCGTTCTTCTTCGCAGAAACCGATGAGAGCGAGCGCAAGGCGGCGGTCTACGCGATTGAATCAGCGATCCGCGCAGCATCGGTCAAGACCGAGCTGCCGCGCATCCGGCGCTGCCTGCTCGACGCCGAGGCGGGCGACGCGAAGACCTTGGGCCTTGCTCTGCTCGACCGCATCGAAGCAGCGACGACCTTGCTGCGTGCCAGGCCGGCTCCGCTGGTGCGCTGGATCAACCGGCTGCACAAGGCGCTCGAAGTGCTCGGTGCGCTCGCGTCGCTCGCCGACGACGTGGCCGGACGGTCGCTGCTCGATCTGCTCGAAAAACGTCGCGGCGAGCTGGAAAACAACACGGCGGTATTCGCCTTCAACGCGTGGCGCGACTGGCTCAACCGCGAGTTCGAAGCGGCCAGTTTCCGCGATGGCAGCATCAATAGCCCGATCGTCATCACGCCGCTCAACGCGGTGTGCCTGCGCCACTTTGAGGCCGCTTTGCTGCTTGGCGGCGACGTCCGGCAACTCGCGCCGGCCGGCAACGGCGAGTTCTTCAACCAGTCGGTACGGCGCGAGTTGGGCTTGCGCACGCGCGAGGACGGTGAGCGCGAATTGCGCCGCGATCTCGAACTTCTTCTGGCGACCGTTCCACGCATCGCGGTGACCTGGCAATCAACGCAGAACGGCGAAGCCAATCTGCTCGCGCCGGAACTCTCGCTGCTGTCGACGCTGCATCAACTGGCCTGGGGCGACGATCTGCATCGCCGGCCGCTCGCGGCGCGTCCCGAGGCCGATGCGGATGCTGTGACCGCACCGCAGCCGACAACGTTGGCGTCGCCGGTCGCGCCGCTCGAACTGATTCCGCAGCGCGTCTCGGTCAGCGGCTACTCCAGCCTCGTCGCCTGCCCATACCGTTTCTTTGCCCGGCATGTGCTGGGCCTCGGCGAAATGGATGAAGTAAGCGAGGAAATGGGCAAGGCCGATTACGGCGCGCTGGTGCATCGCGTACTTGAAAGTTTCCACAAACGTCATTCGCTGATTTCGGCGTTGGCGGAAAACGAGGCGTTGATCGAGCTGCAATCCTGTGTTGCCGAAGTTTTTGCGCCGGCGGTCAAAGAGAATTTTCTGGCGCTTGGCTGGCGTCTGCGCTGGGAGAAGCGTCTGCAGGCCTATCTCGATTGGCAGCGTGCGCAGGAAGCCGGAGGTTGGCGCTGGGACGTGGCCGAGGAGCGCGTGAGCCGGGCGGTGCCTTTGCCGGATGGCGCCAGCATCGAACTCTACGGGCGCATCGACCGCATCGACCGCAATATCGACGACGAAGTCGGTGCCGCGCTTTTCGACTACAAGACGCAGTCGGCCAAGGTTATTCGTGATCGACTGAAAGACGACGTCCAGCTTCCGGCGTACGCGCTGATGCACGGCCGCGCGGCGCAGGCGGCGTATGTGGCGCTTGACGATGAATCGGTTGTCGCGGTGACATCAGGCAGTGAAAATAAGCCTTTGATGGTTGAGGCAGAAGGACAAGGGTTGCGCCTGAGTACCGTTTTTGGCGCTCTTCGTGCGGGGGCTCAGCTGCCGGCGCACGGGGCTGACGGGGTATGCACGTGGTGCGAGATGAGCGGGTTGTGCCGAAGGGGTTTTGTTGGATGAAAGAGGTAAAAGCACTTCTTGTTCGGATGAGTCAGAACTGCGGCGGTGCCTTTTTTGTTTGGTGAATCGCCACGCGCGTCGCGGGCGCTTTTCAACCAACTATAATCTGGCGCTCTGCCAAATGTCATGCCGGAGCTGCCATGTCGTCACCGCGTCCTCGTTCTGCCTTGCTTGGCGGATTCTTTCTAGCAATGTTGGCCCTGAGCTCGGCGCACGCCGCGGGCGTGCGCCAGTTTTCGCCGCAGGGCGAAGTCGATCAGCCGATTCGCGCGACGGCGGTGTTTTCCGCCAACATGGCGCAGCTCGGCCGACCCGATGGCCCGTCGCCATTTGTCGTCGATTGCGGTGACGTGAAGGGCCGGGCGCGCTGGGGCGATGCGCGCAACTGGTCGTATACGCTGGAACGTCCGCTGCAAGCCGGTGAGCGTTGCGATTTCCGGCTCAAGCCGGGTTTGACGGCAATCAACGGCGAGGCTATTTCCGGCGAGAGCAGCTACGCCTTCTTCGCACCGGGGCCGTGGCCGCGTTCGATCACACCGCGCCCCGGCGGGCCTGTCGAGGAGGACCAGGCCTTCCTGATAGACGCCAGCGCCGCGCTCAAGAATGACTCGGTCGAGCGCAACGTATGGTGCGAGGCGGATGGCGTCGGCAATCGCATTTCGGTGCGCGTACTCCCGGACGTGACGCGCAACGAAATCCTGGCGTCCCTGAGCCGCGACGTTCGGCCCGACTTGCTGGCGATTGCCTGCGCGGAGCGCCTGCCCGCCGGTGCGAAGATGCGCCTCGTATGGGGCAAGGGCGTGGAGGCGCAGAATGGCGCCCGCGCGAGCCGCGACGAGGGGTTCGCCTATGTCGTGCGCGAGCCGTTCAGCGCGAGTTTTACCTGCGAGCGGGAGAAGGCCAACGCGCCCTGTTCGCCGTTGGCCGACATGCGGGTCGAGTTCTCCGTCCCGTTTGACCTCAAGCTGGCGCAGCGCGCCCGCCTCATTTCGCCGGACGGAACGCGCTCGCCCTATCTGCCGATTCAGGAGAGCGCCCGCGAGAATACGGTGGCAACCTTGACCTTCAAGGGGCCATTCCCGCAGAACGCGGAACTCAAGATTGAACTGCCGTCTGATTTGAAGGACGAGGCGGGGCGCGCGTTGTCGAACGCCGCGAGTTTTCCGCTAAAGGTGCGCACGGCGGCACTGCCGCCGCTGGCGAAATTTCCTGGCGCATTCGGCATTCTGGAACTCAAGGAAGGCGGTGTCTTGCCGGTGACGCTGCGCAACGTCGAAGCCAGACTGCCGGTCGCCGATCTGCCGATGCCGTCCGCGAACGCGCACCGCTTCAGCGAGAAGCGTCTGACCGACGACGCCGAAGTCATTGCCGCGATCAAGACCATCGCGCAATTCGAGCAGCAGACGCAGAGCCATACGCTGGGCGAGGGCGACTCGGCTTACGAGTACGTTGATCCCTACTACGCGCGGGAATTCTCGTTCCTCAAGGGCAAGACCGGCGTCGCCAGCCAGGAGTTGCCGAAGCCAGGCGGCAGCGCCGAGTTCGAAGTGGTCGGCATTCCGCTGCAGAAGCCGGGCTTTCACATCGTCGAGATCGAGAGCCGCCTGCTCGGCGCGGCGCTGCTGGCGACGCCGAAGCCGATGTACGTGCGCACTACGGCGCTGGTCACCAACATGGCCGTGCATCTCAAACGCGGCCGGGACAATGGGCTGGTCTGGGTGACGGCGCTCGATAGCGGCAAGCCGGTGGTCGGCGCCGAAGTGCGCGTCTCGGGCTGCGACGGCAAGTCCTTGTGGCAGGGGCGCAGCGATGCGCAGGGGCGGGCGCTGATCGACGTCGAGCTGACAGCGCCGAGTTGCGACGACGACAACTTCATCTTCGCCAGCGCGCGCCTGGGCGAGGACTACAGCTTCGTGCGCTCCGACTGGAACGACGGCATCGAGCCGTGGCGCTTCGGCGTCGAGACCTGGGGCGACTACGAGCCGCGCAAGATTCATACGATCCTCGATCGCAGCCTTTTCCGCGCCGGCCAGACGGTGTCGATGAAGCACATCGCACGCGAGCGGAACAGCCGCGCTTTTGCCTACCCCGACAGCAAGTCCTTGCCGAGCGAGCTGGTGATCCGCCACGAAGGCAGCAACGACGAATTCCGCCAGCCGCTCAGCTGGGACAAGCGCGGCGTCGCCACCAACCAGTGGAAGATTCCCGACTCGGCCAAGCGCGGCACCTATCAGATCGAATTGCGCAGCGCCGAAGATGGTTCGGGCGGCAGCGCCTACACCGGCGAATTCCGCGTCTCGGACTTCCGCCTGCCCGTCTTCTCCGGCAGCGTGCAAGGCACGTCGGCGCAACTCGTCGCGCCGCGCGAGGTGCCGCTGGCGCTCGGCCTCAATTTCCTCAACGGCGGCGCCGCCAAGGGGGCGCAGGTCGAGGTGTCGACGACGCTGCGGCCGCGCTGGCCGGAGTACAAGAACTACGAAGGTTTCCACTTCATCGTCGATTTCGACGAGGAGGGGCGCTCGGCGTTCGCCGTCGACGACAATCGCGAAGAGGAACGTCTGATCAGCGACAAGGAAGCGGTGACGCTCGACCAGGCCGGCGCGGGCAAGCTCAACGTCGCACTGCCGGTGCGCATCAAGGGGCCGAGCGAACTGTATGCGGAGATGACTTTCGCCGATCCGAACGGCGAGATGCAGACCATTCACGGTTCGGTCGAACTCGCGCCGTCGGGCGTCGTGGCCGGGATCAAGGTCAAGGATTGGGCGTCGGTCAGCGAGCAGGGCATGGTCGAGGTGGTGACGCTCGATACGGAGGGCAAGCCGGTCGCCGATGTGCCGGTCAAGCTGATGGCCAAGCGCCGCATCGACTACAGCCATCGCAAGCGCATCGTCGGCGGCTTCTACGCCTACGAGCACCACACCGAGTTCGCCGATCTCGGCGAGATCTGCAAGGGTCGGAGCGATTCGCGCGGCAAGTTCCAGTGCGCCATCGAGTCGAGCGAAGCGGGCAATGTCTATCTGCTCGCCGAAACGAGCGACAAGGCGGGCAACGTGTTCTACGCCGGCACCAGCTACTGGGTCAGCGGGCACGGCGATCTGTGGTTCACCGCCGGCAACCAGGATCGCATCGACGTGATCCCGGAGAAGCGCAGCTACGCGCCCGGCGAAACGGCACGCCTCCAGGTGCGCACGCCCTTCCGCGAAGCGACGGCGCTGGTCTCGATCGAAGCCGCAGGCATCATCGACACGCAGGTCGTCGAACTGTCACGCTTCAAACCGGTGATCGAATTGCCGGTCAAGGGCGAGTGGGGGCCGAATGTGTTCGTCTCGGTGCTCGCCGTGCGCGGCCGCGTCGAGCCGCTCAAGTGGTATTCCTTCTTCTCCTGGGGCTGGCGTGAGCCGGCCGCGTGGTTCAAGGAGTGGTGGAATCCGTCGCTGCCGACGGCGATGGTCGATCTGGCGAAGCCGGTGTACAAGGTCGGGCTGGCGAACATCGAGGTCGGCATCGAGGCGTTCAAGCTCAAGGTCGAGGTGACGCCCGACAAGAATGACTACCAGCCGCGCGACAAGGCGCAGGTGAAGATCAAGGTGACGCAGGCCGACGGCAAGCCGGTCCCGGCAGGGACCGAGGTCGCCTTCGCCGCCGTCGACCAGGCGCTGCTCGAACTGCGTCCGAACGAGAGCTGGAATCTGCTCGATGCCATGTTGCCGAAGCGCGCCTACCAAGTGCAGACGGCGACTGCGCAATCGCAGGTGATCGGCAAGCGCCATTTCGGCAAGAAAGCGCTGCCGCCCGGTGGCGGCGGCGGACGCGCGCCGGCACGCGAGCTGTTCGATACGCTGCTCGTGTGGAACCCGCGCGTCGTCCTCGACGCCAACGGTAGCGCAACCATCGACGTGCCGCTCAATGACTCGCTGACCGAGTTCAAGCTTGTCGCCGTCGCTGACGCCGGCCCCGGTTTCTTCGGCACCGGCAGCGGCAGTCTGCGCACACGGCAGGATCTGCACCTTATCTCCGGTCTGCCGCCGTTGGTGCGCGAGAACGACCGTTACGGCGCCTTGCTGACCGTGCGCAACGGCACGGCGAAGGCGATGGACGTCGAGCTGAGCGCGAAAGCGGGCGAGCGCTCGCTCGAGACGAAGACGGTGAAGCTCGATCCCGAGAGCGCCGCCGAGGTCGCGTGGACGAACGAGGCGCCGGAAGGCGACACGGCGCTGGCCTGGGAGTTCGAAGCCAGGGACAAATCCGGGGCGGCGACCGACCGCCTGCGCATCACGCAGCAGGTCGCGCCCGCCGTGCCGATCACCGTTCAGCAGGCCACCTTGGCACGCGTCGAAGGCGAGCTGGAGATACCGGCTGCCGTGCCGACCGGTGCGGTTGTCGGCAAGAACGGACCGCTCGGCGGCATCGAAGTCGCGCTCGCGGCCCGCCTCTCCATGCCACCGCCGGGCATCAAGCGCTTTTTCGAGACGTACCCGTTCGTCTGCCTCGAACAGAAAACGTCAGTCGCCATCGGCCTGCGCGACGCCGAGCGCTGGCAGCAGGTCGTCGAGGCGCTGCCGACCTACCTCGACGCCAACGGCCTGGCGCGCTACTTTCCGGGAGAGGAACGCGGCAATGCCGGCAGCCCGGCGCTCACCGCCTACCTTCTCGACGCGAGCCTCGCCGCAGGTTTCGAGATTCCGCCGGAACTCGCGCAGCGCATGGGACGCGGCCTGACGGCGTTTGCCGAAGGACGCATCAAGCCCGAACACTGGTCGCCACAAAGTGACCTCGTGGTGCGCAAGCTCACGGCGATCGAGGCGTTGACGCGGCGCGGCCAAAAACCGCTCTCGGCGCTGTCGAGCCTCGAAGTCGAGCCTTTGCGCCTGCCGACCTCGGCATTGATCGACTGGTATCTGATCGTCAAGCGGCTGGGCGATTTGCCGGCGCGTGCGGAAAAGCTGGCGGCGGCCGAGCGCGAACTGCGCAATCGACTCTCCTACGTTGGTGGCCGGCTCGTCTTCACCAGCGAGCGTTCCGATTACTGGTGGTGGCTGATGGTCAGCGGCGACGCCAACGCCTTCCGCCTGATCGAAGCGGTGATCGACGACCCGGCGTGGGCCGAGGATCTGCCAGCGCTGGTGCAGGGGGCCATGCTGCGCCAGCAGCGCGGCCGCTGGCTGACGACGGTCGCCAACGTCTGGGCGAGTCTCGTCCTTGAGCGCTTCGGACAGGCCTTCGAGAAGGATGCGGTGACCGGCAGCACGCAAATGACGCTCGGCTCCGTTCCAGCGCAGAACTTCGCGTGGCACGGTAAAAACGACGAAACGAACCGGCAGCTGATGCCGTGGCCGGCGAAACCCTCCACCAACGATACGCTGCGCATCATGCACGAAGGCTCCGGCAAGCCGTGGGCGACGATGCAGGTGCTCGCCGCCGTGCCGGTGAAGGAGGCGGTGGCCAACGGCTTCCGCGTGACGCGCGAAGTCACGCCGATGCAGGAAAAGCTGACGGGCAAGGTTTCGCGCGGCGACGTCTGGCGCGTGCGCCTGACGGTCGAGTCCGGGCAGGAGATGAGCTGGGTCGTGCTCAACGACCCGATTCCGGCCGGCGCGCGTATCCTCGGCGAAGGCGACGGCCGCGATTCGCACATCGCCGGCATGGAGGCGCGCGATACCGGCAACGCCTGGCCGGCCTACGTCGAACGTACCTTCGGCGCGTATCGTGCCTACTATGGCTACGTGCCGCGCGGCATCTTCAGTACCGAATACACGGTGCGCCTCAACAACGCCGGCGAGTTCGCGCTGCCTGCCACGCGCGTCGAGGCGATGTACGCGCCCGAGGTGTTCGGCGAAGTGCCGAATGCGAAAGTCGTCGTCGAGTGAGCGGCGCCCGTGAGATCCATCGTCGCCGGATGCCTGCGCACGCACCTGTCATCCGCCGGCGATCGGGTTTAGCATAGGGACTTCCCCCGGGCCGTTCGCGGCCCGCCACGACCAATCCAGCGGAGCGCCATCATGGAATATCTGAATCTTCCCCACACCGATCTGCGAGTTTCGCGCCTGATTGCCGGCTGCATGGGGCTGGGCGGTGGATGGGGGCGCAGTACCGTGATCAACGCGCCGATCGAAAAGCAGGCGCGCGATTTCGTCGATACCGCGCTGGAACTCGGAATCAACTTTTTCGACCACGCCAACATCTACGCGCGCGGGCGGGCCGAAGAAGTTTTCGGGCGCCTCTTCAAACAGCAGCCGTCACTGCGCGACCGCATGATTCTGCAATCGAAGGTGGGCATACGCTGGGCGGACGACCCGGCCGGCACGCCGCAGCGCTTCGATTTCAGCTACGAGCACATCGTCGAGGCGGTCGATGCGATCCTGCGGCGCCTCAATACCTCGCACCTCGACATCCTGCTCCTGCACCGCCCCGATCCCCTGATGGAAGGCGAGGAGGTGGCGCGCGCCTTTGCTCGCCTGAAAAAGGAGGGCAAGGTGCGCTATTTCGGTGTCTCCAACCAGAACCGCTCGACCATGGAGTACCTGCAGCACTTCCTGCCCGATCCGCTGATTGCCAATCAACTCGAGATGAACCTGCTGCACAGCGGCTTCGCCGAGGCGACGATTTCCTTCAACCAGGCTGCGCCCGCCTACCCGGACGGCTGGGAGGGCGTCGTCGAGTATTGCCGGCTCAACGGCGTCACGCTGCAGGCGTGGAGTCCGCTGGCGCGCGGCCTGTTGAGCGGCGGCGATCTGGATGACGTTGGCCCGGCCGTGGTGAAGACCGCCGCGCTGGTCCGGGAACTGGCGGGTGCCTACGGCGTCAGCGCTGAAGCGATCGTCCTCGCCTGGCTGCTGCGCCATCCGGCCGGGATCATGCCGGTTCTCGGAACGAGCCGCAGCGACCGGCTGCACGCCTGTGCCGGGAGCGTGCAGGTTAAGCTGGCGCGTGACGAGTGGTATCGCCTGTTCGAGGCCGCGCGCGGCGCCCCGATGCCATGAGCGCCGACGGCGGTGTCGACGGTGTCGGCGGGCCGGACGTGCCGGTCCGTCTGGCGGCGATCCTGGCCGACATCACCCGTCTGCCGGTCGACGCAATCGTCAATGCGGCGAATTCGTCGCTGCTCGGCGGTGGCGGCGTCGATGGTGCGATCCATCGCGCGGCCGGGCCGGAACTGCTGGCCGAGTGCCGCACCCTGGGCGGCTGCCCCACGGGCGAGGCCAGGCTGACGCGCGCTTACCGGCTGCCGGCGCGCTTCGTCATCCACACCGTCGGACCCGTCTGGCACGGCGGCGGTCACGGCGAGCCGGCGCTGCTTGCCTCATGCTACCGGGCGTCGCTGAGACTGGCCGCGGCGAACGGGATCGAATCGCTGGCGTTTCCGGCGATCAGCACCGGGGTCTATGGCTATCCGGTCGAATGCGCCGCAGAAATCGCCGTTACCACCGTACGTCAGGCATTGTCGACGGGCGGCGGCGGGTTGAAGGAGGTCGTGTTCTGCTGTTTCTCGTCGCACGATCTGCAGCTCTACGAGCGGCTTCTCGCTGCGACTTCCCGATTGCATCAGGAGGCTTAGCGTGCGCAAGGAAAAGCACGAACGGCTCGGGTTCGAGAATGAGTATTCCGAGAATCGATTCTGGGAAAAGGTCACGGCCTACGCGCGCACCGCCGGCAAGGAAGTGGTCGAGAAGGCGCTGTGGCTCTATTACTCCGCGCAGCATCCCGGAACGCCAGCGTGGGCGAAGTCGGTCATCTACGGGGCGCTGGGCTACTTCATCTTCCCGCTCGATGCCATTCCCGACCTGACGCCGATTGCCGGTTACGCCGACGATCTCGGCGTCCTCGTCGCCGCGCTGGCGACAGTCGCCGTCTATGTAAACGACGAAATCAAGGCCAAGGCCGCGGCAAGAATCGAGGCGTGGTTCGGCCCGTAAGGGCCGGGCTCGGTCCCGGCGCGAATGATTCCCGCACAACCCACTCGTTGTGCAAGGACCCGAGCTTTCAGACTTTCTCGTGCTTCGCTGCCCGGGGGCGGAAGCCGAGCGCAGTCATCAGCATTTCGAATTCCTCGTAGGTGGCCTCAGAGACTTCAGTCTTCCGACGATCGGCGATGCGACGACGCTCGGCACAGCCGGACGGCGGACCGAAGTCCTGGATACGCCGGTCACTCATTCTTTTCCTAGCCATATAACCTCCGGGATTCTTACGGTTATGACACAAGGCAAGTCAATGTTGTCACTGTCGGACGTGGCTATGTATCCGTAGTTTCCGCTTCTCCGGATATTCCCACCCTACATTCCCGCTCCCCCATCCAAACGGGCGCAATAACCGAAGCGCACTGCGCCGAATGACTACCCGACCACCCGTCCCTCCACGTCACGCCGCGCGCGGCCGAGGGCTTCGAGGGTGTCGATGATCTGCGGCAGGCGTTTTTTCCATGGGCCTTTGCCGGTGAAGCGGGCGGCGAGGTCGGCGAGGGTGAGCGGCGCGGACGACGCGGCGAGCACGCGGGCGACGGCGGCGACCTGTTCGGGCAGCGAAGCCGGCCAGGGATCGCGCGGCGTTGCCGCCGTACTCGCGACCTTCGTCGTGTCGTCGCCGGTCGCCGCGTCCTGATCGGCTTCCTCGGCAAGCGCGTTGGCGGCGCCCGCATTCGCGGGCTTGCCGGCCGGGTGCTGGTATTCGGGACGCAGCCAGCGGATCTGGCCTTTGGCTTCTTCGGCCGCGCGTTCGGCGTTGAGCGCGACGAGGCGGACGAGCAGGGTCTCGCTGGCGGCTTCCTTTTGCGCGGCGTCCGCCAGCAGCGGCGCGAGATCGCCCCAGCCGTAGGCGGCGAGCACGGCGGCGTCGAGTTCGTCGTGCAGGGTCTTGAGCACGCTGACCAGCCCGTGTTCGTGGATGACTTTTTCCTTGGCGTTCAGCGCCTCGCCGGTCTTCAGCTTTTCCAGCACGTTGTACATCCCGGTCAGCGTCAGCGTCGCGTGCGCGGCCTGCTGGCGCTTGCGGTGCGCGTCGAGCTGCTCGGCGAGGTCGCGGATGCGGGTGGTTTGTTCGGGGGTGGCGGCGGGAAACGGAAATGGCTCAAAGCAGCGCGACTTGTTGTAGCGCGGATCGTTCCCGATGCCAAGGCGACCGCCAGCAGCCAGCGCCCAGACTACATGCACACAGGACGACAACACGCCGAGGTGAAAAGCGTCGGCGCTCGCAATGCAGACCAGCATATTGTCCGGCGCAATCTCGGCGTCGAGAAACTGGAAAGCGCGGTGTTTGGCGGTTTCGACGGTCGCGATGTAGCGCGGCAGACCTTTCAACTGGGCGCGCAGTTTCGGGTTTTGCTCGCCGAACAACCACCAGTTGAGGCGGCGGCTCTCGCGGTTGTTGTTGTCGCGCTCGGGCTTTACCCGCTCCAAGACCCACTGGTAAGTCACCGGGTAGCGGCTGCGTACCTGCTCCGCAGTCAGCCCGAAAGGATCGATGACCTTCACGCCACGCGGTCGCTCGGTCAGGTCGCGACCGTTTCGGTAAGCCTTGATCGGCGCATCCATTTCAAAGCGCGATGCTTCTTCAGGCGGCACGATGAACCCCGCGCCGAAAAGACAGAAACCACGATTGCTCAAATCGCCGTTGGCCTTCAACGCCATCGCCGCCGCCACATTCGCCCCGATCCGCAAATCGGCGTGCAGCAGGCCGTTTTGTTCCAGCAGCGTCACGTGCAGCCCTTCGCCCTTGCCTTCGCGCTCGTCGGTGACGTTGAGCAGGCGGCCTTCTCCGCTCGCGCCGGCGGCGCCGACGGTCATGGCGATGCGCACCGCGGCGCCGTCGGCGCTGTCGACCCACGGGTGATCGGGGATGGCGAAGGCGAGGTGGAAGCCACCCTC
>NZ_JAGOIT010000001.1:0-29120 GCF_017995515.1 Propionivibrio sp.
TGGCGCGACGATAGCGGACGATGACGGCATGTTCCTGGTGGCGTTTACGAAAAGGAAGCCGAGTATACGCCCTTAAATGCGGCGATTTCGCGCTGTTAATGCCGTATCGAGCGCCGTCGGCTACCCCCCGCCACTGCGCTGTTCGCATCAGGAAACACCCGATCCGTTCCCTCGGAGATCCTGTGTCCCTCAAACAACGTCTGCTGGCCTTCGTCGCCATCCCGCTGCTGACGGTCATCGCCGCGTTGTCCGGCATGGCGTACTGGCAAATGCGCAGCGAGATCGTGAGCCGCGTCAGCTACGAAATCGAGGCCGCCGTGCAAGGCCAACGCGGCCATCGCCCGCCTGCTCAGGGGCCTGTTCGGCCTGCGCGCCATGTTCGCCGAGGTGCGCGAGAACGCGACGTCGCTGAACGCCGGCATCGACTCGCTGAACACGGTAACGCGCTCGGTCGCCGCCGAATCGGAACGGCAGGCCGAGACGCTGACGACGCCCGCCGCGACGATCGAGGAAATCACCGTCTGCATCAACCACATCGCCGACAACGCACGCCGGCCCGCTCAGTCCGCTGCTGTCGAACATCCTGCTGACGGAACTGGATCGGGAAATGGAGCGCCGTGGCCACGCGTTTTGTCGCTACGCGGATGACTGCACCATCTACATCCGAAGCCAGGCGGCAGGCGAGCGGGTCCTGGCCGGTATCAGCCAGATCCTGACCGAGCGGCTCAAGCTCAAGGTCAATGAAGCCAAGAGCGCGGTCGCACGACCGAGGGAGAGGAAGTTTCTGGGCGGAGTTATGCCGACCACTGTCGCTGGCCCGATGCATTCTTCGCTACCGAAGGGCTTTTCACCCTAGTCGAAGCCCGACGGCTGGCGAGCCAATCTCGATGAGGAAACCACTCACTGGAGAGCCGTGTGCGGGAGAACCGCACGCACGGTTCGGAGGGAGGGGAAGGCGAGCGCCCTTTCCTGCCCTATCAGTCGGCGGTTGCTTTCCGACGCTGGATGCCGGCGACCTTCTACTTCATCTGGACGAGCAGTAACTCGACTGCATCGCGTCCCGTCTGGCGCCGGCCCGCTCATTAGATTAGAATAGTCTAATATTAAAAAACTATGATTCGCCGTAGCTTAAGCGCGGCGGTTTCCACGATTTTCCCTTACCGAGTCCATCCCATGAAAGCCATCATCATCGGCGGCGTGGCCGGCGGCGCGACCGCTGCCGCGCGCTTGCGCCGCAATAGCGAAGCCGCAGAGATCGTCCTCGTCGAACGCGGCCCCTACATCAGCTTTGCCAACTGCGGTCTGCCGTATCACATCTCGGGCGCGATCGCCGAGCGCGAGCAGCTGCTGGTGACCAGTGCGGCGGCGTTCCACGAGCGCTATCGCGTCGACGTGCGTGTGCGCACCGAGGCGATCGCCATCGACCGTGCGAACCGGACGGTGCGCCTGCGCAATCTCGAGACCAGCGAGGAGTACGACGAGCGCTACGACCGCGTGCTGCTCTCGCCCGGTGCCGAGCCGGTGCGCCCCCGCCTGCCGGGCATCGAGTCGGCGCGCGTCTTCGGATTGCGCAACATCCCGGATCTCGACCGCATCATGCAGCACCTCGACGAGGCGCAGCCGCGCCGCGCGGTGGTGATCGGCGGCGGTTTCATCGGCATCGAGGTCGCCGAGAACCTGCACGAGCGCGGGCTGTTCGTCACGCTCGTCGAAGGCGCTGACCAGATCCTCGCGCCCTTCGATCCGGAGATGGCGGCCATCGTGCATGCGCACATGCGCGAGAAGCACATCGAACTGTACCTCTCGGCCAAGGTCGAGCGCTTCGAGGACAAGACCGACCACACCGTCGTCTATCTGCACAACGGCAAGCGCCTGCAGGCCGACATCGTCATCCTGGCGATCGGCGTGCGGCCGGAGACGACGCTGGCGCGTGCGGCTGGCCTCGAGATCGGCGCGACCGGCGGCATCCGGGTCAATGAATACCTGCAGACGACCGATCCGGCGATCTTTGCCGTCGGCGACGCGACCGAAGTCACGCAGACGATCTCCGGCAAGGCGGCGCTGATTCCGCTCGCCGGCCCGGCCAACCGGCAGGGGCGCATCGCGGCGGACAACATGCTCAAGGGCCGGCACGCGGCGTACAAGGGCACGCTCGGCACGGCGATCCTCAAGGCCTTCGACCTCGAAGCGGCGGCGACCGGTCTCAACGAAAAGCAGCTGCGCGCGGCCGGCGTGCCTTACCAGCGCACGATCACGCACGGCGGCTCGCACGCTTCGTACTATCCGGGTGCGATGCCGATCAGCCTGAAGCTGATCTACGCGCCCGACGGCAAGATCCTCGGCGCGCAGGCGGTGGGTGCCGACGGCGCCGACAAGCGCATCGACGTGATCGCCACGGCGATCCACGCCGGCATGACGGTCGACGATCTGGCCGACCTCGAACTCGCCTACGCGCCGCCGTTCAGCTCGGCGAAGGACCCGGTCAACATCGCCGGCTACGTCGCCGGCAACGTCTTGCGCGGCGAGCACAAGGTGATCAGTTGGGACGAACTGCAAGGGCGCGAGGCGGGCAGCATCCAGCTGATCGACGTGCGCACAGCCGAGGAGTTCGAGCTCGGCAGCATCCCCGGCGCGCGCCACATCGACGTGAACACGCTGCGCGAGCGGTTCGACGAGGTCGCGCGCGACAAGCCGGTGGTGATCTTCTGCCAGGTCGGCCTGCGCGGTTACCTGGCGTGGAAGATCCTGCAACAGTCCGGCTTCACCGACATCCACAACCTCTCCGGCGGCTACAAGACCTGGGCGTGGGCGGTCGAGAAACAGTCGAATCCGGACATCTTCGACTACGAGGACATCAAGCGGCGCGCGCCGACCAGCGTGCCGAGCAAACCGGCAGCATGCGCGCTCGCCGTCTCGGTCAGCGGCCAGCGCCACCGGCTCGACGCCAGCGGCCTGCAATGCCCCGGCCCGATCCTCAAGACCTACAAGGCGATGGCCGCTCTGGCCGTCGGCGACGAACTCGAAGTCGTCTCGACCGACGCCGCCTTCGGGCGCGACATCCGTTCGTGGGCGCACAAGACCGGGCACGCGCTGCTCGACGTGAAGACGGAGAAAGGCTGCGTGACGGCGCTGCTGCGCAAGGCGGCAGAAGCGGTCGCCGAGGCAAGCGCGCCGGTCTGCGCCACGCCCGCGCGCGAGCAGACGACGCTCGTCGTCTTCTCCGCCGACCTCGACAAGGTGATGGCCAGCCTGATCATCGCCAATGGCGCGCTGGCGCTCGGCAAGCCGGTCGCGCTCTTTTTCACCTTCTGGGGGCTCAACGTGCTGCGCCGCCCGGATGCGCCGGCGCTCAAGAAGCCGTTCATGGACGCCATGTTCGGCAGGATGATGCCGGCCGGCGTCGGCCGACTGAACTCGATCTCGAAGATGAACTTCGCCGGCATGGGCGCCTGGCTGATCCGCAAGGTGATGCGCGACAAGCGCGTCGAGGAAGCGGCGCAGCTCCTGAAGAACCTGCAGGAAGGCGGTGCGCAGCTGATCGCCTGCCAGATGTCGATGGACGTGATGGGCATCCGCCACGAAGAGCTGATCGACGGCGTCGAACTCGGCGGCGTCGCCGCCTTCCTTGACGAGGCGCACCAGTCGGCGGTGACGTTGTTCATATAGAACGGCGCGCGTTGCCCGTTTATTGGGCAGCGCGCGATTTTTCTGTCCGCTCAATGACCTGCAGCGACTATCCAGCGCTTATCCACAGCCTTGTATACGGGTTCTGTGGACGTTCCACACCTGATGTCGTGGCAATACTCTGAAGGAGCCCGGCTTTGCTGGGCGATTACGCCCCCAGCACATCTACCGCCCATCGCGCAGAAAATCTGCGCCCCGCAGGAAGTACCCTTGGGGTGCGCTCCTACCCGGCCAAGGCAGCGATGACCACGGCCGCGACGATCGAAGCGATCGTGTGCAGCGAGAGGACGCTGCCGATGAAGCGCGCGTCGTCCTGTGCGGTGCGAAAGACGGGAATGATGAAGGGCGGCGGCAGGATGAAGAGGAAGAGCACGGCGATCGCCTGGATGGGCGGGAAGCCGAGCGCGCTGACGACACCGAAGGCGACGAGCGAGCCGAGCGCCAGGGCGACTGCCAGGCGGACGAGCACGAAAACGAGCGCGCGCCCGGCGCCGCCCGGATGGAAATCCTTGAGGCCGAAGCCGACGACGAGACAGACGAGCGGCGTCGTCAGCGCGCCGAGCGTCGAGAGCAATGGAGCGAGCGCACCGTGTTCGGCCCACGGCGCGCCCTGCGCATCGGGGAAGACGATGGACGCGAGCAGACCGGCGACGATGGCGATGATCACCGGCGAGAGCAGCATGTTGCGCAAGAGGCCGAGCGGACTGACCGGCGCGCCGGCTTCCGCCCGTTTGAGCTGGGCGAGCAGCGCGGTGAAGACGAAGACGACCTGGCCGAGGTCGGCGGTGGCGAAGTGGCGCAGCGAATCGGCGCCGAACAGCGCGATGAACAGGCCGTAACCGAGCATCCCGGCTTCGAAGCCCTGGAAGAGGAAGGTCGTCGCCGGACTCGGCAAGCGCGCGACCCGGCCGACCACCGTGCCGATGCCGCCCATCACGGCGCACGCGAGATAGATGACGAGCGCCAGCAGTCCGAGGCCCGCGTCGACGTGGATGCGCGCGAAGGCGCCGAAGAGCAACGCGGGCAGCGCGATCGAGGCGACGATCTTCTTCAGGCCGCCGACCATCTCGCTGGTGAAGAAGCCGCTTTTGCCGAGGATGGCGCCGAGCGCGATGAGGAAAAAGATCGGGAGGAAGTCGTAGATTACGGCGTTCATGGCAGCGGGCAGATTCCTGGGGGTGAAGGCGCATTATGCGCAGGGCGTCGGCGCTCGCGAAAGAGTGGCGTCGCCGCGTGTCTGAACTTTCTAATATTAGCGTCATCTAATGTTTGCAAATGCCGCTTCGCCTCTTTCTTGATAACGGAACACAGCGCCATGTCCACCCAGCCCGCTTGCATCATCGACGTCCGCTCCCCGCTGGAGTATGCCAACGGCCACCTGAAAGGCGCCGTCAACATCCCGTACGACCGCATCGAGCAGGCGATTGATTCGATCGCAGGGCTGGAGAAGACCAGTTCGATCCTGCTCTACTGCCAGAGCGGCGCGCGTTCGGCGTTTGCCTGCCAGGTGCTCGCCCAGCGCGGCTTCACGCGGGCGATCAACGGCGGCGCGATGGCGACGCTGCTGCTCAACTTCGAGCGGGCGTAGCCACCTGTCGCGGCTCAAACGTAGAAGCTATCGCCGCAGCCGCATTGCCGCTTGACGTTCGGATTGCGGATGTCGAAGCCGTTGGCGTCGCCTTCCTGCACGAAGTCGATCTCGGTGCCGTCGAGCCAGACGAGCGACTTGCGGTCGACGACGAGCCTGGTGCCGAAGCTCTCGTGCACGCAGTCGTCTTCGGCCAGCTCATCGACGAACTGCAAGCGGTAGGCGAGACCGGAACATTCGGACGGCTCGACGATCAGGCGTATGCCCAGACCGCCGCCGCGCTCATCGATCATGCGACGCACCGCTTCGGCGGCGCCTTCGGTAAAACTCAAGGCCATGGGATGACTCCGGAGGTTGAATGCTGCAATACGCCATTAATTAGCGTATGCCATATTCTACGCGAAGCCCGGCGCTTCGTCGCCGGCGAGTCGATACCGCGCCGACAGATCGTTACTGGAACAGCGCAGCGGTGTAGGCGGTATATACCGCCAGCAGCATCCAGCCGCGTCCGCGGCCGATGATCGCGTCGCGCGGCGGATAGCAGAAGGCGAGCGCGACGATGCCAAAGCCCAGTGCAACGGCGACTTCGCGCCAGCCGACCGATATCGGGTGGATCATCGCGGCGATGGCGACGATGAAGAGATTGTTGAAGATGTTGCTGCCGAGGATGGTGCCGAGACCGACTTCGTCGTGACCGCGCAGCTTGGCAACGATCGTCGTCGCCAGCTCCGGTGTCGAGGTGCCAATGGCGACCAGCGTTGCGCCGACGATGAACTCGTCGATGCCGAAAGCCGCGGCGACGCCCCGTGCGCCGGTGACGATCAATGTGCCGGCCGCCACCAGCGCGGCCATGCCACCGATACAGGAGAAGAGCGCCCGTCCGTGCCGCAGTTCGCCGATTTCTTCGGTCGCGTTCCGCCGCTGCTTGCATACTTCGGCCAGCGTCGCCGCCAGCCAGGCGACGAACACGACCATCAGCACGGCGCCATCCAGGTGCGAAAGCTCGCCGTCGAGAAACAGGAGTCCGGTGAGCACCGGCGCCAAGAGCGCGACCGGCATGTCGCGGCGGATGCTTCCGGGGGGCGTGCGGATCGCCGAGATGACGAGCGCCAGCCCCAGGATCAGGGCCACGTTGACGACGTTGCTGCCGAGCGCATCGCCGAGCGCAATCTCGGGTCGCGCGGCGAGCGCCGAGCTGACCGAGACCGAAAGCTCCGGGCTCGACGTGGCGAACGCGGCGACCGTCGCCCCGATGATGCCCGGCGAGATGCGCGCCCAGTGCGCGATGCCGACGACGCCGCGCACGAACAGCTCGCCGCCGATGCCGGCGCAGACGACGCCGGCGAGAAGGAGCGCGAAATCGCCCATGCCGATCAGGTGGCGCCGAGCAGGCTGAGGCGAACCAGGTCGGGCACGCCGTCGACCTCGAGCTTGCTCAGCATGCGCGCCTTGTGCACTTCGACGGTGCCGTGACCGGTCATCACGATCACCGGCAGGGAGCGTCCATCCTGCAGCAGGCACTTCTGCAGCGCGATGCCGTCCATGCCCGGCATGCGGATATCGGCGAGCAGGCAGCCGCGCCATTCCGGCCGATACGCCGAGAGAAAACTCTCGGCATCGGCGAACATCGACACCGCGTAGCCGCGCAGGCCGAGCAGCAACCCGAGCGCATCGCGCACCGATTGGTCGTCCTCAACGATGTAGACCGTGTATCCCCTGGTTTGCATGTTCGAGTTTTCCTTCCATCGGAAGTATCAGTCTGAAGAATCCGTGATCGGCGGCCTCGGCCCACAGGTGGCCGCCATGCGCTTCGACGATGGCCCGGCTGATCACCAGGCCGAGGCCCAGGCCGCTCTCCTTCGACGTATGGAATGCCTCGAACAGGCGTTCCGCGTTGGCGCTCGAAATGCCGGGGCCGGAATTCTCGATACACACACCGAGCCGACCGGCACCTTCCTGACGGACCGTCAGCCAGATACGCCGCTTGCCCGCAGCTTGCTCGGCGAGCGCATCGAAGGCGTTGCTCAGGAGATTGCGCAACACGACTTCGATCTGCATGCGGTCCGCGAGCAGCGTGTAATCCGGCACGTCGCCGAGCGTCAGCTCGACGCCGCGCTGCGTGGCCCTGTCGCCCATCGACCCCGCGACCGAAGCGATCAGTTCCGCAATGCGCACCTGCTCGAGCCGCGTTGCCCCGGTGCGAAAGAAGTCGCGCAACCGGCGCAGCACGTCGCCGGCGCGGAAGGTCTCGGCGACCAGGCGGTCGATCACCTCGGACAGCTGCGCGCCGGTCTGCCCCAGTTCGACGAGCGTCTTGCACGCCGAGCCGTAGGCCGAGAGCGCCGTCAGCGGCTGGTTGAGTTCGTGCGCCAGCGCACCGGCCATCTCGCCGGCTGCGGCGAGGCGCAGCGTCTGCCGCAGCTCGGCGCTGACGCGCTGCTTCTCGTCGACGACGACACCGCTGAAGAAGCCGAAGAGCGCCAGAGCTGCGGCAAGGATCTGGATTTCCAGCACATTGACCGCCGGGTAGCCGAGGACCTGCACGGCGGCGATGATGCCGACCTGGATGATGGCGACGCTGAACACGGCGCCGGCCAGCCCGCGCCGGGAAGCCGCCCACATCACCGGGGGGAAGAGCAGATAGAAGTATTTGAATTCCGCCGCGACGTCGACGCCAAAGGAGATCCAGAGCGCGAGCACCGACGCGGCGAGATAGCCGAGCGACTCCCACGAGCGCGCAATCGCGGCGACCCGCACCGCGCCGCGGCCGTCGAGCAGGAACCAGAGCAGCGGCATGGTTACCAGCACACCGACGAAATCGCCGACCCAGTAGCGGACGAAGGCATCCGCCACCGAGCTGCCGGGAATGAGGTTGCCGAAGCGCAACGTGGCAACGTAGAGCGCGCTGTTGAAGAGCGTGCCGAGAACGACGATCACTGCCCATTCGAGCAAGCCGCGCTGATCGCTGAAGATGGCGCCGCTGGCGAGACGAAGACGCAGGATGGCGGCGATCAGCCAGTAACCGGCTGCCAGCAGCAAGGAGAGGCCGATCGATACGAGCAAGGACACCGGCAGATGGTGCACGCTGGCGTCGGCGAGGAAGATCGCCAGCGCCAGCGGCAGAACGGCGGCGCGTCCAAAGCGCAGGAGGTAGATCAGGCCCAGCGCCGGCGCCGGATTCCACGGCGTGATGTTGAGCGCATGCAGGGAATGGAAGAAGCTCGCCCAGTCGAGCGCGACGTAGCCGACGAGCAAAATCGCCAGGTCACGCCACTTGGGTTGTCGGATCGATTGCATCGTCAGGGCTGGTTTCGTTCTTCTTCGAGGCGAGCCGGCGAACTATCGCACGTCTGCGAGAGCCACCGTAATCCGCGACTACGCGTACGGGTTGCCCTTATTTTCCACCAAACGGCAGGCTGCGTCATGGCAGGCCGGGAGGCAATCGGCTGGTTGCGGATTGGACCGGGCATGACTTGGGGATTGGCTTCGATAGGTGTGATGGAGGAGGGACAGACTGTTTTCCGCGCCTGACGCGCGGGCATTCTTTCTTTTGGGTCGCCAAAAGAAAGAAGCCAAAGAAAAGGCGCCCCCCGCGTTGCGCGGCCGGCTTCGCCGGCTGCCCTGCGCTACTCGTGCGGCCGGGTGGCTGCGGAACTCGGGCTTCGCCCTCAGACAGTCCTCGCCGACTGCTCCCGGCCGCACTCCGTTGCTCGGCGCTCCACGAGGGGGAGGAAAAGCACACCGAACGGAATCGAAGCGGTTGGCGGTTGATGTCCGGCTGGTTTTCATCTTGCCCTTTGCGTCGTCGAGCAGCGCAAGACGCAACGGGAAAAAGGGCGAGGACTGTCTGAGGGGCGCAGCCCCGAGTTCCGCAGCCCCCCGTTGCGGCTGAGCAGCGCAGAGACCCCGGCGTAGCCGGGCGACGCTGTGGGCGCGACTTTTCTTTGCTTACTTTCTTTTGGCAAGACAAAAGAAAGTAATGCCGCGCGTCAGGCGCGGAACCCAGCGCTCGCTCTAGCAGATCCCCGTAGCGCCAACCCCCAATTTCCACCTCAACCGCATCGTCTTAACATTCTCCGCATGCTCCGTGCATTGACGACTCTAATCCTGCTGTTCGCCTTCTGGCTGATGCTTTCGGGAATGTTTGCTCCGTTCCTGGTCGCGGCCGGCTTCGGCTGCGCGCTGGCCGTGCTCCTGATGGCGCGGCACATGAACCGTATCAGCGAAGACGGTCAGCCGATTCATCTGCGCTGGCTCGCCTTCGCCACCTACCACCCGTGGCTGATCAAGGAGATTCTCTTCTCGGCGTGGGACGTGACCAAGCGCATCCTCGACCCGCGCCTGCCGATCACGCCGACGCTCGTCGAATTCACGCCGGCGCAGACGACCGACATCGGGCTCGTCATCCACGCCAACTCGATCACGTTGACGCCGGGGACGATCACCGTCGAAGCCGAGCACGGCCGCTTCCTCGTGCATGCGCTGACGCGCGAAGCCGCTGCCGGACTCGCCGGCAGCGCGATGGACAAGCGCTGCGCGGCGCTGGAGCCGCAGCCATGATCGTCGCCGCCATCCTCGTGCTCATCGTCACCGTCACGCTGGCGCTGGTGCGCGCGCTGCTCGGGCCATCCGTCTTCGACCGCCTGCAGGCGGCCAACACGATCGGCACCTGCGCCATGATGCTCCTCGCGCTTCTCGGCTTTCTCGACGACCGCCCGGAGTTCCTCGATCTGGCGCTGACCTACGGCCTGCTCAACGTGATCGGCGTCATCGCCGTGCTGCGCTTCTTCCTGCAGACGAATCCCGACGCCGCCGCACGAATGGACGACCAGCGATGAGCGCCGTCCTCGACCTCGTGAGCGCGCTCTGCCTCGCCGCCGGCGCCTTCTTCTGCCTGGTCGGCGGCATCGGTCTGGTGCGCATGCCGGACTTCTTCACGCGCGTGCATGCGGCAAGCGTCACCGAGACGCTGGGCGCCGGACTGCTGCTGCTCGGCCTCATCCTGAAGGCCGGCCTGACGCTCGTCTCCGTCAAGCTGGCGATCATCGGCATCCTCATCTACTTCGCCAGCCCGACGGCCAGCCACGCGCTGGCCAAGGCCGCGCTGATCGCCGGCATCAAACCGCAGTTAGCCGATTCGCTTGCCGATCAAGCCAGCGACGAGGTGACATCATCGAAACCCTGATCGTCGACGTCCTGCTGGTGCTGATGGCGATCGCCGTCGTCGGGATGGTCGTCACGCGCAACCTCTTTGCCGTCATCGTCCTCTCCGGCAGCTACAGCTTCCTGATGGCGACCGTGCTCGTCGCGCTCGACGCGGTGGACGTCTCGATGACCGAGGCCTCGGTCGGCGCCGGCATCTCGACCGTGCTGCTGCTCGGCGCGCTGCACCTGTGCAAGAGCGAAGAGGTCAAGCCGGTACATAAACCGTGGCTGCCGCTCGCTGTTTCTCTCTCGACCGGCGCGCTGCTGATGTACGGCGTGTTCGGCCTGCCCGACTTCGGCGACCCGGCCGCACCGATCCACCGCAACGTCGTACCACGTTACATGCAGAACGAGACCGACGTGCCGAACGTCGTCACCGCCGTCCTCGCCAGCTTCCGCGGCTACGACACGCTGGGCGAGACGACCGTCGTGTTCACCGCCGGCGCCGGCATCATCGCGCTCTTGCGCCGGCGCAAGAAGGAAAACAGTGACGACAGCACCGGCAAGACGCAAGGAGAGGACGGCGCATGAAGAACGATCTGATCCTGCGCGTCGTCGGTCGGCTGATGATTCCGTTCATCCTGCTCTTCGCGCTCTACGTGCAGTTCCACGGCGACTTCGGGCCGGGCGGCGGCTTCCAGGCCGGCGTCATCATCGCCGCCGGCATCATCTTCTACGGCCTGATCCACGGCATCGACACGATCCGCCGCATCGTTCCCGCCCGGCTGGTCGAGACGGCGCTCGCCAGCGGCGTGCTGATCTACGCCGGCGTCGGGCTCGCCGGGCTGTTCTTCGGCGGTAACTATCTCGACTATTTCGTCCTCGACCACGATCCCGTTCATGGTCAGCATCGCGGCATCTTCTGGGTCGAGGTCGGCGTCGCGACGACGGTGTCGGGCGTCATGCTCAAGATCTTCTACGTCTTCGCCTCGCGCGGCACGCCGGAGGAGCACCGATGATCGGCCACTTCACCTACTTCGTCGCCGTCTTCCTGATGGTCGCCGGACTGTTCATCGTCATTGCGCGCAGTAATCTGATCAAGAAGCTGATCGGCCTGTCGATCTTCCCGACGTCCGTCTACATCCTCTACATCGCGCCGGGCAAGCTGATCGGCGGCACGGCGCCGATCCTCTCGCCGAGCTACACGGTCTACTCGAACCCGCTGCCGCACGTGCTGATCCTGACCGCCATCGTCGTCGGCGTCGCCACGCTGGCGCTCGGCCTGGCGCTTGCCGTGCGCATCCGCGAGGCCTACGGCAGCATCGAGGAAGACGAAATCCTGGAGCGCGACAACGCGGTGATCGCCAACGAACTGACCCAGCAGTCCGCCAGCCGGCACGGCGACGTCAGCGGCCGGGAGCAGCGCAACGCGGAGAGTCACGCATGAGCCTCGCCCAGCATCTGCCGGCGCTGCAGGTCGTGCTGCCGCTCATCTCGGCGCCGCTCTCGGTGCTCTTGCGTCGCGGCGGCGTCGCCTTCGCGCTGGTCACCGCCGCCGCGTGGACGGCGTTCGCCATCGCCATTGCGCTCTGGTGGCAGGTCGACGCGAGTGGAACCGTCTCGTACCAGATCGGGCATTGGGAACCGCCCTGGGGCATCGAGTACCGCGTCGACCGCCTGAGCAGCTTCATGCTGGTGTTGATCTCGGGCATGGCCGCCGTCGTCCTGCCCTACGCGCGCGCCAGCATCGAGCGCGAGATCCCGGCCGAGTCGCACTACCTCTTCTACGCGATGCTCGGCCTCTGCTTCACCGGGCTGCTCGGCATCACGATCACCGGCGACGCGTTCAATCTCTTCGTCTTTCTCGAAATCTCGTCGCTCTCGACTTACGTGCTGATCGCGCTCGGGCGCGACCGGCGCGCGCTGACTTCGTCGTATCAGTATCTGATCATGGGCAGCATCGGCGCGACCTTCATCGTCATCGGCATCGGCTTCCTCTACCTGATGACCGGCACGCTCAACCTGGCCGACATCGCCACCAAGATCGCGGAAGTCGAAAGCTCGCGTCCCATCCTCGCCGCGCTGGCCTTCCTCACCGTCGGCATCTCGCTCAAGGCGGCGCTCTTCCCGCTGCACCAGTGGCTGCCGAACGCCTATACCTACGCGCCGTCAGCGGTCACCGCCTTCCTCGCCGCCACGGCGACCAAGGTATCGCTCTACGCGCTGATCCGCTTCTACTTCACGGTGTTCGGCGAGACTTTCGTCTTCAGCAAGCTGCCCTTGCCGGAGATCATGCTGGTGCTGTCGCTCTTTGCGATGTTCGTCGCCAACACGGTCGCCATCTTCCAGAACAACCTGAAGCGCCTGTTCGCCTACTCCAGCGTCGGGCAGATCGGCTACATCACGCTCGGGCTTTCGTTCGACTCGCTGCACGGCCTCACCGCGTCGATCACCCACATCTTCAATCACGGCATCGCCAAGGGCGCGATCTTTCTCCTGATTGGCGGCATCGTCGCCGGCATGACGACGCGCCCCGGCGTCACGCCAGCGCCGACGCTCGACCGGCTGGCCGGCCTCGGGCGGCAGATGCCGGTCACCTGCTTCGGCATCGTGCTCGGCGGCCTCAGCCTGATCGGCGTGCCCGGCACCGCCGGCTTCATCAGCAAGTGGTATCTCGTCCTCGCGGCGATGGAGAAAGGCCAGTGGTGGCTGGTCGGCGCCATCCTCGCCAGCTCGCTGCTCGCCGTCGCCTACGTCTGGCGCTTTGTCGAAGTCGCGTATTTCCGCGAACCGCTGGCTCATCACAAGGCCGTGGGCGAAGCGCAATTGCGCCTGCTGCTGCCGGCCGCGTTGCTGATCGCGGCGACGCTCTGGCTCGGTTTCGACACCTCCTTCACCGTCGGTTCGGCGCTCGACGCCGCCGAGCAACTGCTGCGCACCTCGCGATGAACCTGGACAGCTTTCCCCTTCTTGCGAGCCTGCTGCTGCCGCTGATCGGCGCGATCGGCATCGTCCTCGCTCACCGGCATCCCGATCTGCGCGAGGGCGTCACGCTGACCACGGCCGTTCTGCTCTTCGTCAGCGTCTGCCAACTGGTCGGCCCGGTGACGGACGGTCTGCGCCCGGCGCTGATGCTGCTCGAACCGCTGCCGGGCATGCCGGTCGCCTTCCGCGTCGAACCGCTCGGGATGCTCTTCGCGCTCGTCGCGTCGAGTCTGTGGATCGTCAATTCGGTCTACTCGATCGGCTACATGCGCGGCAACCGCGAGCAGCACCAGACGCGCTTCTACCTCTGCTTCGCGCTGTCGATCGCCGCCGCGCTGGCCATCGCCTTCGCCGCCAACCTGCTGACGCTCTTCCTCTTCTACGAGGTGCTGACGCTGGTCACCTATCCGCTCGTCACGCACGCCGGCAGCGAGAAGGCGAAGCAGGCCGGCCGCATCTACCTCGGCATCCTGATGGGGACGTCGGTGCTCTTCCTGCTGCCGGCCGTGATCTACACCGCCTTCGTATCCGGCACGACCGAGTTCCGCCCCGGCGGCATCCTGCCGGCCGATCTGTCGCCGACGACCGTTACCGTACTGCTCGTGCTGTTCATGTTCGGCATCGGCAAGGCGGCGCTGATGCCCTTCCATCGCTGGCTGCCAGCGGCGATGGTCGCGCCGACGCCGGTTTCGGCGCTGCTGCACGCTGTCGCCGTGGTCAAGGCCGGCGTCTTCAGCGTCGTCAAAGTAGTGGTCTACGTCTTCGGCCTCGACCTGCTCGCCGGGACGACCGACTGGCTGCTCGGGATCGCCGGCTTCACCATCGTCGCCGCCTCGGTCGTCGCGCTCAATGCCGACAACCTCAAGCGCCGGCTCGCCTATTCGACGGTCAGCCAGCTCTCCTACGTCATCCTGGCGACGGCGCTGCTGACGCCACTGTCGATCATCGGTGCGGCAGTGCATCTCGTGGTGCACGCCTTCGGCAAGATCACGCTCTTCTTCGCTGCCGGCGCGATCTACACGGCCGCACACAAGACCGACGTCAGCCAGCTCAACGGCATCGGCCGCCGCATGCCGTGGACGATGAGCGCGTTCACCATCGCCGCGCTCTCGCTGATCGGCATCCCCCCGGCTGCCGGTTTCGTCAGCAAGTGGTTCATCCTCGGCAGCGCCGTCGACGGGCACCATGCCTACGTGCTCGCTGCGCTCTTCGCCAGCACGCTGCTCAACGCCGCGTACTTCCTGCCCATCGTGCATGCCGCCTTCTTCCGCAAGGCCGATGCCGGCGACGAACTCCACCTACACGGCGAAGCACCGTGGCCGATGGTGCTGGCGCTGATGACGACGGCCGCGTTGACCGTGGCGCTCTTCTTCTACTCCACGCCGCTGGTGCAAATGGCCGGGCGGCTGGTCGCTAACCACTATTGATCGCCATGAGGATGACCAACACCGCCCCTTGCCCGTTCGACCTGAGCCTGTCGAAGGGCTGGCTGCTCGCCCGGCGCACCCGTTCATGGTTCGACAGGCTCACCACGAACGGTAGGGCGCTCGTCGATCACACTTCTGATTCTCGATAGGGGCCGAGAGGAAAACCGCCATGTCGAACTCACAAAAGACCTATTGGCTCGACCGCAGCGAGAACGTCACCAAGCTCTATCGCGGCTTGTGGATCGTCGGCCTGCTGCTGGTCGCGATCGACCTCATCCTGCCCCGGCACGAGGATTTCGGCTTCGCGACGCTGTTCGGCTTCTACGGCCTTTACGGCTTTTTTGCGTGCGTCATCCTGGTGCTCATCGCCAAGAAGCTGCGCACGGTCCTGATGCGCGACGAGGACTACTATGAGCGCTGACTTCCCCGTCGCCCTGATCCTGATCCTCGGCGCGGCGCTGGTGCCGCTGCTGCGCGGCCGGTTCCGCTTCATCTACTCGCTGCTGCTGCCGGTCGCCGCCTTCGCCTGGGTGCTGGCGCTGCCGCATGGCGAGTATGCGCAATTCGAGCTGCTCGGGCAGACGCTGACGGCGATGCGCGTCGACCGCCTGAGCCTGCTCTTCAGCTATATCTTCCTCATCGCCTGCCTGCTCGGCGTGATCTACGCGCAGCACGTCGAAGACCGTACGCAGCAGACGGCCGCGCTCGTCTATGCCGGCGGCGCGATCGGCGCGGTGTTCGCCGGCGACCTGCTGACCCTGTTCGTGTACTGGGAACTGACGGCGATCTCGTCGGTGCTGCTGATCTGGGCGCGCCGCCAGGAGAGCGCCTACCGCGCCGGGATGCGCTATCTGCTCGTGCAGCTGCTCTCCGGTCTGTTCCTGCTCGTCGGCGGCCTGATGGTCTGGCGCGAAACGGGTTCGCTCGAGTTTGGAAGAATCGGCCTCTCCACGATGGGTGGTGCGCTGGTCCTCGTCGCCTTCGGCATCAAGTGCGCCTTCCCCTTCCTGCACAACTGGCTGCAGGACGCCTACCCGGAGGCGACGCCGACCGGCACCGTCGTCCTCTCGGCCTTCACCACCAAGCTCGGCGTCTACGCGCTGGCGCGCGCTTTCCCCGGCACCGAACTTCTGATCTGGGTCGGCACGGCGATGGCCGCCTTCCCGATCTTCTACGCGGTGATCGAGAACGATCTGCGCCGCGTGCTCGCCTACAGCATGAACAACCAGATCGGCTTTATGGTCGTCGGCGTCGGCATCGGCACCGAGTTGGCGGTCAACGGCGCGGTCGCCCACGCCTTCGCCGACATTCTGTTCAAGGCGCTGCTCTTCATGTCGATGGGCGCGGTGCTGCTGCGTACTGGAACGGTCAAGGGCAGCGAACTCGGTGGCCTGTACAAGTCGATGCCGTGGACGACCGGCTTCTGCATCGTCGGCGCGGCGTCGATCTCGGCCTTCCCGCTGTTCAGCGGCTTCGTCACCAAGTCGATGATCATGAGCGCGGCCGCGCACGAAGGGCTGCAACTCACCTGGCTGGTGCTCCTGTTCGCCTCGGCCGGCGTCTTCCACCACGCCGGGATCAAGATTCCGTACTTCGCCTTCTTCTCGCACGACTCGGGCATCCACTGCGCAGAGGCGCCGAAAAACATGCTCGTCGCCATGGCGATCACCGCCGCGCTGTGCATCGGCATCGGCGTCTTTCCCGGCACGCTCTACCGCCTGCTGCCCTTTGCCGTCGACTACGAGCCCTACACCGCGTCGCACATCGTCGCGCAGCTGCAGCTGCTCGTCTTCTCGGCGCTTGCCTTCTCGGTGCTGATGCGCACCGGCATCTACCCGCCCGAGCTGCGTTCGGTGAACATCGACAGCGACTGGTTCTACCGCAAGCTCGGTCCGGCACTGGCGTGCGGCGTCGCCCGGCTCTGGGACGCGTTCATCGGCAGTCTGGGCGCACTGCTCGCGTACAAGGGGGGCGCCATCGGCGGGCTCATCGCACGTCATCGGCAGAGCGACGGCGCGCTGGTGCGTTCGTGGGCCACGCGCAGCATGGCGATGTGGGTGATGGTCATGCTGCTGGCCTATCTCGTTGTCTACTACCTCGGCAAGTGAGGCGACGATGGGCCTTCCCCGGCAAAACCCGTCGTTGCTCGAACGCAAAGGAGCGCAACATGACAGGAAGCGTACAGAAGTCGACCGGCGGCCGGCGCCGCCTGCTGCTACCGATCTGCGCGTGCGAGGAATCGCGCTGGGGAATCGGCTACGCGCGGCAACTGCAACGGGCCGGACAGCCGGTTGAGGCGATCCTGCTCAACGTCGGCGAGCCGGTCAGGAACTTGCACGTGCCGCGCTTCCGCACGCAGCAGGAGATCGAGGCTTTTCAGGCGTCGCGCGCGCAGTGCTTCATCGACGAGGCGAGCCGGCAACTGGCCAGCGACGGCATCGCTTGCCGCGGCGTCTTCAAGCAGGGCGAAATCGTCTTCTCGATTCTCGATACGGCCGAAGAGCTCGATTGCGACGAGGTGGTCATGCCGGCGCAGGCGAGCGGCCTGTGCGCGCTGTTCTCCCGCAGCAAGGCCGACGCCGTCCGCCGGCAGCAGCGGCACGTCCCCGTCGTACTGATCGACCGGCAGGGGACGCCGCGCTGAGCGGTCAGCGCTTCTTCGCCGGCTGCGTCGCCGAGCCGACGGCTTCCCATAGCTGTTCGAGCGTCGCCAGCAGGCTCGGGCTGTATTCCTTGGGGTACGAGGCAAAGAGCGCGACGACGAGACGCCGGTCGAAGTCGAGATACAGGCTGTTGCCGTAGGGGCCGATCAGGGCGATCCGGTTGGCCGCGCCGCCGAGGTGCACGAAGCCGTAACGCAGTTCGGTGCCGCGCGTCAGCCCCTCGATCTCCGACGCTTTCGCCTTGCGCTTGCCGCTCGACGCGTTCAGCGTCTCGATGAACCAGCCGGGAATCTGGCTGCGCCCGCCGGCACCGCGCGCGTCGATCAGCATCTGACCGAAACGGGCGAAATCACGCAGGGAAAGCGCCAGCCCGTTCGCCAGCTCGGTGCCTTCGCCATCGGTCAGCCAGAGGACGGGGTTCTCCGGTTTCAGCCGGGTGAGCACGCTCTCGCAAAAGACTTGCGTGAGCGGCGCCTTGTGGCTCTCGGCCAGCGCCCAGGCGAGCAGATCGTCGTCGGGCGCTGCCTCGCCGACCGGCGGCCTGGTTTCGGCGAAGCCCACGTCCCAGCGATCCGGCTGAGCGAGCCAGTCGCGCATGCCGGCCTTGCCGCCGCTCTTCCAGCCCCCGGCGCTACGCCAGCCGTCGACATCCTGCGCACTCCAGGCAAAGCGGCTATCGCCTTCAACCAGGCGCTGGACCGATAGCTTGCGCAGGCCGGTCTGCGTGCTGAGCGGCGGAATGTAGCGGACGACCGAGCGGTCGGCGGCGAGCTTGCCTTGTGCCACGGCCATCGCCCCGAGCAGCGAGAGCACCGGCCGCGTACCGCCGAGCAGCGGCCACGCCTGTTGCGCGGAGAGGCCGTGCCAGTATTGTTCGCTGACGACCTGGCCATTGCGCATGACGAGCAGGCCATCCGCCGCGAGGCGCGTCGTCAGCAGGAAGGAAAGGCTGCGCTTCGACTGGTCGAGCGGGTCGCTCGTCGGCGTCGCGAGGTCCAGCGTTTGCACCGCGCGCTTCAATGGTTGCGGCGCGGGCAAGCCATGAATCTTCTTTCTGGCCATGAAACTTCCCGGCGAATGCAGGCCGGCGCGCAGGTATTCGGGCGTCAGCCAGTTGTCCGCGTTGAGCCATGCTCCAGCCGGCAGGCCGGTCTTGCTCACCAGGTCGATCGTGCACGTCTCGGCCGCGCTGGCCGGCGCGGAAACCGTGAGCGCCGGGAGCAGCAGGAATAAAGCCATCGCGTGTTTCATCTCTCGCCCCCTCATTGTCAAACCGGCGTGCCGGCGAAGCGCTGCACGGACTCGCGCACGACGTCGTGCAGGTTATGGTGGCGCGTGTGCTGCTCGCGCAACCAGCGCGCATCGCTGGCTTCCGTCGCCAGTGACATGTGGATGCGATCGAGCCACGGCACGCAGCCGAGCGCCTCGGCGTCTTCGGTGAGCGCCGCGAGCAGTTCGTGCAGGATGACGCGCAGGGGTTCCTGCTTCTGCACGATCGGGTCGGAGAGCATCGCGTCGAAGCCGTAGCGGCACGCCTGGAACTTGTTGTAGCGGGCGACGTAGAGCTGCAGGCGGGTGTTGATCGGCGGTCGCTCCGGACGCGTGCGCAACAGATAGCGCGTCAGGCATTGTGCGAGCGCCGCCAGCGCGGTCGCCGTTTCGATCGCCAGCGGCGTATCGCAGACGCGAATCTCGACCGTGCCGAACTCGGGTTTGGGCCGGATATCCCAGTACAGATCCTTGATGCTGCTGATGATGCCGCAGGCCTTGAGGAACTCGTAGTGCTCGACGAAAGCCGCCCAATCGGCGACTTCCGGACACTGGCCGCTGAGCGGGAAAGCCGAAACCGCGTTGAGTCGCGCCGACTGGAAGAAGGTGTCAACGCCGTCGACGTAGGGCGACGACGCCGAGAGCGCGATAAAGATCGGCACATAGGGCCCAAGCGCCTGCGTCAGCCAGATCGCGTCGTCGGCCGTTTCGCAGCCGACGTGGACGTGCTGGCCGAACACGGTGAACTGCTTGGCCAGATAGCCGTAGCGCTGATAGACCGCGTCGAAGCGGTCGCTCGGGCAAATACGGCGTTCCGGCCAGGCGTGGAAGGGATGCGTGCCGCCGCCGCAGATCGCGATGTTGTTGCGTGCGCACTGGTCGATCAGCGTCTTGCGCAAGCCCTCGAGGTCGGCGGCGATGTCGTCGACCGTGGCCCGCGCCTGCGTACTGACTTCGATCATGCTCTCGGTGATCTCGAGTTTCACGTCGCCGAACTCGCCGTCGTACTTCAGGCGACTGAGCAGGTCGGTCGCGCCGCGCGTCAGGTCGTAGTCGCGCTGCGTGAGGAGCTGCAGCTCCAGTTCGACGCCCAGCGTCAGCGCGTCGCTTTTCGTGAATTCCAGCGTCGACTCGCTCATATGATTCCTCCTTTGGCCTTGTCGCTGGCGACCGTTTCGCCCGAGCGAACAAGGGCAAAGCGGCACAACGCCGGTCCGGCGATATCCATCAGCGCCGCTGCGAAGAGCGGCAACGTCAGCGCCGAGCGGCCGATTTCCGGATAGAGGCCGGCCAGTTCGTAAGCCATGAAGACGGCCGTCGCCGACAAGGGCTGCATGCCGACGCCGACGAGGATGCGCTTGGCGAGCGGCAGCGTGCCGCCGGACGCCGCCATCGCCGCGATCTTGGCAACGGCGCGCACGGCGAGCAGGCCGAGCGCCTGCAAGGCGGCGAGCCCGGTCAGGTCGTGCCAGGGCAGCGAGGCGCCGACGACGACGAAGAGGATGATCGCCAGCAGCCAGTGGCCGTCGGGCAGCTCGGTGTAGCTCAAGGACTTCTTGCGGTCGGTGAAGGCGAGCACGGCGCCCATCAGGAAGAGCGTGAGGAAGACCGGCACCGCCAGCATGCGCGCCACGCCGACGGCAAGCAGGGCGCAGGCGACCATGATGAAGACCTGAGCCAGCGATTTCTTCGGCAGCAGGCCGGCGACGAAGAGCGCCAGGCGCGCGCTCAGCCAGGCGATCAACATGCCGCCGACGGCGACCCACAACGGATGGATCGCCGCATTGATCCAGTCCGCGCTTTGTTCGGCATGCACGACACCGAGGACGACGGCAAAGACGACGAATGAAGCGGCCGCGCTCAAGGCCGTGTGCAGAACGATGCGTTCCGTGACCTGGCCCTGCGCGTTCGATTCCTCGACCGTGAGCAGGACGACGGCTGGCGCCGAGGCCATCGTAACCGCCGCTGCGGCCGCCGCCCAGGCCGGCGAAAGGCCGACAACGAAATACGCGAAGGAGTAGATGAAGAGGAGGGAGAAGGTGATGTCGCCGAGCGTCCCGCGCAGGAGATCGCGGTTACGGATGAGCCAGCGCACGTCGAGCCGGCGCCCGATTTCGAGCATCAGCAGGCCGAGCGCGGCATCGGCGACCGGGCGTACCTGCGCCAGCGCTTCGATGCTGATCCAGCCGAGGAAGGCCGGGCCGAAGAAGGTGCCGGCGAGCACGTAGCCGATCACCTTCGGCCAGCCAAAGCGGGCGCGCATCCACTCGCCGATCAGCAGACCGACGACGAGCAGCAGGCTGAACAGGGCGAGCGAGTCGAGCTGATCGGGAAACGGCGGCAGGAAGAACAGGCGCTCCTGGATGCTCTCCCAGCCGCTCCTCGCATAGGCGAGGGCGTCGCTCACCATCGCTTGCCCCGCGCGGCGTTGAGGAATTCATCGAGGATCGGCGTGCAGTCCAGCAGCGTCGTGCTCCCCGGCGGATGGAACTCGGGATGCCATTGCACGCCGAGCACGTAGGGCCGCCCTTCGAGGCGGATGGCTTCGATGATGCCGTCGGCGGCGCTGCGCGCTTCGACACGCAGGCCGCGCCCGAGCGCATTGATCGACTGGTGATGGATCGAGACGACGTCGCCGCCGGTCATCCCCGGAAAGAGCCTGGCAAAGCCGGAATCGGCCGCCCACTCGATGGCGTGGCTGTGCCGGTCATAATCGGCATGGACGTGCGGCCCGGCCGTTTCGACCTGCGTCGCAATGTCCTGGAACAGCGTGCCGCCGAGCGCTACGTTGATCAGCTGCTCGCCGCGACAGATGCCGAGCACCGCCTTGCCGGCTTCCATGAACTCGTGCAGCAGCTCCATCTCGTAGGCGTCACGCACGCGGTCGCCGGCCCAGTCCGGATGCAAGGGTTCCTCGCCGTACGATTGCGGGCTGACGTCGGCGCCGCCTTGCAGGATCAGGCCGTCGAGGTATTGCGGATAGTCGGAGAGGCGGATGCTGCTGCGGTGCACGATGCCGTCACCGCTCACCGCCGGGATCATGAACACCATCACCTCACGCGACATGACCCAGTGCGCGACCGATTGCTCCAGGTACTGCAGCGATTTCGACTGGATGCCCGTGGCGCCGGCCTGCGGGTGGTAGATGCGCGCCGAAAGGCCAATGCGCAGGGGACGTCGGTTCAGCATATCCATCTCCTCTCCAAACGTGGGTCAAACGCTGGCTACTACGAGCCATGTGCGAACTGCGCGAACGACGATTGATGAAACAGGCACAATCGACGAGGATAGCGGGCGCTTCACAGCCTGCGCAGCAACGTTCCGGCAGTCATCCGGAAACAACATTTAGTTGCAATATAATTGAAGCCTTCGTCTGAAGCAACTCACCCATGCCCCGACAATCTTCGAACAAAAATACCCTGACCCTGGATGTTCTGCAGCAGTTCCGCGTGATCTACGGCAGCATGCGCCAGTATTTCCGCGAGGTTGAGGAGCGCTGCGGCCTGCCGGGCTCACAGATGTGGCTGCTCCAGGAGGTGCAGAAGACACCGTACATCGGCGTCACCGAACTGGCGCGACGGCTCGGCGTGCACCAGTCGACGTGCAGCCAGCTCGTCGACCGGCTGGTCGCCCAGGGCTATCTGACCAAGACGCGCCCGCATGACGACCAGCGGCGCATCGGGCTGTGCCTTGCCGACAAGGGGCTGGCGGCGATCGCCGCGCTCCCTGGTCCGGCCGAAGGTGTCCTGCCGGAAGCGCTGAGTGCCATCCCGGACGTCGCTTTAAGAACTTTGCATATAAATCTATCGGAACTCATCAGGCACCTGCCCGGCAATAATGTCGCTTTTGCCCACATGCCGTTGGCCGAGATGGTAGACACGCCAGGCCAGAACCTCTTGTAAGCGTTTCGACCAATAAATACTTGAAAATTGCACATGCCCGCCACCACCCGCACCTGCGTCTGCCTTGCCGCCCTGCTGCTCCTTGCCTGCAACACGCAGCCGCCTGCCGCCGATAAGGCAAGCCAGCCCGTCGCGGTGATGACGGAGGCTCCGGCAATCGGCGCGACGGAAACCGCGCCCGCAAGCAGCGAAACCGAGGCAGCGGACCCCGCCGACAACATCTATTTTCAGCTGCGCTCGACCGTCATCGACGAGGCCGAGAAGCTGAAGCTGCGCGAGCGCGCCGAAAGGCTCAAGGCAAACCCCAAGGCCCGGGTGACCCTGATCGGACACATGGACGATCTGGGAAGCCGCAATTACAATCTGGCTATCACCGAGGAGCGGCTGATGGTAGTCACCAGCCAGTTGCGCGCACTGGGTGTGCCGGCACGCCAGATTCGACGCCAGCGTGCGGCCGTTGAGAACAGTTCGCCGGACTGCAAGACGGAAGCCTGTCGGGCGCCGATGCGCCGGGTTGAACTGAAGTATGTCGATTGAAACTCGCCGTCAATTTCTGCCGAACGTATCAATGATCTTCCGCGCAGCGCCCCTAACGAACCCGCAGGACAAACCGATTGTTTAGAAATGGCACAACGACTGCACTGATCTTATCGTCGGTGCTCGCGACCGGTTGCTGGACTGACGACGTCGCTCACGGCTACCTGGCCGTCGAATTCGAGGATGGCGAAGTCCTGACGCGGCCGATCGTCATTCCGCCGGCCGAGGAAGGCGAGTACCGCCTGTACTACGCGCTGGAATCGCGTGGCAAGGTGTGCGTGTTGCGCGGGCAAATCCCGCAGGAAGGACTGTTCTTCTATCCGCGCTGCGACAGCCTGAAGGGGACGGGAATGCTCTCGTGCAACAACGGCCATTCGCTGAACCTGCAGTGGCGGATGACTTCGTGCGAGGGCGGGCGCGGACGCTCGGTCGAGTACTCGGGCGCAACGTTCCACTTCGGCTTCTCCGCCAGTGAAAAGGGGGCGCTCGCCGAGCTGGAAAAAGCGCGGCTCGAGACACGCGCGATCGCTCACACCAAGCAGAGCGAGAACCGCGCGCAGCCGGCGCAGTAGCCTTATTGATCCCGCGCGGCAATGTTTGAAGTCCGTTCGCCCTGAGCCTGTCGAAGGGGGGCGGGCTTTGACAGGCTCAGCCCGAACGGGAGTTGAGACTTCTTCGTGCCGGATCAGTAGCCGGCGCGAAACGCGCTTTAACCGCTGCGTCCGATCACCGACGCCGTCGCCAACAGCTCTTCGAGCAACGCCATCGAGGCGTGGCCCGAGCAATTGAACGGATTGAGCACCGGCAGCTTGGCATATTTGAGCAGCAAGGACGGATTGACCGTGGCGATGTCGACGTGGCCCATCGTCCAGTTGCCGAAGCGGCGCTCGGAGATTTCCTCGTAGGTCAGGATGCGCACGTTCGTGTGGCGGTCGTCGCGCACGATCGTGTTGTACAGCTCGCACACCTCGTCGCGTCCGCCCTCCAGTACCTGCAGGAAGAGGTCTTCGCTGTAGCAGAGGATGCCGGTGATGCCGAGGCGCGGATTGTGCGCGCGCGACTGGGCGAGGATGGATTCGACGACCAGCGCGGTCAGCGGCGCGGCGGCGCGGCTGGCGTAGAGCAGACGGACTAACATGGGGAACCTCAGACTTTCAGGTTGATGAGGGAGAGGAATTCGCGGCGCAATGCGGCGTCCTTGAGGAAAGAGCCGCGCATCACGCTGTTGATCATCCTGGTCTCCGCATCCTTGACGCCGCGCCAGTGCATGCAGAAGTGATCGGCTTCCATGACCACGGCGAGACCGTCCGGGCTGACCTTGCGCATCAGCAGTTCGGCCATCTGCGTGATCGCCTCCTCCTGGATCTGCGGCCGGCTCATCACCCATTCAGCAAGGCGCGAATACTTTGATAACCCGATCAGGTTCGAGTGCTCGTTCGGCATCAGGCCGATCCACAGCCGCCCCATGATCGGACAGAAGTGGTGGCTGCACGCGCTGCGCACGCTGATCGGGCCGACGATCATCAGCTCGTTCAGGCGCTCGGCGTTGGGAAACTCCGTCACCTGCGGCGCCGCCACATAGCGACCGCGAAAGACCTCGGTCAGGTACATCCTGGCGACGCGGCGCGCCGTGTCCTGCGTGTTGTGGTCGCTCTCGGTATCGATGACGAGGCTTTCCAGTACGCCCTTCATCTTGCCTTCGACCTCGTCGAGCAAGGCGTCGAGGTCGCCGGGTTCGAGAAAGGCGGCGATGTTGTCGTTGGCGTGGAAACGCTGACGCGCGCGCTGGATGCGCTCGCGGATGCGCGCCGAAACCGGCGCATCGGGTATTTGCGGCAGGTCGCTCATGATCGTTTGTCTTGTTCGTTGCTTTACTGAGTTGCTACGGGAGACCCGTCTGACCGCATGAGCGGCGATCGCGTTCAATCGCCGCAGCGGCAAGTCACAGCATGCGCACTTCGCGCTGCGGCAGCGGGATGGCGATGCCGTGCGCGCGGAATGCCGCCAGCACCGCCTGATTGACCTCGCTGATCGCCGCCTCGTAGTCGGGCACGTTGACCCACGGGTTGATGTTGATGGTCACGCAGGCGTCGGTCAGGCGCGCGACGCCCACCACCGGCGCGGGCGTCTTGAGCACGCGTTCATTGCCCGCCAGTACCTCGTTGACCAAGGCCAGCGCCGCCGCGACGTCGGTGCCGTAGGCGACGTTGGCGAGCAGCGACAGGCGGCGGATCTGCCCGCAGTTATGCAGGATTTCTCCGACGATCTTTCGGCTCGGGATGACGACGCGCGAGCGGTCGGTGTGCCCGAGCGTCGTGTTGAACAGGCTGATGTCGAGCACTTCGCCTTCCTCGTCGCCGATCGAGATGTAATCGCCAACGTGGAAGGGCTGCGTGAAGATGATCGTCAGACCAGCGACGATGTTGCCGAGCACCCCCTGCAAGGCCAGCGCGATGCCCGCGCCGGCGACGCCGAGGCCGGCGACCAGCGGCAGCAGCTCGACGCCAAGGTTCTGCATGGCCATGATGACGAACAGGCAGAGGACGAACAGCTGCACCAGGCGCGCGATCAGCTGGCGCACCGGCGCTTCGAGCTTGAAGCGCGCCAACAGGCGCGTGACCATCACGCCGGCCCAGCGGCCGGCCATGTAGCCGACCAGCAGGATGATCCCGGCAATCAGGAGCCTGGGACCGAACTTGACGCCCATGTCGATGGCCGTCGCTTTCACCTGATCCAGTGTCTGCAGTGACTCGCTCACGCCATTTCCCCTATGCGTTGTTGATGTATGACGTCTGCCCGCCAGTTTAGCCCACGCCGCAGGCGACGAAGTCCTGCGCCGGATTGCCGCCGTGCTGCGCGCCAACCTGCGCCACAACGACCTTGCCGCGCGCATCGGCGGCGAGGAGTTCGTCGATGCTCATGCGCGCCGACAGCGGCCTCTACCGCGCCAAGCAGGACGGCCGGAACCGGGTGCAGGTGGTGTGGGGCGCCGAGGTCGGCGGCAGCCTGTGGCTGCTCTGAGCGCGGTTTCTTTCGCTTACCGGCTGAACAGGCGCGCCACCGCCTCGGGGTTCGACGGGAAATAAAGGTGCATGTAGCTCGCCGTCAGCCGCTGGCGGCGATGGATCGCTTCGCCGGTTCGTCCATCGGGGCGCATCGAGGTGGCGATCGGTTCCAGCATCGTCTCGGTCTTCGAGTAGTGGAAAGCGTGGCCGCGCAGCCTGCCTTCGGGCAGCTCGACTTCCTGCATGCCCAGCCCGGCAAGGCGCTTCTGCATGCGCACCTGGCCGGGCAGCAAGCCGGCGAGGCGGTGCTCGTTTCCTTTGACATCGCCCAGCGTCTCGAACAAGGCCATCATGCCACCGCACTCGGCAAGCACTGGCCGACCCGCATCGACGTGCGCGGCGAGCGATTGCCACAGCGAACGGTTCGCCGCGAGCGCCGGGCCGTGCAGCTCCGGGTAGCCGCCCGGCAGCCAGACGGCATCGCACTCGGGCAGGGCGGCATCGGCGAGCGGTGAGAAGTACTTGAGCGTCGCGCCGAGGCGTTCCAGGCAATCGAGATTCGCCGGGTAGAGGAAGCAGAAAGCCGCATCGCGTGCGATGGCGATCGTCTTGTCGGCGAGCAGTGGCGGCAAGACCGGCGGCGGAACGTCGTCGAAGGCGACCGGCGGCGGCAGGTTCGCGGCGGCCGTCGCCGCCAGCAGATCGGCCATGTGCTCGATGCGCTGCGCGAGCCCTTCGATCTCGGCCGCCGGCAAGAGGCCGAGGTGGCGCTCGGGCATCGCCGCGTCGACGTCGCGCGGCAGGTGGCCGTACCAGGCGATGTCCGCCGGCAGGCTCTTTTCCAGCAATTCGGCGTGATAGGCGCTGCCGACGCAGTTGGCGAAGGCGGCATTCACTGGCGTTCCCGGCCGGTAGTGCTTGAGCCCGTAGGCGATCGCGCCGAAGCTGTTGGCCATCGATGCGCCGTTGATCACGGCGAGGATCGGGATGCCGAGGCGCGTCGCCAGCTCGGCCGCCGACGGCGTGCCGTCGAAGAGGCCCATGACGCCCTCGACGAAGATGAGGTCGGCGTCGCGCGCCGCTTCGGCCAGGCGCCAGGCGATGTCATCCGCACCGCACATCCAGAGATCGACGTTCTGGCACGGTGCGCCGCTGGCGATGGCGTGGATCTGCGGATCGAGAAAGTCCGGCCCGCACTTGAAAACGCGCACCCGGCGCCCGAGCCGCGTGTGCAGGCGCGCGAGCGCGGCGACGACGGTCGTCTTGCCCTGGCCGGAGGCCGGCGCGGCGACGAAGAGCGCCGGGCAGGAGAGTTTCGCATTTGCCATCTTCGTCATCGAACTACCACTCGAGACCCGGCATCGCTTTGACGCCGGCCTTGAAGGCGTGTTTGACCATCGTCATGTCGGTCACCGTGTCGGCTATTTCAACCAGCGCATCGGGCGCGGCGCGGCCGGTGATGATCACGTGCTGCATGGGCGGGCGCATGGCGAGCGTTTCGAGCACGCGATCAATATTGAGCCAGCCGTACTTCAGGACATAGGTGAATTCGTCGAGCACGACGAGGCCGTAGTCCGGGTCGGCGAGGTACTGGCGGGCAATGTCCCACGCCTTCTCGGCGACGGCCATGTCGCGCGCGAGGTCCTGCGTGTCCCAGGTAAACCCTTCGCCGGTGACGTGCCAGACGAGGCGATCCGGCATCGTTTCGCCGACCTTGATGAAAAACGCCTCCTCGCCCGTATCGGACCGCCCCTTGATGAACTGGATGACGGCGACCTTCATGCCGTGTCCGAGGGCACGCGCGACGACGCCGAACGCCGACGACGACTTGCCCTTGCCGTTGCCGGTATTGACCACCAGCACGCCGCGCTCCTGCTGCGCCGCGGCGATGCTCTCATCGACGACCGCCTTCTTGCGTGCCATCCGCTTGGCGTGGCGCTCTTCGCGGCCGCTGTTGTTGTCTTCTGCTTCCTTGTTCTCGCTCATGGAGTCCTCATCGGTATTTGGCCCATTCAGGCCGGAATGAAACTGACCCGCCCTTCGCATTCGATTGCGTGCAACGGGTATTGAAACAGCGCCGAGAGCCGCTCGGCGGTCAGCATTTCACGGGTCGGACCGTATTCGGTCAAGCCGTCGCCGTGAATCAGCAACACGCGATCCGAATAGCGCCAGGCCAGCGCCGGCTCGTGCAGCACCATCGCCACCGCCGCGTTGCGCTCGCGGGCCGCGGCGGAAAAGAGGTCGAGCATGGCGATCTGGTGCTTGAGATCGAGGTAGGCGATCGGCTCATCGAGCAGGTAAAGCTGCGGTGCCTGCGCGAGCAGGGTGGCGATCGCCACGCGCTGCCGCTCACCGCCGGACAGCGTCTGCACGTCGCGCTGTTCTAGCCCGGCCAGGTCGACCGCCGCCAGCGCCCGGCGCACGATCTGCGCATCGTTCTCGCTTTCCCAGCCCCAGCGTTCGAGGTGCGGGTGACGGCCGACGAGCACCGTCTCCAGCACCGTCGAGGCAAAGGCGTCGCCGCGCGCCTGCGGCAGCCAGCCACGGATCAACGCGCTCTTGCGCGTTCCGAGTTCGGCATACATCGTACCGCTGACCCTGACCTCGCCGGACAGCGGCGCACGCAAACCGGCGAGCACCGAGAGCAGCGTCGACTTGCCGGCGCCGTTGCGCCCGAGGATGGACAGGCGCTCGCCCGCCGCCAGGGCGAAGTCGAGGTCGCGGCAGAAGACCTTGCCGGCGACGCCGACGGTCAGCCGGCGCGCTTCGAGCCGCGGTGACAGTGATAACGAAGGCGCCATCTCAGCCCCGCGCCTTGGCGTCGCGCGCCAGCAAAAAGAGAAAGACCGGCACGCCGATCAGCGCGGTCAGTACGCCGACCGGCAGCTGCTGCGGCGCAATCAACGAGCGCGCCA
>NZ_JAGOIT010000001.1:29220-97418 GCF_017995515.1 Propionivibrio sp.
ACGAAGGCGCCATCTCAGCCCCGCGCCTTGGCGTCGCGCGCCAGCAAAAAGAGAAAGACCGGCACGCCGATCAGCGCGGTCAGTACGCCGACCGGCAGCTGCTGCGGCGCAATCAACGAGCGCGCCAGCGTGTCGGCGATCACCAGCAGGCTGCCGCCGGCCAGCGCCGATGCCGGCAACAGTAGACGCTGGTCGTTGCCCGCCGCGAGCCGCACCAGATGCGGCACGATCAGGCCGACGAAGCCGATCGAACCGGCCTGCGTCACTGCTGCCGCCGTCGCCAGCGAAGCGAGGAGATAGACGCCGCGGCGCAGCCGGCCGACCTCGACGCCGAGCGTTTGTGCCAGATCGGCGCCGCGCGTCAGCAAATTCAACTCACGCGCGAACGGTAGCGCGACGAGCAGGACGGCGGCGAGCACGCCGAGCGCCAGATACGGACTCGTCGCCTGCGACAGGTCGCCCATCAGCCAGAACAGCATGCCGTGCAGCTTGCTGTCTGGTGCAATCGAGAGAATTAACGCGACCACCGCGCCGCAGCCGGCGGCGACGATGACGCCGGTGAGCAGCAGGCGCGACTGCGTCCAGCTGCCGTCGCCGTGCGCCAGCCCGAAGACGACGAGCGTCGTCGCCAGCGCGCCGGCGAACGCCGCGCCGCCGGTCGCCGCCGCGCCGACGCCGAACAGGATGGCCAGAATCGCCCCGACGCCCGCGCCGCCGGAAATCCCGAGCACGTAGGGATCAGCGAGTGGATTGCGCAACAGCACCTGCAGCAACGCGCCAGCCAGCGCCAATAAACCACCGCACGCAAAACCCGCCAGCGCTCGCGGCAGGCGCAGGCTGCGCACCACCTCGCCCGCCATCGAATCCGCCGATCCGAACAGTGCCGGGAAGACCTCGCCCAGCGGCACATGGACGCTGCCCACCATCAAGGCCAGCACGAGACTCGTCAGCGCGAGCAGGGCAAGCGCGGCGAGAATCAGGAGGGCGCGGCGACGGGTGGGCATGGCGGTCTATTTCGGCTGGTAGCGAAGGCCGATAAAGGCATTGAAACCGGCGGTATTGTAGCCACTGACAGTTTCGTAGTTCTTGTCGAAGAGATTGTTGATTCTCCCTTCGATCGCCAGTTCCGTGTTGATCGCGTAGCGCGCCGTCAGGTTGACGAGGCCGTAGCCGCCCATCTCGCCGGTCTCCGTGTTCGTGTTGAAACGCGGACCAACGCCGACCCACTCGGCCCCGGTTTTCCAGGCGCCCCATTGCCGCGTGACCGCGAGCGTTGCCTTGTCGCGCGCGCGCCGTCCCAGCCGCTGGCCGGTATCCTCGTTGCGCGCGTCGAGCCAGTCGTAGGCCGCGCGCACCGACCATTCGCTGAACTGTCCGGTATAGGACAGCGTGACGCCCTCGAGCCTGGAACTGGAGATGTTCTCGTAGGTATTACTGGTAAATGAATAGTCGATCAGGTTCTCGACCTTGTTCAGGTACCACGTCGCCGACACCGATTGGTTGCCAAGCTCCCAGATCAGTGCGGCCTCTCGATTCTTCGCTTCTTCTGGCTTCAGGTTGGCGTTGCCATGCCCATACGGAGACGAAAAGAAGAGTTGGTAGAGGCTGGGTGCCTTGAACGCCGTCCCGTAACTCGCCTGCGCCCGCAGTGCGTCGGTCAGCTGGTAACCGTAGGCCAGCGCATAGGTCTTCTGGCCACCGAATTCGGAGTGATTGTCTTGACGCGCGCCCAGTTGCCAGCGATGGTTACCATAGTTCGCAGTCCAACCGGCGATCAAGGAATCGGTGCTCTGTTCAGGCGATGCGCCGTTGGTCTCTTCCAGCGACGCCGTCTGCTTGAGATGCTCGACCGCCAGCAAGGCCGTCCCCAACGGCAGCTTGACGTCGTTCTGCCACGTCGCCTGCTGGTTCTTCGTGCGCAGGCGCTCGCCCTCCGGCGCCCACGAGGCATACGACGTTTGCTCGTCGACGGACTCGCCGTAGAGCAGCTTGCTCGTCCAGGCATCGGTCAGACGATTGCGCGAGAAAGCCTGCCACTGCTGCGTTTCGAAGTCGACGCGATCGTCGTAATTACCATCAGCCGGCACGCTGCCGCTGTCGTAATGCGTCGTGCCGACGTTCTGCCGGAACTTGATACCGAACTCGTGGCCCTTCACCGGCAGAAACGAGAGTGCGGCCGTTCCGCCCGAATTGCGGTAGCCGTCCTTGTCAGCATCCCGGTTTGAAGCATCCTTCTGTGCCGAAAAGCCGGCCGACGACTCGTGATTGCCTTCGATGCGAAAACGCCACTGCTCGTTGCCGCCGGACACGCCGGCGCTCGCCTGCCGGGTGTCCCGCGTACCGTAGCCGAGGAAAGCATCCGCCGTCAGCCCCGGGCGTCCGCTGCGCGTGAAGATCTGGATCACACCGCCGATCGCATCGGCTCCGTACAGCGCCGATGCCGGCCCGCGCAGGATTTCAATGCGCTCGACGTCGGCCAGCGAGAGAAAGCGCAGGGGCGAACCGGAGAGGTCGACCGAGTTGAGCGGCACGCCGTCGACCAGTACCTTGGTCTGCTCGGGACGCGCGCCACGGACATAGAAATTCGTCGCCGAACCCGGCCCGCCCGATGTCGACGTCTGGATGCCGGGCTGCCGCGCAAGCAGGTCGGCAATGGTTTGCTGACCGCTGGCTTCGATGTCCGCGCGCTCGATGACCGAAACATCGCTCAGCAACTCATTGGCGCGCGTCGCCTGCCGTGTTGCGGTGACGACGACCGCCTCGGCATCGGCTTCGCCAGCAAAAGTGGAACTCGATGGAATCGCGGCAAGCAGCGCAAACGCGCCCGTTGCCAGAGAATGGCCTGGATACATGGAAATTTCTCCTTCCTGCCGACAAGCGTCCCCGCAAGCCGGCAAACAAAAAATCGGAATTGCGCGAAGGAGAAAAACTGACGAGATGAACGAGCTTGAAGTGGTGCCGTGTCGAGCATTCCGTGTCCGCCTCCCCGCGGCACTTCCGTCTGATTGCGCGAAGGCCGGTATCCGGGCTCACAAGTCTTGACGGATCGCCTTCCCGGGCTTTTTCGCCCAGTGGCATTCGATCCACCCACACTCGCTTACCGTTGCGGGGGCAGCACAGGCATGATGTTTGTTAACACGCACCTGTTTCCCGTTTAACCGCGGCAAAAAAGAAGATTTGCGCTGCGGCACCTTGCACGTTGATCCGTCAAGATGACGGACGCCGCGATTATAGCGCGACGCTGTTTCGAGATGATGCCGCTGCGTTCTGCGTGAAATAAATCACATTTAAAAACAACGCTTAGCCCTTGACTTGACTGGGTTTTTAAAACTATAGTCCGCGCATGGTAAACGAACTGAATGCCCTCGAAAGCAAAATCGCGCAGGTCGCCTCATTGTGCCGCGCACTACGTGTCGAGAACGCGCAACTGCGGCAGCAACTGGCGACTGCGGAAGTCGAGAAGAAAGGGCTCACGGATCGTATGGACACCGCCAGAACCCGGCTGGAGCAGCTCGCCATGCAGCTCCCCGAAGCCTAACCGCCGCCTGATCGGCCCTGCAGGACCCCATGCCCAACGAAGCCTACTACCTCGATATCACCCTGCTCGGCAAGGAATACCGCGTCGCCTGCCCGCCCGAGGAGCAGCCCGCCTTGCTCGCGGCAGTCGCGTACGTCGACGAGAAGATGCACGACATCGCCGAGAAGACCAAGAGCAACATCTCAGAGCGCATCGCGGTGATGGCTGCGCTGAACATCGCGCACGAACACCTCTCGAAGAAGCAATCCGCAGCGGAAATCCCGTCGCACACAGGGGGCGAAACAGGGCTGGACATCGGCTCCGTTAAGCGTAGAATTTCCGACATGGAAGCACAGCTGGCGGCGGTTCTCGAACCGCAGGAAAGGCTGATCTAGGCTTCCAGCCAGTTGTTCCCTGCGGTGTTTGTCAAGGCCATATATTCCTTGAACCAATGCTAATTGGCGTCGGTTGCGAACCATTGAAACCGCTGTTGTGCAAGCCCCATCTGTCGGGCGAGCCTGATGCGGAAGGAACGTGACCTCTCTGAACCCCGGTTCAGGATGCCGGCCTAACGGCACTTGCGGGGACTTTATTCGACGGCGCGGAGCTTCATGCTCCGCGCCGTTTTTCTTGGGTGCTGCGGAAGGAACTTGTCGCGCAAGGACGTGCCGAAAAGTCATTTCTTTCGGCGAATGACTCCACATGCTGCACTTCGACAACCGCTTCATTCGCGAACTCCCGGGCGAAGGCGAGGCGGACAACTTTCCGCGCCAGGTTCTCGGCGCCCTCTGGTCGCCCGTCGAACCAACGCCTGTTTCCGATCCACGGTTGTTGGCGCACTCGGCCGAGATGGCGCAACTGCTCGGATTGGACGAGGTGACCCTGCATAGCCCGCCGTGGGTTAGCGCCCTGGCCGGCAACGCGTTTCTTCCCGGGATGCGTGCGTACGCGACCAACTACGGTGGTTATCAGTTCGGCTCGTGGGCGCGCCAGTTGGGCGATGGCCGCGCGATTTTTCTCGGTGAAGCGCTCAACCGCGACGGACAGCGCTTCGAGCTGCAGCTCAAGGGAGCGGGCCGGACGCCATACTCGCGGCGCGCGGATGGGCGAGCGGTATTGCGTTCGTCGATCCGCGAGTTTCTGTGCAGCGAGGCCATGCACCATCTCGGCGTTCCGACGACGCGCGCCTTGTCGCTGGTGGCGACCGGTGATCGGGTGACGCGCGACATGTTCTACGACGGCCACCCGGTCGAGGAGCCGGGCGCGATCGTCTGCCGCGTCGCGCCGTCCTTCCTGCGTTTTGGACACTTCGAACTGCCCGCCTCGCGCGGCGACGAAGATCTGCTGCGGCACCTGTTCGAGTTCACCATCGCGCGCGACTTTCCGCATCTTGCCGTGCTGCCGCCGGAAGAGCGGCTGACGCGCTGCTTCATCGAGGTCTGCGAACGGACGGCGCGCCTGATGGTGGATTGGATGCGTTTCGGTTTCGTACACGGCGTGATGAACACCGACAACATGTCGATCCTCGGCCTGACGATTGATTACGGCCCCTACGGCTGGGTCGACGATTTCAACCCGGCGTGGACGCCGAACACCACCGACGCGCACGGCCGCCGCTACTGCTTTGCCCGCCAGCCGGAGATCGCGCGCTGGAACCTCGAACGGCTGGCCGAGGCGTTTGCCGTGATCGCCGGGGAACGCGACGATCTGGCGCAGGGGCTGGCGCATTACGATACGGTCTACGCGCGCGAATTCCACAACGCGCTCGCCGCCAAGCTCGGCTTCAAAAAATGGCTGCGCGATGACGCGGAACTGGTCGAGGCCGCGTTCGAGCTGATGCAGAAGGCCGAGGTCGACATGACGCTTTTCTTCCGCCTCCTTGCCCATGTCGATCCCGATGCGCCGCAGTTGAGCGTCCTGCACGAAGCGTTCTATCGGCCGGAACTCCTCGCCGAGCACGGCACCGGCTTCGACGCCTGGCTGGCGCGCTGGGCGGCACGCGTGCGTTCGGGCAACGAATCCAGTGAGGTGCGCATCGCGCGCATGAACGCCGCGAATCCGCGCTTTGTCCTGCGCAACTATCTGGCGCAGCAGGTCATTGAGCGCGCCGAGCAAGGCGACCCGGGGATGATTCACGAGTTGCTCGACGTCCTGCGCCACCCGTTCGATGAACAGGAGGATTTCGCAGCCTATGCCGCCAAGCGCCCCGACTGGGCACGCCGTAAGCCCGGCTGCTCGATGCTCTCGTGCAGTTCCTGAGAGCCGTGAGGATCCGTGGCGTAGAATGGCGTTTTCCGCAAACAAGGACGCGCCATGCCCTTCACCTCCGATCTGGTTCAAGAACTCAACGCCCTGATCCGCTTTGATCTGGACAGCGGCCAGCAGGGCATCAAGGTGCACAAGACGGCCGACGCAGAAGTTATTGCGGCCGTGCAAAGGCTGCACGCCAAAGGCTTGATCACCCAGATCGACGGCGGCTACCTGACCAGCCTCGGGCGCGATGCTGCCGAGCACGCACAGACGACGCTTGGCCTGCTCACCGAGGGGGTCGCGGCAGCGGTCGGGAAGTAGCGCTCGACGGACTATTGCGGCGGGAGTTGCGCCAGCGTCGCCAGGAAATCTTCGGCACGCTGGTAGCCGATCACACGCACGTTCTGAACCGCTTCGCCCTCGCGGTTGAAGAACAGGATGCCGGGCGGACCGAACAGCCCGAAGCGGGTAAGCAGCGCCTTGTCGTCGTCGGAATTGGCCGTCACGTCGGCCTGCAACAGGAGCCAGCCGGACAAACGTTGCTGCACGCGTGGGTTGGAGAAGGTGAAGCGCTCCATCTCCTTGCACGAGACGCACCAGTCGGCGTAGAAGTCGAGCATTACCGGCTTGCCGGCGGCCTTGATGCGCGCGTCGAGTTCGGCGAGCGAACGAACCCGTTCGAACGGCAGCGCGCGCGTCTCGGCCGTGGCGCTACCCGAACCGAGCGCCGCCAGCGGCCGCAGCGGATCGGTCGCACCGGAGAGCGCCCCGGCGAGCAGCGCCGCGCCGGTGAGCAGCATCAGCAGACCGATGCCTTTCCAGAAACGCATCGCCGCATGCGCGTGCGGCGGCAGCGGATCGATGGCGTGCATGAAGATCGCCGGGACGATCAGGAGCGCCGCCCAACCCGCCATCTGCACAGCGATCGGCAGCAGCGGCGAGACGATCCAGAGCGCGGTGGCGAGCAGCACGACGCCGAAGGCTTTCTTGATCGCCTCCATCCACGCCCCCGACTTGGGCAGCAGCGCTCCGGCCGACAAGCCGACAGCCAGCAGCGGCACGCCCATGCCGAGCCCCATGCTGAACAGCGCCGCGCCGCCGAGCAGGGCGTCGCCGGTCTGGCCGATATAGAGCAGCGCACCGGCCAGCGGCGCCGCGACGCACGGCCCGACGATCAACGCCGAGAGCGCGCCCATCAGCGTGACGGCAGCGAACGAGCCCCCCTTGAGGTGCGTTGCTTCTTCCGACAGCCGGCTTTGCATGAAGGACGGCAATTGAAGCTCGTAGAAGCCGAACATCGACAGCGATAGTGCGACGAAAATCAGCGCGAAGCCGCCGAGCACCCAGGCATTCTGCAGGCTCACGGAGAGCAGCGTGCCGCTGAAACCGGCTGCGACGCCCGCCGCTGCGTAGGTACCGGCCATGCCGAGCACGTAGCCGAAGGAGAGGATGAACCCGCGCGCGTGCGAGACACCTTTGCCGGCGCGCCCTGAACCGACGATGATGCCGGAGAGGATCGGGATCATCGGGAAGACACAGGGCGTCAGCGAGAGCAACAGGCCAAAGCCGAAGAAGCTGGCGATGACGACCCAGGTGCTGGCCCCCGAAAGCAGGCGCGCGATGCGTCCGGTTTCGTCGGACGACGCGCGCACCGGCGGTTCGGCCGCCGGCACCGTCGTCACATCCGTCACCGCCGGCAGTTCGAGGCTGAGCGACTGCTTCTGCGGCGGATAACAGACGCCGACATCGGCGCAGCCCTGCGACGTGATGTTCAGCGTCAGCGGCAAGACGCCGGAACTGTTGCGCTCGACCGGGAGGCGAATCGCAACACTATCGTAATAGACCTCGACGCGGCCGAAGGTGTCGTCGTCCTTCTCCTTGCCCTTTGGCAGGACGGGTTTCCCCAGGGCGATGGTCGACGGTTCGGCGGCGAAGCGGAAATTGTCGCGGTAGAGGTAATAGCCCTTGGCGATCGCGAAGCGCACTTCGATCGTCTGCCCGTCCACGGCGCGCACGGCCGGCTTGAAGGCGAGCAACGGCGGCAACAGATCGGCGGCCTGCACCAGGCCGCAAACGATGAAGAGCAACAGGAGATGCAGGAAGCGCTTGCTCACGGCGATGGCCAGCGTTCGGTCTGCGTTTCCGCCGCCACCCAGGCGAGATACCCGGGCAGACCGGCGGCGACGGAAATCGCCACGATCTCCGGCGTTTCGTACGGATGCACCGAACGAATCGCCGCTTCGAGCTGCGCATAGCGCGCGTCGGTCGTCTTGATGAGGAGCGGCACCTCGCCGGCGCGCTCGATGCTGCCCTTCCATTGATAGATCGAAGCACACGGCGCAAGGATGTTGACGCACGCGGCAAGCCGCTCTTCGACGACAAAGGCTGCGAGCTTCTCGGCCGTCGCCTGGTCCGGCAAGTTGGTCATGACAATAAGCACGCTCATGGCGAAAATTCTACCTCGATCGCAAGTCCACGCCCGACGACCTAGTCTGCGCGATGGCTCAGGCGCCAGCGCTCGTGGTCGCTGCCGCGAGCGATACAGACTTCCAGGCCGAGCGAGAGCGGCGAATTGGCCTGCACTTCGAACAGGCGGAAGGACGCGGCACGCGCCGCCACGCCAGCGGGAATGAAGAGCGACGCCGGCTCCATTCCGTCGCCGGTCGGAAGCATCAGGGCCGGGTGCCGCGACGCCGCGCCGCTCGTCCGGTCGCGGATCTCCATCAGCAAGGGCTGCGGCTCGCCGGCGAAGAACCGAGCAACGACGCAGAGCTCGCCATCGCCACCGACATTCAGGCTGCGCACTTCGCCGAGCATGAACGGCTCGTCCGGCCCGGACTGCAGCACGACCAGGCTTCTCAGCGCAAGACGCGCCTCGCCGGCGTCCATCGCGCGCAGCAGGGCAATCTCGCAGCCATCGCGGCGCAGGACACGCCAGTGCTCGCTCTTGCCGGCCTTTTCCTCGTGCTGCACGACGTGGCCAAAAACAGCCAGCTGTGCCTGACTCAGCTGATTGCCGAACGACGACGGTCGGAGCGAAGCATCGTGCAGTCCCGTACCGCCGATTACGCCGTACATGTTCTCGAAGCCGCACGCCACCGCGATCGTGCGCGTCTCGGCGGGAAGCTGCGGCAGCGGCGGCGGCACCTTCAGGTGCCCGGCCAGTTCGGTCAGCAGGTCGGAGCAGGTCTGCGCAGAAAGCGTCGATCCCAGCCTGAGGCTCTCCGGCGACTCGCCGGCGGCCAACGCTTCGATCCGCTGGCCGATCTTGCGCAACACCGGCCCGACCGAGAGCCAGCGGGGAAGCCTGGGCGCACGCAGATTGTCGCTAAACGGCCGGTCGAGCGAGAGATCGAGCGCGATACAGAGCGATTTCGGACCGTTATCGGGTTCGACGAGAATACGCGCCTGTTCGCGCCAGCGGGCGAGCCAGCGCGTCATCACCGCGAACTGCGCGCGCGGCAACGCAAAAGGCCGAGCGAGTTCAAGCAGCAAGGCCATGGCGTATTGACCGCTGACGCTCGATTCCTTGGTTTCGCCGAGCAGCCTGTCCTCGACCAGGTCGCGCGCGACGCCCAGCGTCTCGGCCGAGACCAATACGGCGTGGAGCGTGCGCCAGAACTCGCCATCCGGCGACACGCCGCCCAGATGGCCGCTCAGTTGCTCCATGCGCAGGCAGCACAGGGCGCGGTGCGCGACCTTGGCGGCGTGCGGCGAGATCGACGAATCCCCTTCGAGACAGGCACGCAGGCAGTGCAGACAGGACACCGCAGCGGCGCGCCAGAGCGCGCGGAGCGAATCCTGAATGCCCTTCTCGGCACGCGGCAACGGCAGGGGTTTGTTCTCGTAGCGGCGCAGACATTCGCCGCTGACGGCGAACAGCGCGCTGCGCAGGGCGGTCAGCGTCCTGAAACGCTCATCCGGCGCAACACGGCTCGTGTTGAAAGCTTGAATCTGCGCGACGAACTCGGCCAGCATCGCCGGCGCGTTGGCTTGCGGTTGTCCGGCAAGCCAGGTCGTTGCACTGCGGGAATCCTGAAATGCAGCTTGTCGCCCCGCCTCGATCGGCGGCAAGGAAAACCAGGTCATCGACACCCCCGGATGGAATGAAGCCGCCCGAACGAGGGCGGCTTTCCGTGCGGCGGGCATCGGTGGGCCCGAATGTCGGCCCCGATTCCGCCCTGTAGGTCAGACGGTGATTACTTCTTCGGGTCTTCGCACAGTTCGAGCAGCACGCCCTTCGTCGACTTCGGATGCAGGAAGGCGATGTCGAGACCTTCGGCGCCCTTGCGCGGCGACTTGTCGATCAGTTGCACGCCGTTGCCTTCGAGCTCGGTCAGATTAGCTTGCAGACCATTGACGGCGAGCGCGAGGTGCTGGATGCCTTCGCCTTTCTTCTCGATGAACTTGCCGATCGGGCCTTCCGGATCGGTCGATTCGAGCAGTTCGATCTTCGACTGGCCGATCTTGAAGAAGGCGGTCCTGACCTTCTGTTCCTTGACTTCCTCGATCGCGTAGCACTTCAGGCCGAGCTGCTTCTCCCAGAACGGGATGGCTTCGTCGAGGCTCTTGACGGCGATGCCGATATGTTCGATGTGCGAGATGTCCATGGCTATTTCCTTAAGGTAGGTGGAACACGGTTGCAAATGGCGAAAAAAAGCGATTTTAGCGTATCTGCCCGGGCTGCTGGGCGCCGGCGACATTGGTGATCAATCGCGTGCCGCGCGGCGCACGGTACCCGAGGTGACGACGGCGCCGTCGCGCGAGAAGGCCTCGACGTTGGTTTCGATCGCATCGGGATCGTAAAGATAGTTGACCATCAGGCCGAACGATTGCTTCAGGCCATTCGCCGAGGTATCGGCCAGATAGTTGATGCGCTCGATGCGTGCGCCGTTGCCGAGATGGAAGCGCGACACCGGGTCGTACGGCCGTGCGCCGGACTTGGCGTTGAGGAAATAGCGCGCGGCGAGCCGCGTCAGGCCGGGCTGCAGCGCACGTGCGAGGCGCGCGTTGCCGACCCATGCATCGTTGGCCACGAGCTTGCGGATATCGTCGACCGACTGGACGGAAGGCCCCTTGCTGCCGACCATCCGCGCCACGCGCGCGATCAGATCGTCAGTGAAAACCTGCGCCCAGACGTCGGGGTTCTTGTCCACCCAGCGGCGCAGCGTCGGAATCGGCGACAGCGTCGCGAACGTCGTCAAACGTGGAAAATCGCGCTTCAGGTCATCGATCACGCGCTTGAGCAGAAAGTTTCCGAACGAGACGCCGCGCAATCCCGTCTGTGTGCTCGAGATCGAATAGAAGATCGCCGTCTTGGCGCGCTCGGCGTCGAACACTGGCGCGTGCTCGTCGAGCAGCGCCTGCACGTTGTCGGCCAGTTCGTCGACCAGCGCGACCTCGACGAAGATCAGCGGCTCCATCGGCATGCGCGGGTGGAAGAAGGCGTAGCAGCGGCGGTCGGAATCGAGGCGGTTCTTCAGGTCGCTCCACGAGCGGATCTCGTGCACGGCCTCGTATTCGATCAGCTTTTCCAGCAGCAGCGCCGGCGAATTCCACGAGATGCGGTGCAGTTCGAGGAAACCGACGTCGAACCAGGCGCCGAGACGCGTTTCAAGCTCGCGGTCGAGCGAACGCAGCGCCGGATCGTGTTCGAGGAAGCGCAGCAGGTCGGCGCGCAGGTCGACGAGGAACTTGACGCCCTGCGGGATGGCGTTGAACTGGGTCAGAATGCGCAGGCGTGCCGAGCGCATCGCGCCGCGCAAGGCCGATTCGGCTGCCCACTGCCCATCGCTGCCGATCGCCGCCTGATACTGGGCGTGCGCCTTTTCGACGGCCTTCGGGTCCGGCCCGAACTCGGTAGCGACAATGCGCAGAAAAGCCGCCCGCCCGTCGTCACCGAGGTTCAGGTAGGTTTCAGCCAGGCGCGCAGCACGCTGCCGCACCGACACTTCGCCGCCGAGACCGGCGGCGCATTCCTTGAGTTGATCGCGGATCTGGCTCAACTGGCGCTCGCTGACCTTGCCCGCCGGCGCATGCTCGGTGAGCATCTTGCGCACCTTCTTCAGACCTCTAGCAACGATTCCTTCTGCCATTTGCCTTCTCCTCGATCAGTGGATGGTGTTCGACAGTCTCCAGTCTAGACCTTGCGCCGGTGGGCGGCTGCCAGCATCAGTACGCCGATGGCGATCATCGGCAGCGACAGCCATTGCCCCATGCTGATCACCTCGGAGAGTCCGAAAATCCCTTCATCGGGCGTGCGGAAGTACTCGGCGAGAAAGCGGAAACTACCGTAGCCGATGAGGAAGACGCCGGAAACAGCGCCACGCGGTCGTGTTCTGCCGGAATAAACCCAAAGCAGGACGAACAGCAGCAGCCCTTCCAGGCCTGCCTGGTAGAGCTGCGAGGGATGGCGCGGCAGATCGTCGACGCGCGGAAAGACCATCGCCCACGGCAGATTCGCGTCGGCGACGCGCCCCCACAACTCGCCATTGATGAAGTTGCCGATGCGGCCGGCGGCGAGGCCGAGCGGCACGAGCGGTGCGATGAAGTCGGTGATGTCCAGCCACGCGCGCTGCCATTTGTGCGCACAGAACGCCATCGCCAGCAGGACGCCGAGGAAGCCGCCGTGGAACGACATGCCGCCTTGCCAGATCGCGAGGATCCGTGCCGGATCAGAAAAATAGTAGCCCGGCTCATAGAAGAGGACCTGCCCGAGGCGGCCGCCGAGGATGACGCCGAGCACGCCGTAGAAGAGCAGGTCGTCGAGCTGCTGCACCGTCCAGCCGTTCTGCGCCAGCTGCGGATGCGTCTGGATGCGGTGCTTGCCCAGCCACCAGAACTGGAAGAAGGCCAGAAGATACATCAGGCCGTACCAGTGGATGGCGAGCGGCCCGACGGAGATTGCGACGGGGTTGAACTGGGGATGAACAAACATGACGTACTCGCTTGAACGGCTCGATCGTGCAGGGTGAAAGTCGCCGGTCTGTCACACCGGCGCCGGCGGCGACTGGTGCGCCTACTTCGCCTCCTCCGGCCAATCCTTGATGTACGCCTTGAGCAGCTTGTTCTCGAAGTTGCGTTCTTCGAGCACGGCCTTGGCGACGTCGTGAAAAGAGATCACGCACATCAGGGTGTCGCCGTCCATCACCGGCAGGTAGCGCGTGTGTGTCGTCACCATCAGGCGGCGCAGTTCATCGACGTCCATGTCGGGCGAGGTGGTCGGCGGATCGGTCTGCATCGCCTCGCCGACGAGGATCTCGGCGATCGGCGGTGTCGGCCCGACGCGCCGCTCCGTTTGCCGCTGGGCCAGGATGCGCAGCACCTCGCGGAAGGTCAGCATGCCGACCAGCTTGCCGGCCTCCATGACGACGACCGCGCCGATGTCGTTCTCGGCCATCATGATGACGGCCTCGGACAGCAGCGTATTCGGATGCGCGGTAAACAGCGCCGAATCCTTGACCTTCAGTACTTCCCTGACCTCCATGCTTCACTCCAGTCAGTGCAAATCAACGCAAACCGGCCCGGTCGGCAGTGCGACGCCGACCGGCCGCCCGTGTCAGCTCTTGAGCGCAACGAGGACTTCGTCGAGCATCTTCTTGGCGTCGCCGAACAGCATCCGGTTGTTGTCCTTGTAAAACAGCGGGTTGTCGACGCCGGCATAGCCGGAGGCCATCGAGCGCTTCATGACGATCGAGGTCTTCGCCTTCCAGACTTCGAGCACCGGCATGCCGGCGATCGGGCTGCCCGGATCTTCCTGCGCCGCCGGATTCACGATGTCGTTGGCGCCGATCACCATGGCGATGTCGGTGTCCGGGAAGTCCGCGTTGATCTCATCCATTTCCATCACGATGTCGTACGGCACCTTGGCTTCGGCGAGCAATACATTCATGTGCCCTGGCATGCGGCCGGCCACCGGATGGATGCCGAAGCGCACGTTGACGCCTTTCGCACGCAGGTGCTGCGTGATTTCGAACACCGTGTGCTGCGCCTGTGCTACGGCCATGCCGTAGCCGGGGACGATGATCACGTTCTTCGCTTCGCGCAGCATCTCGGCGGTTTCCGTTGCGGATACGGCGACCACTTCACCGGCCGGCGCTTCGCTTGCCTTGGCGGCTGGCGCACCACTGCCGGTACCGAAACCGCCGGCGATGACGCTGAGGAAGTTGCGGTTCATCGCGCGGCACATGATGTAGGAGAGGATCGCACCCGACGAGCCGACCAGCGCGCCGACGACGATCAAGAGGTCGTTGTTGAGCATGAAGCCCGTCGCCGATGCCGCCCAACCCGAGTAGCTGTTGAGCATGGACACGACGACCGGCATGTCGGCGCCGCCGATGGCCATCACCATGTGGATGCCGAAGAGCAGCGCGATCACCGTCATCACGACGAGCGGCAGCATGCCGTCGGCCGTCGCGTGCGCGTTCAGGAACTCGCGGCCGAACCAGATGACGATCAGGAGACCTGCCAGGTTGAGGAAATGGCGCCCCGGCAACAACAACGGCTTGCCGCCGATCCTGCCCGACAGCTTGCCGAAGGCAATCAGTGATCCGGAGAAGGTGATCGCGCCGATCAGGATACCGACGTAGATCTCGATCTCGTGGATCGTCTTCTCGGCGCCCTCGAACTGCACCGACGGGTCGATGTAGGTGGCGAAGCCGACGAGGCAGGCGGCGAGGCCGACGAGACTATGCATCAGCGCGACCAGTTCGGGCATCTGCGTCATCTTGACGGCACGCGCCGCGTACAGGCCGACGGCGCCGCCGACGACCATGGTGCCGACGATCCAGCCGAAGCCGCCGGCGGTGACGCGCGGGCCGAAGATGGTGGCCAGCACGGCGATGGCCATGCCGATCATGCCGTAGACGTTGCCGCGCCGCGCCGTCTCGGGGCTGGAGAGGCCGCCGAGGCTGAGGACGAAGAGGATGGTGGCTCCGATGTAGGAGACAGTAGCGAGACTTGCATTCATGTCGTGTCTCCTTGGTTTACTTGCGGAACATGTCGAGCATGCGGCGGGTGACGGCGAAGCCGCCGAACATGTTGACCGCGGTCAGCGCGATGCTGACGGCGGCCAGGCCCTGGATCAGTGCCTCGGGGCGCGAGACGCCTTCGGCCAGCGGCGGCGCGATCTGCACCAGCGCGCCGATGCAGATGATCGACGAGATCGCGTTGGTCACGCTCATCAGCGGCGTATGCAGGGCCGGCGTCACGTTCCAGACGACCATGTAGCCGACGAAGCAGGCAAGCACGAAGACCGTGAAGTGCGAGAGGAAGGCCGGTGGTGCCCCGAGCCCCATGAGCAGGAAGAGCAGCGCGCCGACGCCGAAGAGCACCGCCACCTTGGTCGCCGATGCCGGTGCGCCGGCGCCGTGGCCATGCGCCGGAGGTGGAGGCGGCATCGCCGCTTTCGGCGCCGGTGGCGCGGCCGGCTTGAGCGCGGGCGGCGGCCAAGTGACGTTGCCGTCCTTGACGACCGTCAGGCCGCGGATGGCGTCGTCTTCCATATTGACGTTGATGTTGCCGTCCTTGGTCTTGCACAGTTCCTCGGTCAGGCGCAGCAGGTTGTTCGCGTAGAGTGTCGCCGACTGGCGTGCGAGACGGCTGACCAGATCGGTGTAGCCGACGATGGTCACGCCGTGCTTGACGACGGCCTGGCCCGGCTCGGTCAACTCGCAGTTGCCGCCCTGCTCGGCCGCCATGTCGACGATCACGCTGCCCGGCTTCATGCTCCTGACCATCTCGGCCGTGATCAGCTTCGGCGCCGGCTTGCCGGGAATCAGCGCGGTGGTGATGATGATGTCGACCTCGCGCGCCTGCTTCGCGTACATCTCGCGCTGCGCCGCCTGGAAGCCCTCGCTCATCACCTTGGCGTAACCACCGCCACCTGAGCCTTCTTCCTCGTAGTCGACCTTGACGAACTCGCCGCCGAGCGACACGACCTGATCGGCGACCTCGGCGCGCGTATCGTTGGCGCGCACGATGGCGCCCAGGTTGGCCGCCGTACCGATCGCCGCCAGCCCAGCGACGCCTGCGCCGGCGATGAACACCTTGGCCGGCGGCACCTTGCCGGCGGCCGTAATCTGGCCGTTGAAGAAGCGGCCGAAGGCGTTGGCGGCCTCGATCACCGCGCGATAACCCGCGACGCCCGCCTGCGAGGTCAGGGCGTCCATCTTCTGCGCGCGCGAGAGCGTGCGCGGCAACGAGTCGATGGCCAGCACGGTCGCCTTCCTGGCGGCCAGCTGCTGCATCAATTCCGGGTTCTGCGCCGGCCAGACGAAGGAGATGAGCGTGCCGCCCTCGCGCAGCAAACCGACCTCCTCGCTGCTCGGAGCTCGCACCTTGAACACCACGTCCGACGTTGCCCACAGCGTCGGCGCGTCGCTGACTATTCCAGCGCCCGCACTCTGGTAGGCATCATCACTGAAATTGGCCGAGTCGCCAGCGCCTGTTTCGACGGCGACCTTGAAGCCCAACTTGATCAGTTTCTCAACGACGTCAGGAATGGTCGCAACGCGTTTTTCGCCGGCAAAGACCTCTTTCGGAATTCCGATAGTCAGTGGCATTCAGTTCTCCATCACTCGATTCGTAAGTGTAAAAGTGCGGTTCGAACCTCGTTGAACCGCCCGTGATATTGAGGCGTGGCAGTCTCCGGCTTATGGGCGTCGGTCGCTCCGCATGACTGCTGGAAGTGGCCGAACTGTTCTTATAGCCGCGAACCGGATTCGGCACAGGAAATCATGAGACCGAATACTTCGGCAAGACTCGGCAACTCTATCATGGGCGCCGGAGCTAATGAAGGCCGCTGCTTTGAAGAAACAACGCCCAACGTGCCTCGTACGGACAAATGCGCTTTTCGGCAGTCGAATGCCGAATTTTCAAAATGAACCAATGGACCGCTACGGCGGTCCACGGAAGCTGCACCGTTATGGTGAGCGCCGCACCGTTATGGTGCATAAAGGGCCTGACCTAAGGCTTTGATTATCTGAGGTTTGACGATACAATTTTGAGCGGTCGCCCATTGGGCTCATAAGCTGGCTTCGGCCGGCTTTTTTGACGTTTGGTGGATTGACAGCCGCTGTCTTGTCATCGTTTTATGAGGATTGAAGAGTGATCGATTCGGCTTTACCTGAGCGGCAGGGGCTGTACAACCCCGCCAACGAGCACGACGCCTGCGGTGTCGGTTTTGTAGCGCACATCAAAGGCACCAAGAGCCATTCGATCGTCGAACAGGGGTTGCTGATTCTGAAGAATCTCGACCACCGCGGTGCAGTCGGAGCCGATCCGTTGATGGGTGACGGTGCGGGGATTCTGATCCAGATCCCGCACGACTACTTCCAGGAAGTCATGGCCGCGCAGGGCGTCACCCTGCCGCGCGCCGGCGACTACGGCGTTGGCATGGTTTTCCTGCCCAAGGAATGCGCGTCGCGCCTCGCCTGCCAGGAGGAAATCGAACGCGCCGTGCGTGCCGAAGGACAGGTCGTCCTCGGCTGGCGCGACGTGCCGGTCAACCACACGATGCCGATGTCGCCCGCCGTGCGCGAGCGCGAGCCGATCATCCGCCAGGTCTTCATCGGCCGCGGCCCGGACATGATGGTGACCGATGCGCTCGAGCGTAAGCTCTACGTCATCCGCCGCCGCGCCGCGAACGCGATCCGCGGTCTCGGTCTCGAGCACAGCAAGGAGTTCTACCAGCCGTCGATGTCGGCGCGGACGATCGTCTACAAGGGCCTGCTGCTCGCCGATCAGGTTGGCGAGTACTACCTCGATCTCCAGGACCCTCGCTGCGTTTCGGCGCTGGCGCTGGTGCACCAGCGCTTCTCGACCAACACCTTCCCGACCTGGCCGCTGGCGCATCCGTTCCGCATGATCGCGCACAACGGCGAGATCAACACACTGCGCGGCAACTACAACTGGATGCGCGCGCGCGAAAAGGGCACCTCGTCGCCGCTGCTCGGTGACGACCTGGAAAAAATCTGGCCGCTGATCTACCCGAACCAGTCCGATACGGCGTCGTTCGACAACGCCCTCGAACTGCTCGTCATGGGCGGCTACTCGCTGGCGCACGCGATGATGATGCTGATCCCGGAAGCCTGGGAATCGCACACGCTGATGGACGAAAAGCGCCGCGCCTTCTACGAGTACCACGCGGCGATGATGGAACCATGGGACGGCCCCGCCGCCGTGGCGTTTACCGACGGCCGCCAGATCGGCGCCACGCTCGACCGCAACGGCCTGCGTCCGGCGCGCTATCTGGTGACCGATGACGACCTCGTCGTCATGTCGTCGGAATCGGGCGTACTGCCGATCCCGGCCGAGAAGATCGTCAAGAAGTGGCGCCTGCAGCCCGGCAAGATGTTCCTGATCGATCTCGACCAGGGCCGCATCATCGACGACACCGAACTCAAGGAAACGCTGTCGCGCCAGAAGCCGTACCAGGACTGGGTCGACCGCATCAACATCAAGCTCGACAGCCTGGCCGCTCCGGCCGTGGCGAAAGCGCCCGAGTGCGCCGCTTCGCTGCTCGACCGGCAGCAGGCCTTCGGCTTCAGCCAGGAAGACATCAAGTTCATCCTCGAACCGATGTCGAAGACCGGCGAGGAAGCGACCGGCTCGATGGGCAACGATACGCCGCTCGCCGTGCTGTCGAGCAAGAACAAGCCGCTCTACAACTACTTCCGCCAGCTGTTCGCGCAGGTGACCAACCCGCCGATCGACCCGATCCGCGAGCAGATGGTCATGTCGCTCGTCTCGTTCATCGGACCGAAGCCCAACCTGCTCGGCATCAACGAGATCAACCCGCCGTATCGTCTGGAAGTGACGCAGCCGGTGCTGACCTTTGCCGACATGGCGAAGCTGCGCAACATCGCCGCGTCGACCGACGACCGCTTCCACTCGGCCGAACTCGACATCTGCTACCCGCTGGCCTGGGGCAAGGAAGGCGTCGAGGCGCGCCTGGCGTCGCTCTGCGCCGAAGCCGAGGACGCGGTGCAGAACGGCTGCGGCCTCTTGATCGTCTCCGACCGCAAGCTCGACAAGGACCACGTCGCCATCCCGGCGCTGCTCGCCACCTCGGCCGTGCATCAACATCTGGTGACGCGCGGCCTGCGCACGCGCGCCGGTCTCGTCGTCGAAACCGGCTCGGCGCGCGAGACGCACCACTTTGCACTGCTCGCCGGTTACGGCGCCGAGGCGGTTCACCCCTACCTCGCGCTCGAAACGATCGAGCAGATGGTCGGCGGCGACAAGGCCGCGGCGGAGAAGGCGATCAAGCACTTCGTCAAAGGCGTCGGCAAGGGCCTGCTCAAGGTCATGTCCAAGATGGGCATCTCGACCTACATGTCCTACACCGGCGCGCAGATCTTCGAAGCCATCGGCCTGCAGAAGAAGATGGTCGACAAATACTTCACCGGCACCTCGACGCAGGTCGAGGGCATCGGCGTCTTCGAGGTGATGGAAGAAGCGATTCGCCAGCACAAGCTGGCGTTCGGCGACGACCAGACGCTCGAAAACGCGCTCGACGCCGGCGGCGAATACGCCTATCGCATCCGCGGCGAAGACCACATGTGGACGCCGGACGCGATCGCCAAGCTCCAGCACTCGACGCGTTCCGGCAAGTACGACACGTACAAGGAATACGCACGCATCATCAACGACCAGTCGAAGCGGCATCTGACGCTGCGCGGCCTGTTCGAGATCAAGTCGGCCGGTCCGGTCGTGCCGCTCGCCGAAGTCGAATCGGCCAAGGACATCGTCAAGCGTTTCGCCACCGGCGCCATGTCGCTCGGCTCGATCTCGACCGAAGCGCACAGCACGCTGGCGATCGCCATGAACCGCATCGGCGGCAAGTCGAACACCGGCGAGGGCGGCGAGGATCCGGCGCGCTTCAAGCCGGCCAAGGCCGGCCAGATGGTCTCCGACATCATCGGCAAGGGCCGCATCGAACGCGACCTCAAGCTGAAGGACGGCGACAGCCTGCGTTCGGCGATCAAGCAGGTTGCCTCCGGGCGTTTCGGCGTCACCGGCGAGTACCTGGTCAATGCCGACCAGATCCAGATCAAGATGGCGCAAGGCGCCAAGCCGGGCGAAGGCGGCCAGCTGCCAGGGCACAAGGTTTCCGAGTACATCGGCTTCCTGCGCCACTCGGTGCCGGGCGTCGGCCTCATCTCGCCACCGCCGCACCACGACATCTACTCGATCGAAGACCTGGCGCAGCTGATTCACGACCTGAAGAATGCCAACCCGAAGGCCTCGATCAGCGTCAAGCTCGTCTCCGAAGTCGGCGTCGGCACGATTGCCGCCGGCGTGACGAAGGCCAAGGCCGACCACCTGGTGATCGCCGGCCATGACGGCGGCACCGGCGCCAGCCCGCTGTCGTCGATCAAGTACGCCGGTTCGCCGTGGGAGCTTGGCCTCGCCGAGACGCAGCAGACGCTCGTGCTCAACCGCCTGCGCAGCCGCGTGCGCGTGCAGGCCGACGGCCAGATGAAGACCGGCCGCGACGTGCTGATCGGCGCGCTGCTCGGCGCCGACGAGTTCGGTTTCGCCACCGCGCCGCTCGTCGTCGAAGGCTGCATCATGATGCGCAAGTGCCACCTCAACACCTGCCCGGTCGGTGTGGCCACGCAGGATCCCGAGCTGCGCCGCAAGTTCTCCGGCCAGCCCGAGCACGTCGTCAACTACTTCTTCTTCGTTGCCGAAGAACTGCGCGAGCTGATGGCGCAGATCGGCATCCGCAAGTTCGACGATCTGATCGGCCGTGCCGACCTGCTCGACGTGAAGAAGGGCATCGAACACTGGAAGGCGCGTGGTCTCGACTACAGCAGCATCTTCCACGTGGCCGACAACACTTCGGGCGAGACCGTCCATCAAAGCGGCACGCAGGACCACGGTCTGGAGAAGGCGCTCGACAACGAGCTGATCGAACTCGCCAAGCCGGCGCTCGACAAGGGCAAGGCGGTGAAGATCGAACTGCCGGTGAGGAACGTCAACCGCACGGTCGGCGCCATGCTCTCCAGCCGGGTGGCCGGGAAGTACGGTTACGCCGGTCTGCCGGACGACACCATCCAGATCAAGCTGAACGGCACCGCCGGACAGAGCTTCGGTGCCTTCCTGGCGAAGGGCGTGACGGTGGACCTCGTCGGCGAAGGCAACGACTACGTCGGCAAGGGCCTCTCGGGCGGGCGCATCATCGTGCGTCCGGCGCCGGAGTTCAAGGGCGACACGACGAGCAACATCATCGTCGGCAATACCGTCCTTTACGGCGCCATCGAAGGCGAGTGCTTCTTCTCCGGCGTGGCCGGCGAACGCTTCGCCGTGCGCAACTCGGGTGCTACGGTCGTCGTCGAAGGCGTCGGCGATCATGGCTGCGAATACATGACGGGCGGCACAGTCGTCGTCCTTGGCATGACCGGGCGCAACTTCGCTGCCGGCATGTCGGGCGGCGTCGCTTATGTGCTCGACGAAGACGGCACCTTCGCTTCGCGCTGCAACATGACGCAGGTCGCGCTCGAACCGGTCGAAGAGGAAATCGCGGCACGCAAGGGCTCCGAGTCGGGTGACGAACTCGAGAGCGCCGGCAAGGTCGACGTGCGCCACCTCGGCTTGCCCGACGAAGTCCTGCTCAAGGGCCTCGTCGAGAAGCACGCCAAGGCCACCGGCAGCAAACAGGCGACACGGATACTCGCCGACTGGGCGCACTACCGGGCGCGTTTCGTCAAGGTCATGCCGCACGAGTATCGTCGTGCGCTCACGGAAATGGCCGCCAAGCAGGCCGAAGATCAGCAACAGGAGGCAGCGTAAATGGGAAAGCCAACCGGCTTCATGGAGCGTCAGCGTTTGTCGGAGGCGTATGAGCCTGCGGAAGCCCGTCTGAAGCACTATCGAGAATTTGTCGCCACGCTCAACGACGAGCAGGCGAGCGTGCAAGGCTCGCGCTGCATGGATTGCGGCATTCCGTTCTGTAACAGCGGCTGTCCGGTAAACAACATCATCCCGGACTGGAACGACCTCGTTTATCGCGGCAAGTGGAAGGAAGCGCTCGCCGTCCTGCACTCGACCAACAATTTCCCGGACTTCACCGGCAGGATCTGTCCGGCGCCGTGTGAAGCCGCGTGCACGCTCAACATCAACAACGAGGCCGTCGGCATCAAGTCGATCGAGCACGCGATTGTCGACAAGGGCTGGCAGATGGGCTGGATCGTGCCGCAGCCGCCCAAGTCGAAGACCGGCAAGAAAGTCGCTGTCATCGGCTCCGGTCCGGCCGGTCTCGCCGCCGCGCAGCAGCTGGCCCGCGTCGGCCACGACGTGACGGTGTTCGAGAAGAACGATCGTCCGGGCGGTCTGCTTGGCTACGGTATCCCGGACTTCAAGCTCGACAAGTCCCTGATCGAGCGGCGCGTCAGGCAGATGCAGGCCGAAGGCGTCACCTTCCGCAATCGCGTCATCGTCGGCAGCAAGGAGTTGCCGGCGGGTATCGTCTGCGACGCCAAGGACTTCGTCTCGGCCGAACAGATCCAGAGCGAGTTCGACGCGGTGATCCTGGCCACCGGTTCCGAAGTGCCGCGCGACCTGCCGATTCCCGGCCGTGAACTGAAGGGCGTCTACCCGGCGCTGCAGTTCCTCATCCCGCAGAACAAGCAGGTGAGCGGCGGCAAGACGAACCCGATTCACGCCAGGGGCAAGCACGTCATCGTGATCGGCGGCGGCGATACGGGTTCCGACTGTGTCGGCACCAGCTACCGCCACGGCGCGGCGTCGGTAACGCAGTTCGAACTGATGCCGCAACCGCCCGAACAGGAAGACAAGCCGCTGACCTGGCCGTACTGGCCGCTCAAGATGCGGACGTCTTCTTCGCATCTCGAAGGCGACACGCAGCGCAAGTTTTCGATCGCGACCAAGGAGTTCATCGGCGAAAAGGGCGTGCTCAAGGCCCTGAAGACCGTCGAGCTCGAATGGAAGGGCGGCAAGATGAGCGAAGTTGTGGGTAGCGAGAAGGTCGTTCCGGCCGATCTCGTCTTCCTGGCGATGGGCTTCGTCAGCCCGGTTGGCGGCGTGCTCGAAGCCTTTGGCGTCGAGAAGGACGCGCGCGGCAACGCCAAGGCAACGACCGACGGCGAAGGATGCTACGCAACGAGCACGGCCAAGGTGTTTGCCGCCGGCGATACGCGGCGCGGGCAGTCGCTGGTCGTCTGGGCGATCCGCGAAGGCCGTCAATGTGCGCGTGAAGTCGATCTCTTCCTGATGGGAAGCACGTCGCTGCCGCGCTAGTGACCTCAGGAACGAATTAGTTCCGATCAGCAGAAAACCCCGCCAAGGCCAGCTTTGACGGGGTTTTTCTTTGGCTGGCGCCGTGGCTATGGCATAGTAGCGCGGTGCACAAAACAGGGAGTAGACGATGAATCCGGAGTTGCAAAAATCCTTGCAGGTCACCTCACTGTCCGGCTCTCTGGATAGCTACATGCTGATCATCCTGTTGATCATGATCGCGGCCGGCGTCCTTGGCGGCGTTGCCAACTACTTTCTCCGTGACCGTCAGCAGGAGTCGAGTCCGCAAGACTGGGCAAAATATTCCATCCTCGGCGTCATCGCCGCGCTGACCGTTCCCCTGTTCCTCAACATGATCTCGAGCAACCTGCTCGAAGCCGCGCGCACCCGGCCGGTGGACTTCTTCGTGTTCGCCGGCTTCTGCCTGATCTACGTCGTCGCGTCGCGCCGCGTCTTCGAAAACGCCGCGAACAAATTGCTCGGCCAAGTGGATCAGATGAAGCGTGAAATGGTCCAGATCAAGCAGCAAAGACAGGAGGTAGCACTCTCCGCATTGCGCGAAGAACCCGCCGTAGCCGCCGACACCCCTTTGCCGGCGGTCAAGCCCGAAGTGATCAAGGAATCGCTGTCCTACAACGACATCGAGATCCTGCGCGCGCTGTCTGAAGACAGCTACGTGTATGGCAACCTCGCCGGCCTCACCGACAAGACCGGTCTCGCGCGCGACCTTGTCAGTTCGCGTTTGACCGTCTTGAAGTCGCTCGGCCTCATCGAAACCCGCATCAACGACAAGAACGTCCTGCACTGGTTTGTTTCGCCGAAAGGCAAACAGATGCTGGGCGACATCCTCTCCGGACAGGAAGATCGCTGACGGCGCTGATTACGCCGATTCGACTGTCCGCTTCACCAGGTACCACAACTCATGAATATCGTCATTCTCGCCGCCGGGCAGGGGAAGCGCATGCATTCCAACCTGCCCAAGGTTCTCCATCCGATCGCCGGCAAGGCGCTCGTCGCGCACGTCATCGACACGGCGCGCAGCCTCGCGCCGCAAACGCTGTGTCTCGTCTACGGCCACGGCGGCGACGCCGTGCGAACGACGCTGGCCGCACCCGACCTCGCCTGGGCGCTGCAGGAACCGCAACTCGGCACCGGCCATGCCGTACAGCAGGCGCTGCCGCACCTCAAGGACGGCGGCACGACGCTCGTCCTCTACGGCGACGTGCCGCTGATCCAGGCCGAGACGCTGAAGCGCCTGCTCCAGGCAGCGCAGGACGCGCTGGCGATCCTCACCGTCGAACTCGCCGATCCAAGCGGCTATGGTCGCATCGTACGCAACGCCAAAGGTGAGGTCGTACGCATCGTCGAGCAGAAGGACTCGACGCCCGAGGAGCGCGCTATCCGCGAGATCAACACCGGCATCATGGCCATGCCGACCGCACGCCTCGGCGAGTGGCTTGGGCGCCTGTCGAACGATAACGCGCAGAAGGAGTACTACCTGACCGATATCGTCGGCATGGCGGTGGCGGACGGCTTGCCTATCCACACGGCGAATCCGAAGCACGCGTGGGAGGTGCTCGGCGTCAACAGCAAGGTGCAGCTCGCCGAACTCGAACGCGTCGCGCAGCGCAACGCGGCCGAACAGCTGATGGAAGGCGGCGTGCGCCTGGCTGACCCGGCGCGCTTCGACGTGCGCGGCGAACTCGTCTGCGGGCGCGACGTGTTCATCGACGTGAATTGCGTGTTCGAGGGCAAGGTCGTGCTCGACGAGGCCGTCGAAGTCGGTCCCAACTGCGTGCTCAGGAACGCCCGCATCGGCGCCGGGACGAAACTCGCTGCTTACACGCACGTCGAAGACGCTGTCGTCGGTCCGGACGGGCGCATCGGCCCCTTCGCCCGTCTGCGCCCGGGCGCCGAGCTGGCCGAGGACGTGCATGTCGGCAACTTCGTCGAGATCAAGAAGAGCACGATCGCCGCGCACTCGAAGGCGAACCATCTCGCCTACATCGGCGACGCGACCATCGGCAGCCGGGTTAACGTCGGCGCCGGCACGATCACCTGCAACTACGACGGCGCCAACAAGTTCCTGACGATCATCGAGGACGATGTCTTCATCGGCTCCGATACGCAGCTCGTCGCGCCGGTCCGCGTCGGGCGCGGTGCAACGCTCGGCGCCGGAACGACGCTGACCAAGGACGCGCCGCCCGACACGCTGACCGTCTCGCGCGCCAAACAGCTATCCATACCGGGCTGGAAACGTCCCGTTAAAATCAAGAAGTGAGTTGAATCATGTGTGGAATCGTCGCCGCGGTCGCTGACCGCAACATCGTCCCGGTCCTCATTGAAGGCCTGCGCAAGCTCGAATACCGTGGCTATGACTCGGCCGGTCTCGCCCTGATCAACAGTGCCGGGTTGCAGCGCCTGCGCGCCGTTGGCCGCGTCGCCGAACTGGCCGCTCAGGTCGACGAGACCGGCGCCTCGGGCACGACCGGCATCTCGCACACGCGCTGGGCGACGCACGGCGTTCCCTGCGAGCGCAACGCGCATCCGCACATTTCTGGCGGCCTCGCCGTCGTGCACAACGGCATCATCGAGAACCACGAAGTCCTGCGCGCGCGGCTGCGCACCGAGGGCTATGTTTTCGATTCGGACACCGATACCGAAGTCGTCGCGCACCTGATCGCGTCGGAACTGAAGAAATGTCCGGACTTCTTCGCGGCAACGCGCAACGCCATCTCGCAATTGCAGGGAGCCTACGCCATCGCCGTGCTGCGCGAGGCCGACCCCGGCCATGTCATCGTCGCGCGCGACGGCGCGCCGCTGCTCCTTGGACTGGCCGCGGACGGCAACTACGCGGCGTCCGACGTCTCGGCGCTCTTGCAGGTCACGCGCCGCATCGTCTATCTGGAGAACGGCGATTGCGCCGAGCTGACACGCACCCGTTATCGCATCACCCGCTTCGACGGCTCGCCGGTCGAACGCCCGGAGACCGAATCGCAGCTCTCCGCCGACGCCGTCGAACTCGGCCAGTACCGCCACTACATGCAGAAGGAAATGTTCGAGCAGCCGGTGGCGATCTCGAACACGCTGGAGATGCTCGGCACCGCGCGCAGCATCCAGCCCGGCCTGTTCGGCGCCAGCACCGAGGAAGTGCTCAAGGACATCCGCCAGGTCCTGATCATCGCCTGCGGCACCAGCTACCACGCTGGACTCGTCGCGCGCTACTGGCTCGAAGCGATGGCCGGAATCCCGTGCAACGTCGAGGTGGCGAGCGAATACCGCTACCGCGAAACCGTCCCCGACCCGCAGACGCTGGTCGTCACCCTCTCGCAGTCTGGCGAGACGGCCGACACGCTGGCCGCACTGGAACACGCCAAGTCGCTCGGCATGACGAAGACGCTGTGCATCTGCAACGTGCCCGAGTCGTCGCTGGTGCGCGCCAACGCGCTGCGCTTCATCACGCGCGCCGGTCCGGAGATCGGCGTCGCCTCGACCAAGGCCTTCACCACGCAGCTCGCCTCGCTCTACCTGCTGACGCTGATCGTCGCCAAGCTGCGCGGACGTCTGAGCGAAGCGATGGAGGCCAAGGAACTGAGCGCGCTGCGCCACCTGCCGGCGGCGGTCAGCGACGTGCTCGAACTCGAGCCGCAGATCCGCACCTGGGCCGAGCGCTTCGCCATGAAGCCGGATGCGCTCTTCCTCGGGCGCGGCCACCATTACCCGATCGCCATGGAAGGCGCGCTGAAGCTCAAGGAAATCTCGTACATCCACGCCGAGGCCTACCCGGCCGGCGAGCTGAAGCACGGGCCGCTGGCGCTCGTCGACAAGGAAATGCCGGTGATCGCCGTCGCACCGAACGACGTGCTGCTGGAAAAGCTGAAATCCAACCTGCAGGAGGTGCGCGCCCGAGGCGGCGAGTTGTACGTCTTCGCCGACGCCGACAGCGACATGCACTCGTCCGACGGCGTGCACGTCATCCAGCTGCCCGAGCATTACGGGCAGTTGTCGGCGCTGCTGCACGTCGTCCCGCTGCAGCTGCTCGCCTATCACGCCGCGCTGGTGCGCGGCACCGACGTCGACAAGCCGCGCAACCTGGCGAAGTCAGTCACGGTCGAGTAGAGACACAAGGAGAAAAAGGCGTGAGCCAAAGCAATCAGCAACTGTTCGAACGCGCACAAAAGCACATCCCCGGTGGCGTGAACTCGCCGGTACGCGCCTTCCGCTCGGTCGGCGGTACACCGCGCTTTTTCGCCAAGGGCCAAGGTGCGCGCGTCACCGACGCCGATGGGAAAACCTACCTCGACTACGTCGGCTCGTGGGGGCCGCTGATCCTCGGCCACGCGCATCCCGAAGTCGTCAGGGCGGTGCAGGAAGCGGCGGCGGACGGCTTGTCCTTCGGCGCGCCGACCGAGCGCGAAGTCGAGATGGCCGAGCTGCTGTGCGCGCTGTTGCCGTCGCTCGACATGGTGCGCCTGGTCAGTTCAGGCACCGAGGCGACGATGAGCGCCATTCGTCTGGCGCGCGGCCACACCGGCCGAGACCTGCTGATCAAGTTCGAAGGCTGCTACCACGGCCATTCCGACGGCCTGCTGGTCAAGGCCGGTTCCGGCCTGTTGACCTTCGGCAACCCGAGCTCCGGCGGCGTCCCGGCCGACGTGGCGCAGCACACGCTGGTGCTCGACTACAACGACGTCGGCCAACTCGAAGCGGCTTTCGCCGAACACGGCGCACGCATCGCGGCGGTGATCGTCGAGCCGGTCGCCGGCAACATGAACCTGATCGCGCCGCAACGCGCCTTCCTCGAAGCCATGCGCGCGCTGTGCACGCAGCACGGCGCGGTGCTGATCTTCGACGAGGTGATGACCGGCTTCCGCGTCGGGCCGCAGTGCGCGCAGGGCGACTACGGCATCACGCCGGATCTGACGACGCTCGGCAAGGTGATCGGCGGCGGCATGCCGGTTGGCGCCTTCGGCGGCAAGCGCGCGATCATGGAGAAGATCGCGCCGCTCGGCCCGGTCTATCAGGCGGGAACGTTGTCGGGGAATCCGGTCGCGGTGGCAGCCGGGCTGGCGACGTTGCGCCTGATCCAGGCGCCGGGTTTCTACGACGCACTTTCCGCCTCGACCCGCGCCCTGTGCGACGGCCTCACCGAGGCTGCCAGGCGGCACGGCATCGCGTTTTCCGCGCAATCAGTCGGCGGCATGTTCGGGATCTACTTCCGCGCGAGTTGCCCGACGAGCTACGCCGAGGTCATGGAGTGCGACAAGGAGGCGTTCAACCGCTTCTTCCACGCCCTGCTCGACGCCGGCCATTACCTCGCCCCGTCGGCGTTCGAGGCCGGTTTCGTCTCGGCTGCGCACGGTGCTGACGATATCGCCGCGACGATCGCGGCAGCAGAAGCCGTCTTCAAATCCTGGCGCTGATCAGCGCAGCCAGCCCTTCTTGTAGAAGAACCAGAAGGGCACGGCAACCGAGAAGAGCATCAGGCCGAGCGAGAACGGGTAGCCGTACTCCCAGTGGATTTCCGGGAAGAAGCCCTGGAAGTTCATGCCATAGACGCTGGCGATCAGGGTCGGCGGCAGCATGGCGACGGAGGCCACCGAGAAGATCTTGATGATCTTGTTCTGGTTGATGTTGATGAAGCCGACCGTCGCGTCCATCAGGAAGTTGATCTTGTTGAACAGGAAAGACGTGTGACCGTCGAGCGACTCGATGTCGCGCAGAATCTGGCGTGCGTCTTCGAGCTGCGTCGAATTGAGGAACTTGCCGCGCATCAAGAATGAAACACCTCGCCGCGTGTCGTGCACGTTGCGCCGGATGCGCCCGTTCAAGTCTTCTTCGCGCGCGATGTCGGCGAGGATCTTGGCAGCTTCGGCGTCGGTCACCTCGGTGCCGAGTACGTGTCTCGAGACCTCCTCCAGCGCTGCGTACACATCCTCCAGCGCGTCGGCCGAATACTCGGCGTCGGCGGCGTACAAGTCGAGCAGCACGTCCTTGCCGTCCGTCACGTAGCCCGGCTGCGTGCGAGCACGCAGGCGCTGCAAGCGGAAGACCGGCAGTTCTTCGGTCCGCACGGTAAACAGCACGTCGCGATGCAGAATCAACGCGACCGCGACGTTACGCGAGCCTTCCTTGGTTTCGAGCAGGAAGTCCGAGTGTAAATGAACCTCGCCGTTGTCTTCGACGTAAAAACGCGCGCTGGACTCCAGGTCGGTCAGGCTGCTCGGATTCGGCAACTGCACGTCAAAAAAGCGGCCAACCCAGGCGCGGATTTCCGGCGTCGGCGCCACCAGGTCGACCCAGATCGGCTTCAGGCATTTCAGATCGAGCGGCGTATTGACCGTGATCTGGCTCAGGCGGCCGTTGCGCAGCTCGAAGGCGCTGACCGTCGTTTTCTCGTTGCGGTGATGGCTGTCGCCGATCAATTCCTGGCGGACTTCGTCGCTGAGGATTTCCAGGATCGCTTCGCCGCGATCCTCGCGCACCTCGTACCAGACGATCAGGCGATCCTCGGGCTCGAGCGTTTCCAGGATCTGGGCGATCTCGGCGAGCGGAATCCGCTCGAGCAGTGAACGCATGCCGGTCAGATGCTGCTTGTGTACGACGTCCTCGACGAGATCGTGGCGCGGCATGTCCTGCCGATGAACGAGGTCCTCGACCAGCTTGTGCTTGGCGAGCAGTTCGCGCACGGCGGCCAGGTGGTCGGGGGTTGTTTTTTCTTCACTCATCGGGCAAGCCTCCCTTGAAGCACAGCGCTTGAAACAGGCGTGGATTCTAGCACCGTCGGCCCGCTATCGGCCCGCTCCCGGCACGCTTTCGGCGCCGTGAATCAGGGAAGCTGCGATGCCGCCATGCGCTGCCGAATCGCCGCCGCCCGTTTGCCCAAGCCCGGCGCGTTGCGGTTGCGATCGTAGTAGCGCGGACTCGGTACCATGCCGGCAAGCCGGGCCGCCTGATCGGCCGACAGGCGCGCCGCACTGCTTCCGTAATAGTGCCGTGCCGCCGCCTCCGCGCCGAAGACGCCGACGCCCCATTCGATGACGTTGAGGTACACCTCGAGAATCCGCCGCTTGCTCCAGAACGTCTCGAGCATCAGCGTCACGACCGCTTCCTGCCCTTTGCGCCAGGGCGTCTTGTCGGGCGAGAGGAAGAGGTTCTTGGCCAGCTGCTGCGAAATCGTCGAGCCGCCGGCGACGATTCTTCCGCGCCGCTGGTTCTTTTCCATCGCGCGCTGAATGCCTTCCCAGTCGAAGCCGTCGTGCTGCACGAACAGGTCGTCCTCGGCTGCAACCACCGCCCGTTTGAGATTGGGCGAGATTTGCGCGTAGTCGACCCACTGCTTCTTCAGCTGTGCGGCCGGGTCCTTGCTGCGCAATTCGGCCAGCCGGATGTCCATGAATCGGGTGTGCTCGGGATTCACCTGGCCCCACCACAGCACCCAGCCGAACAGCCACAACTGGTAGGCGAGAAGCAGGACGACGAGCCCGAGCAGTAGACGTTTGCCACCACGCCAGAGGCGCTTCGCTACCGGCGTGCCGGTCATGCCCCGCGCAGCAGATCCATCACCGGCGCTACGTCCGGCCGCACGCCGCGCCAAAGATGGAAGGCTTCGGCCGCCTGCTCGACGAGCATGCCCAGCCCTTCGGCGATGCGCGCCGCGCCCTGCTGCCGGGCAAAGCGCTGGAACGCCGCTTCGCCCTTGCCGTACATCATCGAATAGGCGAGGCTGCCCGCCGCGAAAAGGCCTTGTGGCAACGACGGAAGATCACCGCCCAGAGCGGCGGAAGTCGCATCGATGACGACGTCGAACGACTGGTCGGCGAGTTGTGCGAAACCGCAAGCCGAGATCGGCCCGAGCTGACCAAACGCATCGGCCAGCATCTGCGCCTTGGCTTCCGTGCGATTGGCCACGACCAGCGCCTGCGGCCGCGCTTCGAGCAGTGGCCCGATCACGCCGCGCGCCGCGCCGCCGGCACCGAGCAGCAGCACGCGCCGCCCTTCGATCGCGCACGTGAGGTTGAGCGTGATGTCGCGCATCATGCCGACGCCGTCGGTGTTGTCGCCGAGGATTTCGTCGCCGGCAAAGATCAGCGTATTGACCGCGCCAGCCAGTTCGGCGCGCGGCGTGCGCCGCGTCGCCAGGCGGAAGGCCTCTTCCTTGAACGGCACGGTGATGTTGGCGCCGCGCCCGCCGCCGGCGATGAAATCACGCAAGGTTTGCGCAAAGCCGTCGGTCGGCGCGAGGATGGCGCGGTAGTCGAGATCCTGCCCGGTTTGCCGCGCGAAAGCGGTGTGGATAAGCGGCGACTTGCTGTGCGCGATGGGGTTGCCGAAGACGGCGTAGTGGTCGGTCATGGCAGGTGGTCAGCGTGATTTCGTCTGGAGTTCGTTGCTGCTCGTAAACCGCCAGCTGCGCGTGATCTCGAGAATGTCCGTATCGCGGGCGATCTCGGGCGGGAAAGCCGCGTAGGGGCCGGCCATCATGACGATCCGGCGCGCCGCGTCGTCGAGAACCTTGTGCCCGGACGAACGGTTGATTTCGATCCGGTCGACCGAGCCGTCGCTCCTGATCGTCAGGGTCAACACGAGTTGGCCGTAGAGCTTGCCCTTGGCGGCCTCCGGATAATTGAGCGTGCCGACGCGTTCAACCTTCTGGCGCCAGTTCTCGACGTACTGGGCAAAGCGGTATTCATCGGCCCGCGTGCCGATGTTCTTCGTGCGCGGGCGCTTGTTGTACTCATCGATGTTCTTGGCGATCTCGCCTTCCAGCCGCGCCATCGCCAGCGCGTTGCTCGCCAGATCGCGGCCGCTCGGGGTCTCGACCTGCTCCGGCTGCTCTTCGGCTTCCTTCTGTGGCTTCACGCTTTGCTTCGCCCTGGCCTGCGCCAGCAGGCGCTGCTGCCTGGCTTCGAGCGCCTGCACGCGCTTCTGCGCCTGCTCGAGCTCGGTGCCGCTCTTTTGCTGGGTTGATGGCGGCAGCGGTGTCTTGGCACGGCGGTCTTCATCCGTGGTTCCGCCGCCATCGAGATTGGTCTGCGCCAGCGCCTGCGCTTCGACCGGCTTGCGCGCCGACTTGCTGTTGACCAGGATGATGTCGAGCGCCTTCTCCTTGAAGGCGCGCGTCGCGTCGGGGAACCGGAAATGGATCGACAACAGGAGCGCATGTACGGCCAGCGACACGCCGATGCCGATCCACAGGTTGCGATCGACCTTCGGCGCCACGAACGACGGATCGATCGCGACGGCGCTCACGTCAGGCGGCTGCGCTGTCGGACGCTGCGGCTTCGCCGTTTTCTGCCGGTGCTTCGGCTTCCGCGACATCGTTGCTCGCCTCCGTGGCAATGAATTCAAGCTCGGACTCGTCGTCCAGATCGTCGACCGTGACCAGTGTCTCGCCGAGCGTTTCGAGGTAGCGGCACGAGAAGCCAAGCGTCAGCAGATCGATCGCTTCGATTTTCAGCCGGACGCGCTGGCCCGGCTTCGCGCCAGTGATCGACGGCACGCGCTGCAGCAGCGGCAGATGGTCGAACTTGACGAGGTCTTCGCGGCGCACGGTCGCGTCGATCGTCTCCAGCCCTTCCTGCTTGAGCCAGCGCAGGCTCCAGTAGCGCTCCATGCCGCGCTGGAACTCGGCGTAGGCGGCGTAGGTCAGGTCGAAGTCGCGCATCGCGGCGAAGAGCGCGTCCGACTTCGGCTTGAAGTGCGGCGCCTCGCCCTTGACGCAGGCCAGCAACTGCCACTGGTTGACGAGGTCCACGTAGCGGCGCAGCGGCGACGACGACCAGGCGTACTGCGCGACGCCGAGGCCGTCGTGCGGCTGCGGCGAGGTCGTCATGCGCACCTTGCCGCCCGTCTGCGCGCGATAGATGGCGGGAATGCCCTTCTCGGCGAGCAGCCCACCCCAGGTGCTGTTGGCGACGATCATCAGCTCGGCGACGAGCTTGTCGAGCGGGCTGCCGCGCTTCCTTTCGCTGATGACGACGCGGCAATTCTCGGGGTCGGCGAGATTGCCTTCGATCGCGAAGTTGTAGTCGTTGTTGCCCTGCATCGCCGAGGGCTTGCCGCGCCGGCCTTCGCAGGCGTTGGCCAGATCCCAGAGCATTTTCAGCTCGTCGCGGAAGGGGAAGTCGGCAAGACCTTCGACCACGGTCTGCTCGTTGAACCAGGGCTCGACGTCGTGGTGACGCAGGTTGGCGACGACCGGCACGATTTCGACGCGCGACTCGTGCGCGGTGATCTCGAACTCGGGCGTCACCGTCAGATACAGCGATACGGCCGGGCAGTCGCGACCCGCAGCCAGCGTGAAGCGTTCGACCGCCGCGTCGGGCAGCATGGTGATTTTGTTGCCCGGCATGTAGACCGTCGACAACCGGTCACGCGCGATCGCGTCGAGCGGCGAACCTGGGGCGATCCCGACACCGGGCGCCGCAATATGTATCCCGACGCGCCAGCCGATGCCCGGCAGCGTCTGCAATGAGAAGGCGTCGTCGATTTCGGTCGTCGCCGCGTCGTCGATCGAGAAGGCGGCGACGTCGGCGCGCGGCAAGCTGTCCGGCAGCGCGGGGAACTCGACTTCAGGGAAGCCGGTGCCGGCCGGGAAATACTCGTTGAGGAAACGCTGGAAGTGGTAGTCGTGCGCCGAGCGGATCGCGCCGCAGCGGTCGAGCAGATGCAGCGCGGTGAGCCCCATTTCGCTGCACGCGGCTTCGAGCGCCTTGGTCTCGAAGCGATTGCGATCGGGCTTGTAGAGCAGCTGGTTGAGCAGCGGCTCGAATTCCGGCGGCAGGCTGAAGGCCTTCAGCTCGCCGACCATGCGTTCGATCGCTAACGCTTGCTGACGCTTCTTTTCAAGACCGGCCAGAGCGGCTGCGAGAATGTCGGCAGGGGCCTTGCGGTAACGCCCCTTGCCCTTGCGATGGAAGTAGACGGGCGCTGAATGCAGGGCCAGCAGCAACGCGGCCGCTTCGACCGCGCTGGCCTTGTGCCCGAAGTACTCGTCGGCAAAATCACAAAAATGAAACTCGCCATCGCTCGTACACTCCCACAGGAACTCCGCTTCGATCTCCGCGACGAGCGGTTCGCAACGGGCCAACAACTCGCCCGGCGACGGTTCCTTGTAGCGCAGCAGCACATTCGCCGACTTGATCTTGGAACGCTTGCCGGAGGCGGTTTCGACCTGCAACGAGACATCGTTGTCGGTCAGGACGGTGGCGGTTTTGAAGGCGCCGTCTTCTTCGAACAGAACATACATCGGCGGGATTATAACCGGCAAAATTCAAAGAGTTGCGGCAACAAATCGGGGAAGCGGGTGAAGCTGTGGTCGCCGCCGGCGAAGACATCCTGCCGGCATCCGGCGTAGCGCCGGACGGCCTCGCGGTAGTCGAGCACCTCGTCGCCGGTCTCGACGAGCAGGAGGTAGCGCGCCGGCGTGATCACCGCGCATTCGAGCGCGCGCAGCTGATCGATATGCCCGGCGGTGAACTCGAAGGTCTCGCCGGTGTGGAGGTTTTTCTGCGTGCCGATGTAGGCGTTGAGCGAGAGCGGCGCGACGACGGCCGGGTTGACCAGCGCGGCGCGCAGATCATGCTTCTCGGCGAGCCAGGTCGCGTAGTAGCCGCCGAGCGAACTGCCGACCAGCGTCAGTTCACCGTTGTGCGCAGCGATGATCGCCTCGGCCTGCTCGATCGCTTCGTTCGGCACCGGCGACAGCGCCGGGCAGAAGAAGCATTCGGACAAACCGCGTGCGCGCATGGCGTCGCCCAATACCTTCGCCTTCCACGACTCGGGTGAGGAACAAAAACCGTGCAGATAGAGGATGGCGGCGTTCATCGCGCTCACCCGTGCGTCCAGCCGACGAGGTCGAGCTGCCAGGTGGCCAGCACGACGACGCCGAAGGCGATGCGGTACCAGGCGAACGGCGTGAAGTCGTGGCTGGAGATGAAGCGCAGCAGCCAGCGCACGCAAAGGAAAGCCGAGACGAACGCCGAGACGAAGCCGACGACCCACATGCCGATATCGTCGAACGAGAGCAGCGCGCGCTCCTTGTACAAACTGTAGAAGGTCGCGGCGAACAGCGTCGGCACGGCGAGGAAGAAGGAGAATTCGGTCGCCGCCTTGCGCGACAGGCCGAAGAACAGCCCGCCGATGATCGTCGCGCCGGAACGCGAAGTGCCGGGAATCAGCGCCATCATCTGCGCCAGGCCGAGCTTCACCGCGTCGAGCGGCGTCATGTCGTCGACCGAATGCACGCGGATCGTGTGCTCGCGGCGCTCGGCCCAGAGGATGACGAAGGCCCCGACGATGAAGGCGATCGCCACCGGCACCGGCTGAAAGAGGTGCGCTTCGATGACCTTCTTGAAAAGCAGCCCGGTCACCGCGAGCGGCACAAAGGCAATCGCCAGGTTGAGCGCCAGCCGGTTGGCCAGTCGATCGCGCCCGAGGCCGCACACGACGCGCGTGAAGCGCTCGCGGTACTCCCAGACGACGGCGAGGATGGCGCCCGACTGGATGACGATCTCGAACAGCTTGCCGCGCTCCGTGTTGAAGCCGAGCAGGTCGCCGGCGAGGATCAGATGCCCGGTCGACGAGATCGGCAGGAACTCGGTCAGCCCTTCGACGACACCGAGAATCAGGGCCTTGAGCAGGAGCATCACGTCCACGGGAAGCCTTTCGGAAAAAAGCGGCATTCTAGCAGGCGCGCACACACGCATCGAACTCCCGCCCCTGGCCCTGCCAGCAGACCCGGAAGACTCCCGCAAACGATTGAAAAAATTGAAAATTTCTCCATCTCGTGGCAGAATCGCCGGCTTTGTGTCCGGCCGCGCGTGCGGCAGGCCAGCCGCGACCCGGAGGCCCGGGAACATTCGAATATCGCATCACGGCCGGCAGAAGAAGAACGCAAAACCATCAACGCGTTGATGCACCACCCGACACCGCAACGGTCCCGATTTCATCCATCCAATCAACTCAACCATTAGGGAATAAAGGGAACACGCCATGAGCGCACCACAGCAATCAACCGTCACCGAAACCAAAATCATGCTCTCCGATCCGACGGCGCTCGGCGTCTTCGGGTTGGCCATGGTCACCTTCGTCGCCGCCTCGCAGAAGATGGGCTGGACGACCGGCTCGACCTTCATCATCCCGTGGGCACTGTTCCTCGGCTCGGCCGCGCAGATCTGGGCCTCGACCGTCGATTTCAAGAAAAACAACTACTTCGGCTCCATCGCCCTGGGCATCTACGGCCTCTTCTGGGCCGCCGTTGCCATGCACTGGGCGATCGCCCAAGGCTGGTTCGGCGTCATCGACCCGGCCAAGGCCGACCCGCGCCAGCTGGCTTTCGCCTGCTTCGGCTACACCATCTTTTCGCTGTTCATCATGGTCGCCGCCTTCGAGGTCAACAAGGTGTTCGCCGCCATCCTGGTGCTGATCAACGTCCTGCTGCCCTCGCTCGGCTTGTCGATTCTCGGCATCAACCACGAACTATTCTCGCCGCTCGCCGCCTGGTCGGAGCTGCTGATCTCGCTGCTCGGCTTCTACGCCGCCGGCGCGATCTTCCTCAACAGCTACTTCGGCCGCGTACTGGTGCCGCTGGGTGCGCCGTTCGGCTTCATCCGCAAGGGTCCGGCCAAGAAATAAGCTGAACAGGCGCAAACAAAAAGGCGAGTCGTTTCGGCGGCTCGCCCTTTTTTCGTCCGCGTATCAGGGCTAAATCGCGAACTGCGCGAAGTTCTGCCCGGTCGACGCGAGTACGCCGAGCCAGGCCGGACTGTTGAGGTCGAGCGTCTTCTGTTTCGTGGTCAGCAATTCGACCGGAACGTGGGTGAACTTGCCATGCTGGTAGCCGATCACCAGGCCGGTCTTTCCCGCCATCGCCGCGTGCACCGCGTTGCGCGCGAAGAAGTCGCAAAGAACGGCGTCCTCGGCGCTCGCCGGCACGCTGCGCACGAGATAACTCGGATCGATGTAGCGGATGGCGAAGGGGACTCCCTTCGCCTTGAAATGCGTGTCGATCTTGTCGCGCATGAACTGGCCGATATCCTTCAATTTGATGTTGCCGGAGGCATCGCGCTCGCCGGAATCTCCCGCGATCAGATGCTGCCCCGCGCCCTCGGCGACGAGCACCACCGCATGCGCGCGATCGACCACGCGCTTCTCCAGCGCGGCCAGGAAACCATCTTCGCCGTCGAGCACGAAAGGCACCTCGGGCACCAACGTGAAGTTCACGTCCTGGCTGGCGACCGTCGCGCCGGCCGCGATGAAGCCGGCGTGGCGCCCCATGATCTTCACGATCGAAATTCCGTTATGCACGCTGTGCGCTTCGGTGTGCGCGCAGTCGATCACCTTGGTCGCCTCCTCGACGGCGGTCAGATAACCGAAAGTCCGCGAAACGAAGGCGACGTCGTTGTCGATCGTCTTCGGCACGCCGACGACAGCCAGCGCGTGGCCGCGCTGCGACGCCTCCTTGTAGATCGCCGCGCCGCCGCGTTGCGTGCCGTCGCCACCGACAACGAACAGGATGTTGACCTTGCGCCGGATCAGGTTGTCGACCGCTACGCTGACGTCGACCGGCCCGCGCGAGGTGTTGAGCACCGAGCCGCCCTCCTTGTGGATGTCCTCGACGAACTCGGGGGTCAGTGGAATCGGCTCCGAGCCGCGCCACGGATCGAGGCCCTGATAGCCGTCGATGAAGCCGAGGATCTCGCGCACACCGTAGCCGTGATGTAGTTCGAGAACGAGCGATCGGATGACGTTGTTGAGCCCTGGACACAAGCCGCCGCAAGTGACGATGCCGGCGCGCGTCTTCTTCGGATCAAAAAAAATCTTCTCGCGCGGCCCGGCGAGTTCGAACAGGAACTCCTCCGACGGCGGCTGGTCGGGATCGACGACGACGTTGAAAAGCACCCGCGCCTTGTCGCTGATATGCGAAGAAAGCGGGGAGTCGAAGAGAGGTTCGCCGAGCGTGGTTATATCCATTTGAACTGGTCCTTGGAATCGTTGAAAGCGCCAGCGCGAAGTATCCTCGGGCGTTTGCGGACGGTCAAACGCTGCGCGCAACGATCTGCTCAACCGCGCCACGTTCGGCGCTAGAATCGCGCCCCATGAAAACGACACCGCGCTTCTGGCTGGCGACGTTGTTCGCCATTCTTCCACTCACCGCATTCGCCGACTGGAACGAGATTTCCAGCTTTGACGACGGCATGCGCGTCTTCGTCAACACCGGGACGGTCGAGCGCATCGACGAAATCGCCGTCGTCAGTCACCTCGTCCGCTGGGGCGAGCCGCAGAAGAGCGACGAGGAAGCCGTCTATCGCTCGACCATCGTACGCACCCGCTACGACTGCGCGAACAAGCTCGAACGCTACCTCGGCTCGGTTTCCTACGCCGGCCCGATGGGCAACGGTGACGTCGTCATCAGCGACGAGGACGAAGCCGACAAGTGGTACACGATCTCCGACGGCTCGATGGAAGAAAAGCTCTGGTCGGTGGCCTGCCAGAGCGAGTAGCCGCACGGCCGTCACCCCGCTGCACATGGGAGGTGACGCGGTACAATAGCGCCTTGTCCAATCTGCCAGAGACCTTCCCGTGACAGCTACCATCCTGCAAAGCATTCCCGCCGGCGAGCGCGTCGGCATCGCCTTCTCCGGCGGCCTCGACACGAGCGCGGCCGTGCACTGGATGCGCGGCAAGGGCGCCATCCCCTGCGCCTACACCGCCCACCTCGGCCAGCCTGACGAGAGCGACTACGACGCCATTCCGCGCCAGGCTCTGGGCTATGGTGCGGAAATCGCCCGCCTGATCGACTGCCGGCCGCAGCTCGTCGCCGAAGGCATCGCCGCGATCCAGTGCGGCGCCTTCCACATCAAGACCGGCGGCACGACCTACTACAACACGACACCGCTCGGCCGCGCCGTCACCGGCACCGCGCTGGTCGTCGCGATGAAGGAAGACAACGTCAACATCTGGGGTGACGGCTCGACCTACAAGGGCAACGACATCGAGCGCTTCTACCGCTACGGCCTGCTGGCCAACCCGGCGCTGCGCATCTACAAGCCGTGGCTCGACCAGAGCTTCATCGACGAACTCGGTGGCCGCAAGGAGATGAGCGAGTACCTCATCAAGCACGGCTTCGACTACAAGATGAGCGTCGAGAAAGCCTACTCGACCGACTCGAACATGCTCGGCGCCACGCACGAAGCCAAGGATCTCGAATTTCTCAACGCCGGCGTCAACATCGTCAAGCCGATCATGGGCGTCGCCTTCTGGCGCGAGGACGTCGTCGTCAAACCTGAAACCGTGACCGTGCGCTTCGAGGAAGGCATCCCGGTCTCGATCAACGGCCGCACCTTCGCCAACGCCGTCGAACTGTTCAACGAAGCCAACGTCATCGGCGGCCGCCACGGCCTCGGCATGTGCGACCAGATCGAGAACCGCATCATCGAAGCCAAGAGCCGCGGCATCTACGAAGCCCCGGGCATGGCGCTGCTGCACACGGTTTACGAGCGTCTCGTCACCGGCATCCACAACGAGGACACGATCGAGCAGTACCGCGTCAACGGGCTCAAGCTCGGCCGCCTGCTCTACCAGGGCCGCTGGTTCGACCCGCAGACGCTGATGCTGCGCGAAACGGCGCAACGCTGGGTGGCGCGCGCGATCACCGGCGAAGTCACGCTCGAACTGCGTCGCGGCAACGACTTCTCGATCCTCGACACGTCGAGCCCCAACCTCACCTACGCGCCCGAGCGCCTGTCGATGGAAAAGGTGGAAAACGCCGCCTTCACCCCGGCCGACCGCATCGGCCAGCTCACCATGCGCAACCTCGACATTATCGACACGCGCCAGAAACTCGGCATCTACACCGGCGCCGGCCTGCTCGGCAACCAGTCCGACGGCAGCATCCCGCTGCTGTCGAGCAGCGAGGCGAAGGACAAGTAGGCGAAACAAGATCAGCCCCGGTTCGAACCCGGGGCTTTTTCCATAAACCGTTCAAATAACAACAATGACTATCCCGTTCGAAGCTTCGCGATCCTACGTTTACAACGCCGCACGCTACGAGTTGCTGCCGCGTATCGCTGAAGCGGCCAAATCCTTTGGCGACGAACCGTTCCTGTTGCGTGAGCTCTCGAAAAAGCTGCTGGCTGAAACCTACACAGCCGAACAGCTTGAAATCAAGGTCAAGAAAGCAAAGAGCGACGCGACGGAAAGAATGAGCACGATCTTCGGCTTCTACATTCCATTCCTCGCCGAAAACCTGAGGGTGTTCGAAAACATGGGCGGCGGGATGTTCAAGAACATCCCGCTGGAGGAAGAAATCGCCGAAGCCGACGCCGTCGCAATAGACATCGAATCGGACGATGCCGGAATCATCTACGCCTACTCGTTCCCGTCAATTGCCAAGAAAGATGGCGGCAAGTTCCCGATAAAAGTCGGGCTGACAACGACGGGGGACGCCGACGCACGCGTCACCCAGCAGTGCAAGACAACCTGCTGCTTTGAATACCCGATCATTCTCAGGACATGGCAGGTTCAGCGCGTCGCAGCGGTCGAGGACGCAATTCATTCGACGCTTGAGGCGAGAGGTTCGAAACGCCAAGCACCTGGTACAGAATGGTTTGACACGACGCTTGAGGAAGTCGAAAGCGTCATCAAGTTTATTCAACCCGCAGCGCAGACCATTCCTCGCCCGTAGTCCGGCAGACGATTCAACTTCACCCTGATACAACAAAGCCCCGAGAAACGGGGCTTTGTCTTCTCTGCGGCAAGGCCATCCGGAGATGGCCCTTGGTGACGCTTCTTAGCCGATCTTGAACGCCAGCGAGTCGGAGTTTGAGTTCAGCGCGACGCTGATCGGTTGTGGACGATCTCGCCCAGATACATCCGGTTGTGCAGCATCTTGTAGAGGGTCTGTTTGGTGAAGGGCTTACCGCCCTTGGTGCGCACGCCTTCGGCGGCATAGACCTTGGCCATCAGCGTGGCCGAGCGCATCGTGATGAAATCATCGAAGATGCGGCGCACCAGCTGGGCTTCAACTTTGTTGATCACCAGCAGGCGATTGGCCACGTCGTAGCCCAGCGGCAGCGGCCCGCCCATCCACATCCCCTTGGCCTTGCTGGCGGCGATCTTGTCGCGGATGCGCTCGCCGGTGACCCTGTCGCGGGGCCTGTCGCTGGCGGGGCAGCGCGCTCGCGCCTCCCGCATGGTTTTGTGGCGAGGAAGGACCCGTTTCACCTGCGTCGTGGCCTTGGTCGCTGCTGTTGCCGTTGGATGCGCCGCTGCCACCATCGCGTGAGGCTGCGCTCGATGCGTGCGGCCATGCACAACCAGCGCCACCACCACGGCCACTGGATTCGCGCACGGCGCGGCCTGCGTACAAGCAGGGGCGGAGGCCAATTCGCCACACTGTGCGAAGGCGCGCTCCACGGTGCCTGTGATACGGGTGGCAACACGTCCACACCGTCGTCATTGAAGGCTGTGCGCGTTGCCGGTGGAAGCAGTTGCTGCCGGATCGACTGGTAATCCAGCACGTCTGGCCCGGGTGCGATGCGTGGCGACAGCGGCCCGATGCGGCTGGGCTGATATTGGCGGGAGGGTTGGATTTCCATCACGGCCTCCCTCACACATCCACACGCACGACGGTCGACAGACCGTGACCAGCTCATCGAGCGCGCTGGCGTCGTCATCACTGGCAGGCAGTTCGGCGCGCACCAGCTTGTCGAGCATCGTCACCGAGCACTCGCGGTTGGCCTTTTTGGCGGCGTGGCGCAGGCGTAAATAACTGGGCTGGTCGGTGTCCATCGTCACCTCCTCACTTGATCTGGCCGTCGAAGATCGTCAGCAACTCATCCAGCGCTTGATCCACCCGCCCGAGGTCGCCAACGTGGCCCCAGTGGATGGCGTCCGGGTCATGGCCGAAATGGTCGGCGGCCAGTTGGCGTAGTGCATCGATCTTGTCGAGGATCATCGGCAGACGCTGGAGGTAGGCGTCGACGGCGGTGGGTTGGGTGCTCATGGCGGGGCTCCTTGGTGGGTGGATGACGCCACCATTCACGCGCTGAACGATCAGGAAGCCAAGTTGTTCATCAGACGCTGGCTGCAGTTGTGCCACACTGATAAAATGACCGGCTTATGCCAAGTCGATCAGGACACCCGAGATGAAACGCTGCGTTGTCGGTATTCGTCGAACAGCAGAGCCGGAGGGGGGCGCAGCCAAGGACGCGCCTACTGTCTGGTTTCCCTCGATGGCCACGATGGCGGCGGTGCTGTCCGAGGACAACCAATCCCTGCTGCGCCTCATCCGGGACCGGCGACCCAAGTCGCTGACGGAGCTCGCTGAACTCACCGGGCGGCAGGTTCCCAACCTGTCACGCACGCTGCGGATGATGGAGGGTTACGGACTGGTCGAGTTGAAAAAGAACGTGCGTGAAATCGAACCGATCGCGCTGGCAACCAGTTTCAAGATCCTGATCGACTGAGGGACGACAAGATGAAGGGGGAGGCAATGCGAGATGGTGTGATCACCGAAGCGGATACCTGCCGCGAATTCGTCACCCCCCGATTGGTGGAGGCAGGCTGGGGAGCGGCCCCGCACTCCATTGGCGAGCAGCGCAGCTTCACCAATGGCCGCATCATCGTGGCTGGTGGCAAGGTTCGCCGTGGCAAACAGAAGCGCGCCGACTACCTGTTGTACTACCGTCGGGACTATCCCCTTGCCGTGGTCGAAGCCAAGGAAATCGGCCTGCCTGCTGAAACCGGCGTACAGCAGGCACGCGAGTACGCGGAGATTCTCGGCCTCAAGTTTGCGTACGCCACCAACGGCCACCGCATCATCGAAATCGACTACATCACCGGCGCCGAGCGCGAGGTGGATCGCTACGCCTCGCCGGATGAGTTGTTTGCCCGGCTGACGGGAAGCGCGCAGTTGCCCAAGGATTCATCGCCCCATCTGCTGGAGCCATTCAACCTCGTTTCAGGCAAGGTGCCGCGCTATTACCAGCAGATCGCGATCAATCGGGTCATCGAATCGATCCTGCTGGGTCAAAAACGCATCCTTGCCACATTGGCCACTGGCACCGGCAAGACCTGCGTGGCTTTCCAGATCTGCTGGAAGTTGTGGAACAGCCGCTGGAACCGAACCGGCGAACACCGCCGTCCCAAGATCCTTTTCCTGGCCGACCGCAACATCCTGGTCGATGACCCGATGGCGAAGATGTTCGCGCCCTTTGGCGATGCCAGGCACAAGATTGCCGGCGGCGACACCAGTCAGAGCCGGGATATGTACTTCGGCATCTATCAGGCACTGACCACCGCCAGTTCAGATGTCTTTCGCCAGTACCGGCCCGATTTTTTTGATCTCATCATCATTGACGAATGCCATCGCGGCTCCAGCCGGGACGAAAGCGCATGGCGTGCGGTGCTGGATTATTTCGAACCTGCCGTGCAGTTCGGCATGACCGCCACGCCGCTGCGCGAGGAATCCCGCGACAGCTATGAATACTTCGGCAACCCGGTCTACACCTATAGCCTGCGCCAAGGTATCGAGGACGGCTTCCTGGCACCGTATCGCGTGCACCGCGTCATCACCACAGTCGATGCCGCAGGCTGGCGACCCAGCAAGGATGAGCTGGATCGTTATGGGCGTGAAGTACCTGATGACGAATACCAGACCAAGGACTTCGAACGTGTCGTTGCCCTGCGCTCGCGCACACGGGCGATGGCCCGCCACCTGACCGATCTGCTCAAAGGTACCGACCGCTTTGCCAAGACACTGGTGTTCTGTGTGGATCAGGAACACGCCGCCGAAATGCGACAGGAACTGATCAACCTGAACAGCGATCTGGTCAAGCAGTACCCCGACTACGTCTGCCGCGTCACCGCCGATGAGGGGGCCATTGGCCTTACCCATCTGTCGCACTTCCAGGACGTGGACAAGCCCACGCCGGTCATCCTCACTACATCTCAATTGCTGACGACCGGCGTCGATGCCGAAATGGTCAAAAACGTGGTCCTGGCACGTGTGGTGGGCTCGCGGTCCGAGTTCAAGCAGATCGTCGGTCGTGGCACGCGGCTGAAGGTGGATTACGGCAAAGAGTATTTCAACATCATCGACTTCACCGGTACGGCCACGCAGCACTTTGCCGACCCGAATTTCGACGGTGATCCTGCTCGCATCGAAGAAGTAACGATCGACGAATCGGGTGAGGTCGTCGACACCACCGCAGACGAAGTGCCGGGCGTGGCTGAGCCTGAAGCGGAATACGTGGTCGAAACGGAACAGGGCGATGATGCAGGTGGCAACGGCGAAATCATCACGGAGCCACCGGCGGAGCCGCGCAAGTTCTACATCGACGGCGGCGAAGTCGAAGTCATCGGCCACTTGGTCTATGACCTCGACACCGACGGCAAAAAACTGCAGGTGGTCAAGTACACCGACTATTCCGGCCGCGCCGTGCGCACGCTTTATCCCACGCGCGAGGTACTGCAATCGGCCTGGGCCAACCCCGATACCCGCTCTGAAGTGCTGCGCGAGCTGACCGAGCGCGGCATCAGTTTTGAGGAACTGGCAGCCAGCAGCGAACAGCCCGATGCCGATCCGTTCGATCTGTTGTGCCATCTGGCCTGGAATGCGCCGCTACTCACGCGCCGCCAGCGTGCGGAAGCTGCCAAACGTCAGGCCCAAGACCTGTTCGCCCAACATGGCCGATACAGTGAAGTCGCCCGTGAAATTCTGTCGCTGCTGCTCGACCGCTATGTCGAGCGCGGCATCCTGCAATTCAATGCGCTGTCCGAGCTGATGAAGGTGCAACCCTTCGACCGCTACGGCAGTCCTTCCGAAATCGCCACCCGTCACTTCGGCGGCGTGCGCGGAATGAAGGACGCTGTATCCCGGCTGCAGACCGCGCTCTACCAATAACGAGAAACGCATCCCATGGCCAAATCTGCAACGAAGGCAACGTCAGCCGGCGAAAAAAAGTCCCGCGCGCCGCGCAAAGCGAAAACGCCGCTCACCACGCGTGAAAACCTGTCTGCGCTGATCGGCACTGCCCGCAAGATCCTCCGCAAGGACAAGGGCCTCAACGGTGACGTGGACCGCCTGCCGCTACTTACCTGGGTGATGTTCCTCAAGTTCCTCGACGACCTCGAAATTGTGCACGAGGAAGAATCCGAGCTCGACGGCAAACGCTATCAGCCCATCATCGAGTCTCCCTATCGCTGGCGCGACTGGGCCGCTCGCGAAGATGGCATCACCGGTGATGAACTGCTGGCTTTCATCAGCCAGGAATTCACCGTGCGTGCCGATGGCAGCACCGGCAAAGGCCTGTTCGCCTATCTGCGCAGCTTGGCAGGCGAAGGCGAAAAAGGCAGCCAGCGCGAAGTCATCGCCAACGTGTTCAAGGGCGTGCAGAACCGCATGGTCAGTGGCTACCTGCTGCGCGACATCATCAACAAGATCAACGGCATCCACTTCTCGGCCAGCGAAGAAATCCACACGCTCTCGCACCTGTACGAATCGATGCTGCGCGAAATGCGCGATGCAGCGGGTGACGCAGGCGAGTTCTACACCCCGCGCCCGGTCGTGCGCTTCATGGTGCAGGTCAGCGATCCGCGTTTGGGAGAAACGGTGCTGGATCCTGCCTGTGGCACGGGCGGTTTTCTGGTTGAGGCCTACGATCACATCGCACCGCAGGTGAGCGCTCCAGATCAACGGCGCAGCCTGCAACGCGACACGCTTTACGGACAGGAAGCCAAGCCGCTGCCCTACATGCTGGCGCAGATGAACCTGTTGCTGCACGGGCTGGAAGCACCGCAAATTGCTTATGGCAATACGCTGGAACGGCGGATCAACGAAATCGGCCACAGCGAGCGCGTGGACGTCATCCTCACCAACCCACCGTTTGGCGGTGAAGAAGAAGTCGGCATCAAGGCCAACTTCCCACCCAATATGCAGACGGCGGAAACGGCGCTGCTGTTCCTGCAATACATCATGCGCAAGCTGCGCGTGGCCGGTGCGCCGGTGCCCTCACATCCCACACATCGCAAGCCCGCCACACGCGGTGGCCGTGCTGCGGTGGTCGTGCCCAACGGCACCTTGTTTGGTGATGGCATCAGCGCCGTCGTCAAGGAGGAGATGCTCAAGGAGTTCAAGCTCCACACCATCGTGCGCCTGCCCCAAGGCGTGTTCGCTCCGTACACCGATATCCCGGCCAACCTGCTGTTTTTCGAGCGTGGTGGCCCCACCGACACCCTCTGGTATTACGAACTGCCGCTGCCTGAAGGTCGCAAGAAGTACAGCAAGACCGCGCCACTGCAGTTCGAGGAATTCGCCCCGGCCCTGGCGTGGTGGAACGCCCGCGAGGAAGGCCCGCAGGCGTGGAAAGTGGACTTTGCCGCCAAGCGCGAAGCCGCTGTCGCAGCCGCCACGCCACACTGGCAGCGGGCGGAAAGCGAACGCAACGCTGCCATCGCTCTGGGCAAACCCATTCGAGAGTTGGAGCAAGCCATCCAGGCCGCAGCCAACGGACAGAAGGCTGAGCTGCAAGACCGCTTGAAGGCGCTCAAGAACAAGCAATCCGCCTTTGATCAGAACGCCAAGTCTGCCCAGTCCGAGGGGGATGCCCTGTACTGGCCGATTTACAACCTCGACCTCAAGAATCCCCATGCCAAGGCTGGGCTGGAACATGCAGATCCGAAGGACCTGATTGCTTCCATGCGCAGCCACGAGGCTGAGGTGATGCGTCTCTTGGGGGAGATCGAGGCGCTGGTTGCTGAGGTGCAGGCATGACCGACCGCACCACACCTACCGTGCCGGACCAAGCCGGCTACACGGCCGTTCACACCGACATCGTCACTCTGCTGGAATCGGCCCGCAGCGCTGCCGCGCGCAGCGTCAATGCGCTGATGACCGCCAGCTATTGGGAAATTGGTCGTCGCATTGTCGAGTTTGAACAGGGCGGGCAGGAACGAGCCAAGTATGGGAAAGCCCTGTTGAAGCGTTTGTCCGTTGACCTTTCGGCCCGCTTCGGTCGCGGTTTTGGAGTGGATTCTCTCGAATCCATGCGGCTGTTCTACAAGACCTACCCTCCCGAGAGAATTTCCGAATCACTGATTCGGAAATTGCCGCCGGGGCTGCAAGCTGCGAAATCCGAACCAGTGGTTCGGAATTTCGATCTGAACCAATTGGCTCAAGCATTCCCCCTTTCCTGGACTCACTACATTCATTTGATGCGTCGCCCCCGCTCCGCCGAAGAACGGGATTTCTACGAAGCCGAAGCCCTGCGCGGCGGCTGGAGCGTGCGCCAGCTCGACCGCCAAATAGGCAGCCAGTTCTACACCCGGGCCCTGCTGTCGAAAAACAAAAGCACCATGCTGGAAAAGGGCAGCCACCCTCTACCCGGCGATGCGCTCACCCCGGATGAAGCCATCAAGGACCCGTATGTCCTTGAATTTTTGAATCTCAAGGACGAATACTCCGAGTCCGACCTTGAGGGCGCACTGATCCACCGTTTGGAAGATTTCCTGCTGGAGCTGGGCAGCGAATTCACCTTTGTCGGCCGCCAGCGACGGCTGCGCATCGACGAAAGCTGGTTTCGTGTGGACCTGCTGTTCTTCCACCGCCGCCTGCGCTGCCTGGTCATCATCGATCTGAAACTGGGCGAACTCAGCCACGCCGATGTCGGTCAGATGCACATGTACTGCAACTATGCCCGCGAGCACTGGACGCTGCCTGATGAAAACCCGCCTGTGGGTCTGATCCTGTGCGCCCGTTCCAAGTCAGCGCTGGCGCGCTACGCATTGGACGGCCTGCCCAACAAGATCATGGCTGCCGAATACCAGACCGTACTACCCGATGTGAAGCTGCTGGAAGCCGAGCTGGAGAAAACGCAGCGCGAACTGGAAGCGCGACGGATTGCGCGTGGTGGCGATACGGAGGCCGACGAATGAAGGCGTGGCCTAAAGCCGCCTTGGGCGACCTGTTTTATGTCGAAAAGGGAAAAATCGGAATCATGGCGGCGACGCCAGGTGAATTTCCTTTAGTCACCACAGGCGAAGTTTTCGCCTCGCACTTCGAGCCGCACTTCTCGGGAGATGCTGTCTGCATTCCTTTGATATCCGCAACGGGTCATGGTCACGCGAGCCTCAAACGCTTGCATCACATCAAAGGTGATTTTGCTGTTGGCTCAATCCTCTGTGCGTGCATCAATCGTGCGCCGGAACGCGTAATGGCACGTTATGCCTACTTCTACCTGAGCGCCTGCATGGAAACCTTGCTGATCCCGCTGATGCAAGGTACTGCCAACATGTCCATGAAAGTGGCCGACATTGTTGGCGTTGAAATTCCCCTTCCGCCGCTCGCCGAACAACAAGCCCTCGTCGCCCGCCTCGACGCGCTGACTGAGAAAACCCGGCAGCTCGAAGCCCATCTGGATGCCGTCGAGCGCGACGCCGAACACCTGCTGGCCCTGCATTCCCGCGATGTCATTGCCGGTGCGCCGCTGCGGCCGATGGCTGAAGTGGCGCCGCTGGTACGCCGGGAGCAGTCCATCGACCTCAACGGCAGCTATCCGGAACTTGGCATCCGTTCCTTCGGCAAAGGCACCTTCCACAAGCCGCCGCTGTCTGGCGGCGACGTTGGCACAAAGCGCCTGTACCGCATCGAACCCGGCGACCTGCTGTTTTCGAACGTCTTTGCGTGGGAAGGCGCAATTGCCATTGCCCAGCCCGAGGACGCGGGTCGCTTCGGCTCTCATCGCTTCATCACCTGTCAGGCCAACCCAGAACTGACGACCGCCGAGTTTCTGCGCTACCAATTCTTGACTGACGACGGGATGCTGAAGATTGGCGAAGCGTCACCCGGCGGGGCTGGCCGCAACCGCACGCTCGGGCTGGAAAAGCTGATGGCCATCGAAGTACCCATGCCACCGCTGGTCGTGCAGCAAACCTTCGACCGCCTGCAAGCCGAAGTTGCCGCCCTCAAGGCCAAACACACCGCCATCCGCGAAGCCAACGCTGCGCTGCTGCCCGCGACGCTGGAACGGGTGTTTGTCGGAGAGAGTTAAGTGCAGTTCGTCACCCACGGCCCCGGACATCCCGGATGCGCTCCTGCAGGCGCATGAGGAAGGCCGCGTGGTGTTGTTCTGTGGGGCAGGCATTTCCTATCCCGCCGGCTTGCCCGATTTCAAGGGGCTGGTGGAACAGATCTATCGGCTGAACGGAACGGCGCGTTCGGACATCGAGCGCGAGGCATTCGAACGCGGGCAGTTCGACGCCACGCTCGATCTGCTGGATCGACGCCTGCCGGGCCAACGTCTGGCCGTCCGTCGTGCGCTGGCGCAGGCGCTGAAGCCGAAGCTCCGCCGCAAGGGTGCTGTCGATACACAGGCCGCGCTGTTGCGTCTGGCGCGCAGCCGTGAGGGTGCGCTACGGCTGGTCACCACCAACTTCGACCGCATCTTCCATGTAGCGGCCAAACGCACTGGTCAAACATTCCAAGCCCAAGCAGCCCCAATGCTGCCGATTCCAAAGAACAGCCGTTGGAACGGGCTGGTCTACCTGCACGGCTTGCTGCCCGAAAAACTGGACGACACTGCCCTGAACCGTCTGGTGGTGACCAGCGGTGATTTTGGCTTGGCGTATCTGCGACCATTCCGCGCTGCACCAGACCCTGCACACTTGGGCAGAAACCTACCGTGACGGGCGTGCAGGGCAAAGAAGCCATCGTTGTCAAACACGCCCTGACGCGCCCGCAGGAGAGCGCGCAGCAGGACGATTTCGTCGGGCGGATGCTTTGGGCCTTGTCGGACGAATCCGGCTTACCGGCAAAGCGCTTCGCCGATTTCAATCCAGCCCCTTCACTGGACTGGCTGCTGGAGCCCTTCGCGCATGAACATTTTGGGCACGGCGATCTGTCTCGCTTTGGCGTGCAGCCCCGTGACGAAGTGGACACCAAGCTGAGCTTCAGCCTGATTCGACGGCCTGCACCCTATGACCGTGCATCGCCGATGCTGCTTCTCGCAGCATCCGCAATGGCGTCGAAACCTACGACCCCGTTGGCTCTGCAATCAACCACCCCATTGGGCATATCACGCAAGCGCTGATCAATCTTTGTTTCAAGCAGAACCCGAATGACAACGATCTGCTTCCTGCTGACTTGAAGCCCATTTTCACCACACTGTGCGACGCGCAGATAGATCGATTCCGCCACGGCCGGGTGTTGATGGGTTCTCGGTTGATCGCATTTTTCCGCGTGGATCGCTCTTGGACCGAACAGAACCTGCTGCCGCTGTTCAGCTGGAGCAATCCCGTTGAAGCCAAGGCCGTGTGGGAAGGCTTCCCGAAGACGTGGAATGTGATGTTGTGTGCAGCTCCCCGCAGCAACCCGCACCAGTGCTCATAAGCTCGGGAGGCCGGTCAGCACATGATCAACCATCCGCCTGAAACAGAGTGGTTTGACACAACGCTCGACGAAGTCGAAAGCGTCATCAAGTTCGTTCAGCCCGCACGCAGACCATTCTCTGTCCGTAGTCGGGCAGGCGATTCCGCAACACCCCGATACAACAAAGCCCCGGAATTCGGGGCTTTGTCTTGTCTGCTACCAGGCCATCCGGAGATGGCCCTTGGTGACGCTTCTTAGCCGATCTTGAACGCCAGCGAGTCGGAGTTCGAGTTCAGCGCGACGCTGATCGGTTGCTGGTGGGCGACCGGGCCCCACAACTGGCGCGGGCCGGGCGAGGCGAAGAGGTCGTCGGCGGCCCAGTCGGCGCGGCGGGCTTCGAAGAACTTCATCGCGGCCGAATCCATCTTGACCAGCGCCTTCTCGATCACGAACTCGTCCTTGCCGTGGCGGCGCTCGATGTTGAGCAGGCCGGTCAGCGGGATCGCCTGCGGCTTGCCGCCGGCGGTCAGGTCGGTCACCGTCGCCATGTAGCCGGTGCGGCCGTCGAGGATCAGCGAGCCGGCGGTCAGGCCGAGGTTGTAGGTGTAGGCGGCGTCGAACAGCGTCGGCGCGCCGCAGCGGCCTTCGTAACCAAGGAAGTGGCAGTGCGCGGCGAACGGCACGGTCGCTTCGATCTGCTTGACGCGGGCCTTGACCATGTCGACCAGCAGTTGCTCGGTCGGGATCAGCGAGACTTGCAGGTTGCCGTGCGAGTCGCGGTCGGCGAGCAGCATCTTGACGACGTAGGCCGGCAGCGAAGCGAGCAGCGCGGCGTTGGCGGCCGAGAGCTTGCCCTGGATGAAGCCGGCCTTGTCGGCGTCGGCCAGCGCGGCGAAGGCGTCGGCGTGGTGCGCGAGCTGGTCGTTCAGTTCGGCGATCAGCGTGTTCATTTCCGGGATGAACTCGATCAGACCCTCCGGAATCAGCACGACGCCGTAGTTCATGCCCTTCTTCGAGCGCAGGACGACGGTTTGCGCGATCTGCTCGACGATGGAAGCGAGCGACATCTTCTTCTCGGCGACTTCTTCCGAGATGATGCAGACGGCCGGCTTGACTTGCAGCGCGACTTCGATCGCGACGTGCGAGGCCGAGCGACCCATCAGCTTGATGAAGTGCCAGTACTTGAGCGAGGAACGGGTGTCCTGCAGGATGTTGCCGGCGACTTCGGCGTAGATCTTGGTCGCCGTGTCGAAGCCGAAGGAGATCGGCAGCAGGTCGCCGATTTGCAGGTCGCCGTCGATGGTCTTCGGCACGCCGATCACTTGCACGCCCGAGCCGTCGGCCTTGACGCCCTTGAACAGGAACTCGGCGAGCACGGCGGCATTGGTGTTGGAGTCGTCACCACCGATGACGACGATGGCGTCGAGGTTGTGCTTGACGCAGGTGTCCTTGACTTGCTGGAACTGCTCGTCGGTCTTGATCTTGGTGCGGTCGGTGCCGAGGAAGTCGAAACCGCCGGTGTTGATGATCGTGTCGACGTCAGCGTCGGTGATCTCGAACAGGTTGCCCTTGAGCAGACCCTTCGGGCCGGGCTTGACGCCGAACAGCGTGTTGCCATTGCCGAGCACGCGCTTGATGCCGCAGACGACGTTATGGCCGCCGGAAGCCGGGCCGCCGGAGAACAGGACCGCAACGCGCTTACCCTGGGCAACTTTGGCGTTGGCGCCAGCCGAGGAAAGAACGACGTTGCCGGAAGCCTGCACCGAGTTCGGGAAGCTCTTGGCGACGCTGTCGCTGTCCTTGGTGCTGAGCACGCGCGAGCTGTTCGCGAAGGTAAGCGCCTGCGGCTGGGCGGACGAGCCGAATGCGGCGCAGACGGGAAGCGGAAGCTGGCGGACGGCCGATTCGAAAATCGACTGGTGCGATTCCAGTTTCTTCAACTGTTCTACCAGGGTACTCATGGTTCGATCCTTAAAAGAAAAGAGAGATGCAAAACGGCGGACTTACCGGCCGGATGAAACCTACGGAAAACGTTCTTGGTGACGCTGAACAGCATGCGCCGAGCAGGCGCTTCGACCATGGAAAGCGCCTGATTTTACCGCAATTGCCTGCCCCGCGCAGTAGCCCGCCGCCAACGGGGCGAATGGACAAACGGTGGGAAGATCGGCAAACCAAGAAAAAACAATGGCGCGACAACGGGCGTGCAGGAGGGGAGAACCTACACGTCCTTCTCTACCCCTATCAAAAAATCGGTAGCCGTTGGGGAAATTCAGGGGCTGATTTCGCAACGACCCATGCTTGCGAACACACCTTCTTGATCCGGCTCGACGTTGAATGGTACAAACAGGATTATTGATCCGGCGCGATAATGTTTGAAGTCCGTTCGCCCTGAGCTTGTCGAAGGGGGCGGGCTTCGACAGGCTCAGCCCGAACGGGAGTTGAGACTTCTTCGTGCCGGATCAACAGACTATTCACAGACATAATTTTGGCCAACGCGCATGGCGACCGCAAACAATCCAGTCATCCTGATCGTCGACGACTCGGCCGACAACCTGATCATCCTGAGCGAACTGCTCAGGCCGCAGTACCGGGTGCTCGCGGCGAATTCCGGCGAAGGCTGCCTGCGCGTCGCCAACAGCTCGCCGAAGCCCGACCTCATCCTGCTCGACGTGATGATGCCGGGCATGGACGGTTATTCGGTACTGGCACGCATCAAGGACTCGCCGGTCACGCGCGACATTCCCGTCGTCTTCCTCACCGCGCTGGCCGACGCCGGCGACGAGGAGCGCGGCCTCAAGCTCGGCGCCGCCGACTACATCACCAAGCCGATCATGCCGACCGTCGTCCTCGCGCGCGTGCATACGCAACTCGAGGCGAAGATGGCGCGCGACTGGCTGCAGGACCAGAACGCCGCGCTCGAAGCCGAAGTCGCGCACCGCATGGCCGAAAACGACCTGACGCAGCGTGTCAGCATCCGCGCGCTGGCGCACCTGGCCGAAACGCGTGACCCGGAAACCGGCAACCACATCCTGCGCACGCAGGGCTACGTGCAGCTGCTCGCCAACCTGCTGCAACACCACCCGCGCTTTGCCGCGACGCTGAGCGACCGCTACATCGACCTCCTGCACCGCTCGGCGCCCTTGCACGACATTGGCAAGGTCGGCATCCCCGACCACATCCTCCGGAAGTCGGGCAAGCTCACGCCCGACGAGTGGGCGATCATGAAGACGCACGCCAAGCTCGGCAGCGACGCCATCGAGCAGGCCGAGAGCGACATCGAGATGCCGCTCGCCTTCCTCGCGCTGGCCAAGGAGATCGCGCACTGGCACCACGAGAAATGGGACTGCAGCGGCTACCCGGACGGGCTGGCCGGCGACGCGATCCCCGTCTCGGCGCGCCTGATGGCGATTGCCGACGTGTTCGACGCGCTGATCAGCAAGCGCGCCTACAAGCACGCGTTCTCGTACGAAGAGGCGCGCACGATCATCGCCGACGGGCGTGGCCGGCACTTCGACCCCGACGCGACCGACGCCTTCCTCGCAGGATTCGCCGCGTTCACCGCGATTGCCGACCGCTACCGTGACGCCGAACCAACGCCCGCACGCACCACGCCATGAACAAGGACCCCGCCGACTCCGCGCAACGCTCAAGCCCGACCGGCGCGGCGCTGCGCGTCGTCCTCGTCTATGCGATCTTCGCCGGGCTCTGGATACTGTTGTCGGACACGGCCGTTGCCTGGCTGTTTGCCGACCCGGCGCAGATCACGCTCGCCAGCACGATCAAGGGCTGGCTCTTTGTCGCCGTCACCTCGCTGCTGCTCTACGCCCTGATCCGGCGCTATGCCGGCCAGATCGTCGCCGCCTCGCGGCGCGAAGTCGCGGCGCTGAAGAAGCAGTCGCGCACCTTCGAGCTGCTCTCGGCGGTCGTCGACAACTCGACCAGCGCCATCTTCGCCAAGGATCACGACGGCCGCTATCTCCTGGCCAACCGTGAGGCGGCGCGGGCGATGGGGCAACCGGTGGCCGCCATCGTCGGCAAGCGGGACGAAGAGTTTCTTCCGGTGGAACAGGCCGAGGCGCTGCGCGCCAACGATCGTCGCGCCATCGAGGAGAACCGCATCCACACCTGCGAGGAACGCGTGGTCACGGTCGACGGCGAGCGCCTCTTCGTCGCGACCAAGGGGCCGCTGCGCGACGGCGACGGGACGGTCATCGGCTCGTTCGGCATCTCGCTCGACGTCACCGAGAGCAAACACGCCGAACAGAAGATCACGCGCCTCGGCCAGCTCTACGCCGCGCTCTCGGAGTGCAACCAGGCGATCGTCCGCTGCAAGTCCGAGGCTGAGCTCTTTCCGTTGATTTGTCGCTCGGCGGTGCGCTTTGGCCGACTGAAGATGGCCGCCATCTGTATCGCCGACACAGCAAACGGCACCTTCCGACCCGTTGCCAGTTGCGGCGACGAAGCCGGCTACCTGGCGGATATTGCGGCCCTACCCGGCCCGCAAGTCGCGTTCGGCAACGGCGCCGCCGGCGAATCGATGCGGCGACGGCAAGCGGTCTGGGTCCAGGACTTCATGCACGACCCGCTTACCGAACCCTGGCGCGACCAGGCCGTGCGCGCCGGCTGGGCGTCGTCGGCCGCGCTGCCGCTGATCCGGCACGGCGTTGCCGTCGGCGTCTTCGTGCTCTACTCGGGCGAAAAGAACGCGTTTGACGACGACACGCGCAGGCTGCTCGTCGAAATGGCCGCCGACATCGGCTTCGCGCTCGAGAACTTCTCGCGCGAAGCCGAGCGCAAGGCCGGCGAAGACGAGCTGCGCAAGCTGTCGCAAGCGCTCGAACAGAGCCCGGAGAGCATCGTCATCACCGATACCGCGGCGCACATCGAGTACGTCAACCAGTCCTTCCTGGACAACTCCGGCTACGCGCGCGAGGAACTGATCGGGCAGAATCCGCGCATCCTGAATTCGGGCCGCACGCCGAACGCCACCTACACCGCCATGTGGGCGGCGCTTTCCCTGGGCCTGCCGTGGAAGGGCGAGTTCATCAATCGGCGCAAGGACGGCAGCGAATACGTCGAGTTCGCCATCGTCACGCCGCTACGCCAGGCCGACGGCCGCATCTCGCACTACGTGGCGGTCAAGGAAGACATCAGCGAAAAGAAACGCATCGGCGAGGAACTCGACCGCTACCGGCATCACCTCGAAGAGGTGGTCAAGAGCCGCACCGAGGAGCTGTCGCACGCGCGCCAGATCGCGGAGACGGCGAGCCTGGCGAAGAGCCGCTTCCTCGCCAACATGAGCCACGAGATCCGCACGCCGATCAACGCCATCATCGGCCTGAACTACCTTCTGCGGCGCAAGGGCGCGACGCCGGAACAGATCGAGCGCCTGGACAAGATCGACAGTTCGAGCCGCCACCTGCTGTCGATCATCAACGATATCCTCGACCTGTCGAAGATCGAGGCCAACCGCCTGCATCTCGAGCACACCGACTTCCCGCTCTCGGCGATCCTCGACAGCATCGGCTCGATCATCGGCCAGTCGGCGCGCGACAAGGGTTTGCGCGTCGAGCTCGATCGGGACTCGGTCCCGCTCTGGCTGCGCGGCGACCCGACGCGCCTGCGCCAGGCCCTGCTCAACTACGCCGGCAACGCCGTCAAGTTCACCGAGCACGGCCGCATCGCCATCCGCGCCAGGCTGCTGGAGGAATCCGGCGACGATGGCAATGAGCTGCTCGTGCGCTTCGAAGTCGAGGACAGCGGTCACGGCATCCCGCCGGGAGAGGTCGACCGCCTGTTCGAGGACTTCGAACAGGCCGACGCCTCGACCACGCGCCAGCACGGCGGTACCGGCCTCGGGCTGGCGATCACCCGGCGCCTGGCGCAGCTGATGGGGGGCGAAGCCGGCGCCGAGAGCGCGCTCGGCAGCGGCAGCACCTTCTGGTTTACGGCGCGCTTGCAGCGCGGGCACGGCGTCATGCTGACGTCTCCCGAAACAAGCGCCGTCAAATCCGAAACCCGCCTGCGCCGCGACCACGCCGGCGCGCGGTTGCTGCTGGCGGAAGACCATTCGGTCAATCGGGAAGTCATCCTCGAATTGCTGCACGCCGTCGGTCTCCTTGTCGAAACGGCCGAGGACGGCCTGCAGGCGGTCGAGAAGGCGCGTACCCAGTCGATCGACCTCATCCTCATGGACATGCAGATGCCGAATATGGACGGTCTGGAAGCGACGCGCACGATACGCCAGCTTCCCGGCTGGGAGCGGAAGCCGATCGTCGCGATCACGGCCAACGCCTTCGACGAGGACCGCATGGCCTGCGAGGAAGCCGGCATGAACGACTTCCTGACCAAGCCGGTGAAGCCCGAGGCGCTGTACCAGACGATCCAGCTCTGGCTCGCCACGGTGTGCGCCAGCAATGTGGCCGGGCACGCGACGGACACCCCGATTGTCGATTCGGCGCCGCAGCGCAGGCACGCGGAATACCCCGAGGAAACGCTCGAGAGGCTTGCCGCGCTGCCCGGCATGAACATCAAGCGCGGCCTGTCGACGCTGCGCGGCAACGCGGTCAAGTACCTCGAGTTGCTCAGCCGGCTGGTCGAGGCGCACGCGGACGATATGAACAAACTCGGCGCCCTGCTCAAGGCCGACGACCTGGGCGCGGCGCGCAACCTCGTCCATACGCTCAAGGGCACGAGCGCCAACCTCGGCGTCGAGGAAGTCGCGCGCTGTGCCGAACACCTCGAAAACATGATCCGCGCGTGGAAGGGTGGAGCGCTCGACGTCAGCCTCTTCCACCCCGGCATCGCAGCGATCGAGGCGCAACTCGTACGGATCGGCGACGCGCTGCCGCCCGCCGTCGAAGTGCTCCCGGCAACGGCCGAGCTGCCGGAACCGGCGACGCTGCGCGCACTGCTCGACGAACTCGACGCACTGCTCAACAAGAACGATACGGACGCCATCGATGTCTTCGCGCGCAACGCCCGGACGCTGCACGCCGCGCTCGGCCCGGCAACGGCCGAACTCGGCCGCCTGATCCAGCAGTTCGCCTTCGAATCGGCGCACATGAAGCTGCGCGAGCTGCGCATCAGGAGCGGACGATAGGCCCGTCGTTCGCTTGCCGCGTCGCCCGTGCGGCGATTTCGGTTAGGCTGTGCACATGGATTTTCTCGACCTCATTGGACTTCTCCTGCTCGGCGGCGGCGCCTGGCTCTGGCTCGACAGCCTCGGCGTGCGCCAGATGGCGATCTCGGCGACGCGCGCCGCGTGCCACGCGGAAGGCCTGCAACTGCTCGACGAGACGGTCGCCATCCACCGCCTCAGCCTGCGCCGCGACGGCAACGGCGTCCTGCGCCTCAGCCGCATCTACGACTTTGAATACAGCGACACCGGCAACGACCGCACTTCGGGCAGCATCGTCCTGCTCGGCAAGCGCGTGCTGGTGATCAACCTGAACCTGAAGCGCACCCCGAACCTGCAACTCCTGCATTGACGCCTGCACGGCGCCCGCACCATGACCCAACACCAAGACGCCGACCGGCAGATTCCGGTCACCATCCTCACCGGCTTTCTCGGCGCCGGCAAAACCACGCTGCTCAACCACCTGCTGCGCCAGCCCGAGATGGCCGACGCCGCCGTGCTGATCAACGAATTCGGCTCGGTCGCCGTCGATCACCATCTCGTCGCCAAGCTCGACGAGGATGTGATCATGCTCGACTCCGGCTGCATCTGCTGCACGGTGCGCGACGACCTGACGCGCAGCCTGACCGACCTCTTCATGCGCTGCATGCGGCGCGAACTGAAACCGATCAGGCGCGTCGTCATCGAAACGACCGGGCTCGCCGACCCGGCGCCGGTGATCTACACGCTGATGGACGACTTCTTCGTCAGCGAGCGCTATCGCATGGACGGCGTGGTGACCGTGGTCGATGCCACGCACGCCGAAGGCCAGCTCGCGCAGCACGCCGAGGCGGTGAAGCAGGTCGCGATGGCCGACCGCCTGCTGCTCACGAAGTGCGATCTCGCTTCCGACGAGCAGTTGCAGGCGATCAAACCGCTCCTCGCGCGCCTCAACCCGGCGGCGTCGATCGTCGAAGTCCGCAAGGGCGAAGTCGCGCTGGCGGCGATCACCGGCTGCGGGTTGTACGAGCCCGAGGGCAAGTCGCCCGACGTCGCCGGCTGGCTTGCCGAGGAGAACGTGCGTGCCGAACGGCGCAAGGCGAGCGGCCATCACCACCATCACGACGTCGACCGTCACGACGCGCATGTCTACAGCTTCTCGCTTACGTTCGACGAGCCGCTGCAGTGGGGGGCTTTCGTCGAGGCCATCGACATGCTGCTGCGCACTGCCGGTGACCGAATCCTGCGCGTCAAAGGTCTACTCAACGTCGTCGGTGACTACAAGCCGCGCGTCGTCCAGTGCGTGCAGCACGTGAACTACCCCTACACGCGGCTCGATGACTGGCCGAAGGAAGCGCCCTACAACGACCGCAAGAGTCGTCTCGTCTTCATCGTCCGCGACCTCGAACGCTCGCTGGTGGATACGGCGTTCTCGATGTTCTGCGGCGTACGCGACAAGACGCCGGAAGCCTAGACGAAGGCGAAGTTGCGCATCGCCACGTAGGCCGCCGTGCCGACGAGGATGCTCAGCAGCGCGTTGCGCGTGCGCCATTGCAGGACGGCGACCAGCGCAATCGCGATCAGTTCGGGGAATGGGCCGGCCGCGTGCTCGCGTGCCGAGCCGGCGGCGGAATGGATGGTCAGCAGCGTCATGATCGCCAGCGGCAGGAACTGCCCGAGGCGCTGCACGAGCGGGTGCTTGTTCAGCCACTGCGCGCCGACGAAGGGCAGGGCGCGCAGCGCAAAGGTGACGAGGCCCATCGCGGCGATGACGCCGATCACATAGCGCGTCTCGATCATGCGTGTTCTCCCGCGGCTGCCGATTTCGGTTTCCACATCATGCCGGCCGCAATGCTCAAGGCGATGGCGATGACCAGCGCGTGTCTGGCCGCCAGCGGATAGGCGACGGCGTAGGCGGCGAGCGCCACCCACAAGGGTGCCGGGCTCTTCCTGGTGCGCCATTGTTCGACGGTGAGCACGGCGAAGAGTGAAGCGAGCACGAAGTCGAGACCGGCCAGCGTGATCTGCGCCTGCGCGCCGACGACAGCGCCGATCAGCGTGCCGAGCACCCACCACGACTGGTTGAGCAGCGCGACGAGCGCCATTTTCTTGTGGCTGGTATTGGCCGGCACCGTCGTCAGCACCGAATACGTCTCGTCGGTCAGCGCGAAGACCATGTACCAGCGCAAGAGGCCGTGCGGCGGAAACTTGTTGAGCAGCGACAGGCCGTAGAAGACATGGCGCAGATTGACGATCAGCGTCGCCAGCGCGATCGCGCCGACCGGCAGCCCGGCGACGAGCATCGGGATCATCATGTACTGCGCCGCGCCGGCGAAGACGATGACGCTCGACAGCACGGCCAGCCACCACTCGGCGCCGGCCTGCACGAAGAGGAAGCCGAACACGGTGCCGAGCGGGATGTAGCCCATGGCGACGGGCGTGGTCAGCGCGAGGACGGAGAAGCGGTCTGTGCCCGCTTGTGGGGCGGCAATGTCTGGTGGCGTCATGGCGGGAGCGATGCGGTGGAACGAGCAGCGGAGCATTGTAGCGGATGCCGACGCCGGCTGCCGGATGCCGCGCGTGTAAGATAGACGGATTTCGTGGGCCGGCCGACGTGTCGTCCGCCGCGCCGTCAAAGGAGGTCGTATGCGTCGCTTGTCCGTGTTTTTCTCCCTCTTTGTCGCGCTGCTCTTGTCCGGCTGCGGCTACAACGCCATGCAGGCGCAGGACGAACAGATCAAGGCCGCCTGGGCCGAGGTGCTCAATCAATACCAGCGGCGCGCCGACCTGGTGCCGAATCTCGTGAACGTGGTGAAGGGCTACGCGGCGCACGAGAAGGAGGTGCTGACGCAGGTGACCGAGGCGCGCGCGCAGGTCGGCTCGATCAAGGCGACGCCGGAACTGATCAACGATCCCGCCGCCTTTGCGCAGTTCCAGCAGGCGCAGGCGCAGATGACTTCGGCGCTGTCGCGTCTCCTCGCCGTCTCCGAGAACTACCCGACGCTGAAGGCCGACGGCGCCTTCCGCGATCTGCAGGCGCAGCTCGAAGGTACGGAAAACCGTGTCACCGTCGCGCGCAACCGCTTCATCAAGGCGGTGCAGGAATACAACACGACGGTGCGCTCCTTCCCGTCGAACCTGACGGCGATGGTGATGGGCTACCAGACGAAGCCAAGTTTCGCGGTCGAGAACGAGAAGGCGATCTCGACCGCGCCCAAGGTCGATTTCGGCAACCCGGCGCCGGCTGCGCAGTAAACGATGCCTCGACGCTTCATATTCTGGCTCGTCGGCCTTGCCTGCTGGCTGTCGGTCTCCGCCTGGGCCGAAGTGCCGGTGCCGCCGCTGACCGCGCGTGTTGCCGACCTGACGGCGACGCTTTCGCCCGAGCAGGTCGGCGCGCTGGAAGCACGCCTGCAACGCCTCGAGGCGAACAGTGCGGCGCAGATGGCCGTGCTGCTCGTGCCCACCACTCAGCCCGAGAGCATCGAGCAGTATTCGCTGCGCGTCGTCGAGGCCTGGAAGCTCGGGCGCAAGGCCGGCGCCGGGCTCGACCAGAACGCGGCCGATCAGGGCCTGCTGCTCCTGGTGGCAAAGAACGACCGCAAGGTGCGTATCGAAGTCGGCTACGGCCTCGAGGGCACGATCCCCGACGCGATCGCCCGGCGCATCATCGACGAGGCGATCACGCCGCGCTTCAAGCGCTCGGATTTTGCCGGCGGGTTGCAGGAGGGCGTACAGCGCATCGAGGCGCTCGTGCTTGGCGGCGCGGAGGTCCGGGATTTAGCGGTGACGAAGGCAACAGCCGATGTCGGCGATGTGGTCGATGACGCTTTCGAAGCTTTCTTCGACATCCCGCCCTGGCTCGTCTTCGTGCTCTTCCTGAGCGGCCCGCTGTTGCGCTCGCTGCTCGGTCGCCTGTTCGGCGGCCTGGCCTTGGGCGGTGTTGTCGGAACCGCCGCCTGGCTGGTTTCGGGGCGAGTCGCGGCCTCCGTCATCTTCGGTCTCGCCGCCTTCTTCTTTGTCGCCATGACTTCGTCGCGACGCATCGGCACCGGTATCGGCGGCGCGCCGGGCGGTTCTCGCGGCGGCTGGGGCGGCGGCAGCGGCGGTGGGGGATTCTCCGGCGGTGGTGGCGGCTTTGGCGGCGGTGGCGCGTCCGGGAGTTGGTGACATGGCAGGCACGATGAAACGCATTCTGGATCACCTGATCTACCCGCCGTGGCGCGTTCGGCGCGCCTTCCCGGCCGCGACGCTGAAGGCCATCGAGGACGCCGTCGCGGCGTCCGAGAGGCTGCATCGCGGCGAACTACGCTTCGTCGTCGAAGCCGGCCTTTCGTCCTCCGAACTGTGGCACGGAACGACGGCGCGGCAGCGCGCGCTCGAAGTCTTCTCCGACCTGCACGTCTGGGATACGGAGGACAACAGCGGCGTGCTGATCTACGTGCTGCTCGCCGACCGCCAGGTCGAGATCCTCGCCGATCGCGGCATCAACCGGCGAGTCGGCGAGGCGACCTGGCAGGCGATCTGCCGCGATATGGAAACCGCCTTCCGCGATGGCCGCTTCCACGCCGGCGCGCTCGCCGGCGTGCAGGCCATCAGCCAGGTGTTGACCACCCACTTCCCGGCGCACGGAGCCAATCCGGACGAACTGCCGAACGCCGCCATCATCCTCTGACGAGAGAATTTCATGCGCAACGCACCGACGATCAACTCCTTTGCCTTCGCCCGTATGCCCGAAATCCACTTTGGCGCGGGGATGCTGGTCAAATTGCCTGCGTTGATCGGGGGGCGCGGCAAGCGGATTCTGCTGGTCACCGGCTCATGGTCGTTCCGGCGCTCGGCGCACTACGAGCGCTTGATGGCCGCGCTCGGCGAGGCGGGAATCACGAGCTTTCAGGTGTCGGTGAGCGGCGAGCCGTCGCCGGCCTTTGTCGACGAAACGGTTGCCCGTTATCGCGCCGAAAACGTGGATTGGGTCGTCAGCATCGGCGGCGGCAGCGCGGTCGACGCCGGCAAGGCGATCTCGGCGATGCTGCCGTCAGGCGACTCGGTCGTCGAGTATCTCGAATGCAAGGACACGAAGAAGCACGACGGGCGCAAGGTGCCGTTCATCGCCATCCCCACGTCTTCCGGGACCGGGGCCGAGGCGACGAAGAACGCCGTCCTGAGCGACGTCGGCCGTGCCGGCTACAAGAGCTCGCTGCGCCACGACCGTTTCGTGCCGGATATCGCGCTCGTCGATCCCGAACTGACGCTGTCCTGTCCGCCCGACGTCACCGCCGCCTGCGGCATGGATGCGTTGACCCAGTTGCTCGAATCCTGCGTGTCGACCAAGGCCTCGCCGATGAGCGACGCGCTGGCTTTGAGCGGCCTCGAGCACGTCGCCGCCGGCCTGCTGCCGTCAGTCGAGAACGGCGCCGCCGACATCGAAGCGCGCAGCCACATGGCCTACGGCGCGTTGCTCTCCGGCATCACGCTGGCCAACGCCGGGCTCGGCGTCGTGCATGGCTACGCCGGCCCGCTCGGCGGCTTCCATCCGGTTCCGCACGGCGTCGTCTGCGGCACGCTGATCGGCGAAGCGACGCGGGTGACGATCGAGGAGCTGTTCAAGGACGCGGACAAAAACCGCGTTGCGCTGAGGAAGTACGCCAGGGCTGGCTCCATCCTCGCGTGCAAGCACCCGGTTTCGGTCGAGCACGATTGTGATTTGCTCGTGCGTACGTTGAGCGACTGGATAGCACGCACCGGCATCCCTCGGCTCGGCCACTATGGGCTTCGGGAAGCAGATTTCGCCGCCATCCTCGACAAGACCAACGGCAAGAACAGCCCGGCGACCCTGAGCCGGGAGCAAATGGCCGCGATCCTGAAAGCACGTCTATGAGTTGGTCGTTGGCTTATGTCGCGCTCGGGCTGTTCACCGGGTTTTCGGCCGGCATGCTCGGTATCGGCGGCGGGTTGGTGATGGTTCCCGTGCTGACCATGCTCTTCTCAGCCCAAGGCCACTTCCCGGTCGGCGAGACGCTGCATATCGCACTGGGCACTTCGGCTGCGGCCATCGTCTTTACCTCGCTGTCGAGCCTGCGCGCCCATCATCAGCACCAGGCCGTCCTGTGGAAGATCGTGCTGCAGATCACCCCGGGCATTCTCTTCGGCACCCTGCTCGGCACCCTGTTTGCGTCGAGCATCGACGCGCGGCCGCTGGCGGTCTTCTTCACCTGCTTCGTCTGCTTCGTCGCCTTGCAGATGGTCCTCGACATCAAGCCGAAGGCGACGCGCGAGTTGCCCGGCGCTTTGGGCATCGTCGCCACCGGTACGGGTATCGGCGCCATTTCCTCGCTCGTCGCCATCGGCGGCGGAGCGTTTACCGTGCCTTTCCTGAGTTGGTGCAACGTCCCGGTGCGCAAGGCGATCGGCACCTCGGCGGCGGTCGGTTTCCCGATCGCCCTGGGCAGCGCCCTCGGCTATGCTTTCAATGGTCACGGGCATGCCGGTTTGCCGCCGTTCAGCCTGGGATTCATCTATCTGCCAGCACTTGCCTGGCTTGTTCCGCCGAGCATGCTGATTGCTCCGCTCGGCGCGCGCATGGCGCACCGGCTACCGGTTGCGACGCTGAAGCGAGTCTTCTCCGGCTTGCTCATCGTCCTTGCCGGACGCATGTTGTGGAAGCTGCTTCACTGACCGGCCGGGTGTCGGCGAAGCCGCTGAAAGCCTTGAAACACCGTGCGCGGACGGACTTGAAAGCCTGCTTTCCCTTGCCTTTGACAGAGGGATAAGAGTAGCATTACGGCCTCGTGGCGAGTAAGTGCCGCAGGTTCGCGCGGTGCATTGACCGGTTTCCGGTTTGAAAAGTTTCCGGTTGAAAAAACGCCCCCAAGTTTTTACTTCCTGAAAGGTATAGTCATGTCCTCCGAGAACAAGCCAGTATTTGCCGACTCGTCGAATCTGGATGCCTGGAAAAAAGCCGCTTCGAAGACCGCCCCCGGCGGTGACGTCGACAACATCAAGTGGGTCACCTCCGAAGGCATCACCGTCAAGCCGCTGTACACCAAGGCTGACGTCGCCGACCTGCCCTACACCGACACGCTGCCCGGCCTCGCTCCGTACATCCGCGGCCCGCAAGCCACCATGTACGCCGGCCGTCCGTGGACGATCCGCCAGTACGCCGGCTTCTCGACCGCCACCGAATCCAACGCGTTCTACCGCAAGGCGCTGGCCGCCGGCGGCCAAGGCGTTTCCGTCGCCTTCGACCTGGCGACGCACCGCGGCTATGACTCGGACAATCCTCGCGTCGTCGGCGACGTCGGCAAGGCCGGCGTGGCGATCGACTCGGTCGAGGACATGAAGGTGCTGTTCGACGGCATCCCGCTCGACAAGGTCTCCGTCTCGATGACCATGAACGGCGCCGTTCTGCCGGTTCTGGCCGGTTATGTCGTCGCCGCCGAAGAGCAAGGCGTTTCGCAGGACAAGCTGACCGGCACCATTCAGAACGACATTCTGAAGGAGTTCATGGTCCGCAACACCTACATCTACCCGCCGACGCCGTCGATGAAGATCATCGCCGACATCTTCGGCTACACCGCGCAGAACATGCCGAAGTTCAACTCGATCTCGATCTCCGGCTACCACATGCAGGAAGCCGGCGCCAACCAGGCGATCGAAATGGCCTTCACGCTGGCCGACGGTGCCGAATACGTGCGCACCGGTATCGCATCCGGTATGGACGTCGACGTGTTTGCGGGCCGCCTGTCGTTCTTCTGGGCCGTCGGCATGAACTTCTACCTCGAAATCGCCAAGATGCGCGCCGCCCGTATGCTGTGGCACCGCATCATGACGAAACTCGGCGCCAAGAGCCCGAAGTCGATGATGCTGCGCACGCACAGCCAGACCTCCGGCTGGTCGTTGACCGAGCAGGATCCGTACAACAACGTGATCCGGACCACGGTCGAAGCCATGGCCGCCGTCTTCGGCGGCACCCAGTCGCTGCACACCAACGCGCTCGACGAAGCCATCGCCCTGCCGACCCAGTTCTCGTCGCGTATCGCCCGCAACACGCAGATCATCATCCAGGAAGAAACCAAGATCTGTAACGTGGTCGATCCATGGGCCGGCTCCTACATGATGGAAAAGCTGACCCAGGAAATGGCCGACAAGGCCTGGGAAATCATCGAAGAAGTCGAAGCGATGGGTGGCATGGTCAAGGCCGTTGAATCGGGCTGGGCCAAGATGAAGATCGAGACCTGCGCCGCCGAAACGCAGGCGCTGATCGATTCCGGCAAGCAGGTCATCGTCGGCGTCAACAAGTACAAGCTGGCCAAGGAAGATCCGATCGAGATTCTCGATATCGACAACCATGCCGTTCGCGAAGAGCAGGTCGCCAGCATCAAGAAGATCCGTGCCTCGCGCGACAGCGCCGCTGTTCAGGCTGCCCTCGACGCACTGACCAAGAGTGCCGAAACCGGCGAAGGCAACCTGCTCGACCTGACCATCAAGGCCATGCGCCTGCGCGCTACGGTTGGTGAGGTTTCGGACGCGCTGGAGAAGGTCTTCGGTCGCCATCGTGCCAACAATCAAACCATCTCGGGTGTTTACGGAGGCGTTGTGGAAGGCATCGATACGTGGGAAACGATCAAGGCTGACGTCGAGAAGTTTGCTGCCGAACAAGGCCGCCGTCCGCGCATCATGATCGCCAAGCTCGGCCAGGACGGTCACGACCGCGGCGCCAAGGTGGTGGCCACGGCCTACGCCGACCTCGGCTTCGACATCGACGTCGGTCCGCTCTTCCAGACCCCGGAAGAAGCCGCCCGTCAGGCGATCGAGAACGACGTGCACGCCATCGGCTGCTCGTCGCTGGCCGCCGGTCACAAGACCCTCGTTCCGCAGCTCGTGCAGGCGCTGAAGGACCAGGGCGCCAACGACATCATCGTCTTCGCCGGCGGCGTCATCCCGGCGCAGGACTACGATGCGTTGTTTGCCGGTGGTGCCAAGGCCGTCTTCGGCCCGGGTACCCGCATCGAGGATTCCGCCCGCAAGGTGCTGGAAGAAATCAAGAAGGCCGTCAAAGCCTGATCGTTAGTCCGAATCGCCGCGCCGGCTCCCGTCGGTGCGGTGTTTTGTAGCATTCTTACGCCGGCGTCTGCCGGCGTAGTTTCAAGCGTGGTGCGTTTTCGTTCTGGAGTGAGCCGTCCATGGAAGCAAGTGTTTCGAGCGCAGGCGTGCTGGATGCCGCCGACCAGCAACTGGTGGACGGCGTCCTTGCCAAACAGCGACGGGCGCTGGCCAAGACGATCACGCTGATCGAATCGACGCGCGACGATCACCAGCGGCGCGCGCAGAAGGTGATGGGCGCGCTCCTGCCGCACACCGGCAACGCGATTCGCGTCGGCATCTCGGGCGTGCCCGGCGCCGGCAAGTCGACCTTCATCGAAGCGCTCGGCAACTACCTGATCGACACCGGGCACAAGCTGGCCGTGCTCGCCGTCGACCCCTCGTCCTCCGTCTCCGGTGGCTCCATCCTCGGCGACAAGACGCGCATGGAGTCCCTGTGCCAGCGCGAGGAAGCCTTCATTCGCCCGAGTCCGTCGGCCGGTTCGCTCGGCGGTGTTGCCGAGAAGACGCGCGAGGCGATGCTCGCCTGCGAAGCCGCCGGCTACGACGTGATTCTCGTCGAAACGGTCGGCGTCGGGCAGAGCGAAACGACGGTCGCCGGCATGGTCGACATCTTCGCCCTCGTCCAGTTGCCGAACGCCGGCGACGATCTGCAGGCCATCAAGAAGGGGATCGTCGAGATCGCCGACCTCGTCGCCATCAACAAGAGTGACATCGACCCACGCGCCGCGGCGGTTGCCCGCGCGCAATGGAAGCAGGCGCTGCACATGCTGCGTCCCAATTCGCCGAACTGGCGGCCGCCGGTGATCAACGTCAGTGCCTTGAAAAAGGACGGTGTCGCTGCGTTCTGGGCCGAAATCGAAAACTACCGCACGGCGATGATGCAGAGCGGAGAGTTTGAAGGCAAGCGCAAGAAGCAGGCGCTGGCCTGGATGTGGAGCATGATCGAGAGTGGTCTGCACCATCTCTTCCGTTCCGATCCGAACGTGCATGCCTCGCTGCCGGTGCTTTCGAAGCAGGTCGCTGAAGGCAATGCGACGCCTGGTGCAGCTGCGCAGAAGCTGCTTTCTTTTTTGAAGGGTTAGGCGCGGAGTTTGCTGAGGCGCTGTGTTCCGCGCCTGACGCGCGGCATTACTTTCTTTTGTCTTGCCAAAAGAAAGTAAGCAAAGAAAAGTCGCGCCCACAGCGTCGCCCGGCTACGCCGGGGTCTCTGCGCTGCTCAGCCGCAACGGGAGGGCTGCGGAACTCGGACCTTCGGCCCTCAGACAGTCCTCGCCCTTTTCCCCGTTGCGTCTTGCGCTGCTCGACGACGCAAAGGGCAGGAGGAGAACCGAACGGATAGGAAGCCTCCTGCGCATCAAACTCCGCTCGGTGTTGGTCCCCTTTGGACGACGCCGAGCAACGGAGTGCGGCCGGGGGTAGTCGGCGAGGACTGTCTGAGGGGCGCAGCCCCGAGTTCCGCAGCCGCCCGGCCGTACGAGTAGCGCAGGGAACCCCGCCAAAGGCGGGGCGTCGCCCCGGGGTCGCCTTTTCTTTGGCTTCTTTCTTTTGGCGACCCAAAAGAAAGAATGCCCGCG
>NZ_JAGOIT010000080.1 GCF_017995515.1 Propionivibrio sp.
GACATCGTTTCGGTGCCGCCGGCGATCATCACGTCGGCCTCGCCGAGCCGGATACGCGCCGCGGCGTCGGCCACCGCCTGCACGCCGGAGGAGCAGAAGCGGTTGAGCGTGTAGCCCGGCACCGTATTCGGCAAGCCGGCGAGCAGCAGCGCGATACGGGCAACGTTCATGCCCTGCTCGGCTTCCGGCATCGCGCAGCCGACGATCACGTCGTCGACGAGTTTCGGATCGATGGCCGGCGCCTGCGCGAGGACCGACTTGATCGCGTGCGCGAGCATGTCGTCCGGCCGCACGTGACCGAACATTCCCTTGCGCTTGGCCACCGGCAAACGGGTTGCGGCGACGATATAGGCGTCCTGTATCTGTTTCATGGTGTGCTCTCCGCTCAAAGTCTGTGAAAAAACTCAAACCCCACCGCAGAGGCACAGAGGCGCAGAGGAAACGCAGAGGAAAAACACCGTTTCCAAAGGTTTTCTCTGCGAAAACTCTGTGTCTCTGTGACTCTGTGGTAGGTTTTTCTGCATTTGTTCACAACCTCTCAGTTCCGCAAGGGCTTGCCGTTTTCGAGGGTGTAGATGATGCGCTGCTGCGTCTTCTCGTTCTTGAGGAGATCGATGAAGAGCTTGCGCTCGACCGTCAGCAGCCAGTCCTCGTCGACCAGCGAACCGGTCTCGACGTCGCCGCCGCACAGGGCAATCGCCGCGTACCTGGCGACGAGGTAGTCGTGCGCGGAGATCATGCCGCCCTCCTTCATGTTGGCGAGCATCATTTCGCAGTTGGCGATGCCGGTGCGTCCTGCCACCTTGATGTTGCGCGGCGACAGCTTCGGGTAATAACCGGCTTCGGCCAGCGCGCGCGCCTCGCGCAGCCCGACGTAGAGCAGTTCGTGCGCGTTGAAGACGATCTTGTCGGTGTCGAGCACGTAGCCGAGCTCGCGCGCGTGGGCGCCGCTCTTCGACACGTTGGCCATGGCGATGTTGGTGAACACCGGCTGGATGAACTCGAACGGATCGTTGCCGCCGGTCTTCATCGCGCTCTGCCAGGCGCGGATGGCGAACTCCTTGCAGCCGCCGCCGGCCGGGATCAGCCCGACGCCGGCCTCGACGAGTCCGATGTAGCTCTCCAGCGCAACGACGCGCTTGGTTGCGTGCATCACGAACTCGCAGCCGCCACCCAACGCCAACCCTTGCGCGGCGACCACCACCGGCACCTTGGCATACTTGAGGCACATCGACGCGTTCTGGAACTCCGCGATGTAGCCTTCGAGCAGGTCGAACTGGCCTTCCTTGATCGCCGCCGTCACTTCCTTGAGGTTGGCACCGAACGCGAACGGCGCTTCGTGCCAGAAGACGACGCCCTTGAACTCGGCTTCAGCACGCCGGATGGCCTCCTGCACGCCGATGATCACATCGCGGCCAAGCGTGTGGTTCTTCGACTTGACGCTGAGGATGGCGATTTCGCTGTCGAGCTGCGGCAAGGTCCATAACCGCACGCCCTCGTTCTCCCACGCGGTGACGCCTTCGACCGCCTTCTCGCCGAGCACACGCTCGGGAAAGATCTGCCGTTGATAAACCGGCAACGACGAGCGCGGCCGAAACGCGTTTGCGCTCGCCGAATACGAGCCTTCGGCCGAATGCACGCCGTCATGCGAGGACACCCAGGCCGGCAGCGGCGCCGAACTCATCGCCTTGCCGGCAGCGATGTCCGTCTGCACCGCATCGGCAATCGCCTTCCAGCCAGCCGCCTGCCACGTCTCGAACGGCCCCTGCGCCCAGCCAAAGCCCCAGCGCATGGCGAAGTCGATGTCGCGCGCGTTGTCGGCAATGTCGGCCAGATGCACGGCGATGTAATGAAAGATGTCGCGGAAGATCGCCCACATGAACTGCGCCTGCGGGTGCGAACTCGCCCGCAGCTGCGCGAACTTCTCGGCCGGATTGCGGTGCTTGAGGATTTCCATGACCTCGGGCGCAACCTCCGCCGCCGAGTCGCGGTAATCCTGCAACGCCAGATCGAGCACCTTGATCGCCTTGGCATCTTTCTTGAAGATGCCGCAGCGGGTTTTCTGCCCCAATGCGCCCTGCGCGATCAGCGCCGACAGCCAGGCCGGCGCGGCGTAGTAGCGGTGCCACGGATCGTCGGGCAAAGTGTCCTGCATCGTCTTGATGACGTGCGCCATCGTATCCAGGCCGACGACATCGGCCGTACGGTAAGTCGCACTCTTCGGACGCCCGATGATCGGGCCGGTCAACGCATCGACGACGTCGAAACCCAACCCGAACTGCTGCGTGTGGTGCATGACGGCAAGAATCGAGAAGACGCCGACGCGGTTGGCGACGAAGTTCGGCGTATCGAGCGCACGCACGATGCCCTTGCCGAGGCGCGAGACGAGCCAGGATTCGAGCTGGTCGAGCAAGGCCGGCGCCGTCGACTGGGTCGCGATGAGTTCGACCAGATGCATGTAGCGCGGCGGGTTGAAGAAGTGGATGCCGCAGAACTGTGCACGCAGGTTGTCAGGCAGCGCTTCCGACAGGCGATTGATCGACAGGCCGGAGGTGTTCGAAGCGATGATCGCCGTTGGCGAGATGCACGGCGCGATCTTGCGGTAGAGGTCGTCCTTCCACTCCACCTTCTCGGCGATCGCCTCGATGATCAGGTCGCAGCCTTTCAGCAATTCGAGGTCTTGGCCGTAATTCGCCGCATCGATGTAGGTCACGCGATCTGCCGTCGCCAGCGGTGACGGCTCGAGCTTCTTCAGCCCGTCGAGCGCTTTCTTCACGATGCCGCTCGGATCGCCCTCCTTCGCCGGCAAGTCGAACAGCACCACCGGCACTTCGGCATTCGCGAGATGCGCCGCAATCTGCGCCCCCATCACGCCCGCCCCTAAAACCGCCGCTTTACGTACGATAAAGTTGCTCAAGATGACCTCCTGAAGAAGAGAGTTTGTTTCGGAGGGGAGACGGAACGGAAAGTTCCAGGAAAATCAAACGAACGTTTGAAGTATAGGAAGGACGTATCGGACATCAAGACGAAAAAACGCCCCGACGTGCGGGGCGTTTTGGGGTGAAACGGGATACTGATCGGTCAGAAGGACATCGAGTACTGGGCGCCGAGGACCCAGATGTTGCCTTCGTAATCTCCGATCACGACACCGCGACCATCGGCGCTCTGATCATTGTGAATCTCGTTGTCCTTGACGTGAATATAAGTCGCCCCTAGATCGAGTTTCGAGGTTTTGCTTGGCGCCCACTGCGCACCAAACGACAGCCAAATCCGATCATTGTCTGGCATGGCAGTTAGGCGTGACGTTGCTTTCTTAACCGGTGTCTGATCGTACGCGATACCAAACTTCAACTTCCAAGCATCATTAACGGCATAGTTCGCACCGAGCGCCACGCGCCAAGCGTCACGAAAATCTGTTTCCAGCGTTTGAGCCTTCGCCGTTGCAGAACTTGTGGAACGAATCCCCGACGTACGCATGATGTCAACTTTAGGTATCGAACTCCACCCGGTCCAAGAGACGTCGCCCAACATCTCCCACTTGTCACTTAGCTTTTGATCCACGCTCAAAATAAACGTTTCGGGCATCGTCAGGCTTGCCTTCAGGTCAGACGCGTAGCCATGGCCCGCTGAACTCATAACCGCAGCCGTTGCCGTTCCGAGGCCGGTGCCGTCATCTGCCAACGTTACGTCACCTGTGGTGTGATATTTGATCTGCGAACGATAGGACACACCCACTTTCGTCGACGGCGAAAGTGTAAATAAAGCGCCTGCGTTCCAGCCCCACGCGTCATCGTCAAGTTTCATCGTCGAAACAACATGTGACAGACGTGCGTCCGGCCCCCCAAGCGCAGCAGGCGTTGCAACGCCCGCAATACGAACGTATTCAGCCTCAACCTTTTGCCAATTCAGCCCAGCCCCCAGAGAGACCTTGTCGTTTACACGATAAGCAATTGAAGGATTGATGTTGATCGTTTTGATGTCAAATTTGATAGATTGCGCCGCGCCAAGCCAGCGGTCGTCGTACTCTGTCTTTAGTCCAAAGGGAGCCCCAACTCCCAAACCGACGTAGAGATCTTTGGTCAGAGCCCATGAAACATATCCATTAGGAACAGCGGCCCACCCACCAGCCTCGCCGCCATCTCCAGCCCCTCCCAAATAAGCAACGCTAGAACCCTTGTCCTTGAACTTGAAGCTCGGCCCGATCGCCGCCAAACCGCCAGAAACCTCGCGATCCTGCAATTGCGTCATGCCGGCCGGGTTGAAGTAGATCGTGCTGGCATTTTCCGCGACAGCGGCAGAGCCGGCATACGCATTACCGAGGCCGCTCAGATTCTGTTCGAGCAGTTGAAAACCCGACGCGCTGGCCGAGCCGGAGAAGGCCACGAGCAGCAGGGCCGGAATCAGTTTCATGGTGGTACGTTGCGTCATACACCCTCCTTGGTTTTTTCACTGCACGCGGTTTGGATAGCTGCGAATTGCAAACTAGAGTAATTGTTCTAAAACCTCAACCAGAAAACTCCCCTTTTATTCAATACTTGGGAGTTCCCGCTTTTCTCCGTGTTGGTTTATTGCAACGTATGTCAGTGTCGCATCCGTCACCTTGACCGTGATCGGGTGCATCGGGTTCCGCTCGGCGTAGACCTCGACGCGTACCTTGATCGACGTGCGGCCGATGCCGGCCACTTCGGCGTAGAAGCTGACGATGTCGCCGACCGAAACAGGCTGCTTGAAGACGAACGAATCGACCGACACCGTGACGACGCGACCGCGCGCCCGGTGCATGGCGGCGATGGCGCCGGCGACGTCGACCTGCGACATGATCCAGCCGCCGAAAACGTCGCCATTGGCGTTGAGGTCAGCCGGCCTCGGCATGACGCGCAGCGTGGGTTGTTTGTCCGGGAGTTGGGCCAGGTGTTCGGTCATGCGTCGCTTTCTTTCTGCGGTTATCGCGGTTTATTTCTGAGGTAGTTGAGCGGACCACCGGTGAAGGGCGCGAAGCCGGTGCCGAAAATCACGCCGGCATCCGCCAGGTCGGCATCGGCAACAATCCCGTCATCGACGAGCTGCCGGGTCTTTTTGAGCAGCGGCGCGAGCAAACGTTCCGCCAGACCTTCGGGAACGGTCCCGACCGGGCCCTTCGCTGCCTTGCCACTCGTGTGCTCGTAGAAGCCCTTGCCTGTTTTCTTGCCGAGGTAGCCTTCGTCGAACCGTTCGACCAGGCAGCGCGGCGGAGTCGCATCTTCCCCTGCCAGACCTTTTCCGGCCGCCATCGCGACGTCGAGGCCGACCATATCCACGAGTTCGATCGGCCCCATCGGCATGCCGAAGGCCAGCATGGCTTCGTCGACCGTTTCTGGCGTAATGCCTTCATCAACCGCGCGCATGGCTTCGAGCATGTACGGACCGAGCACCGCATTGACGAGAAAGCCCGTTGCGCTCTTGACCGGCAGCGGCAGCCGGTCGATCTGCTTGACGAAGGCCGCAGCGCGTTTGGCCATCTCGGGATCGCCCCCTTCCGCCGACACCACTTCAACCAGAGGCATCTTCGAAACCGGGTTGAAGAAGTGAATGCCGACGAGGCGCGACGGGTTCGCGAGCACCGTATTCAGGTCTTCGAGCTTGAGGCTGGAAGTATTGGTCGCCAGTACGGCGTCCGGCTTCATCACGGCTTCGAGTTCCTTGAGCAGCCCATGCTTCGCTTCCAGATTCTCGAAGATCGCCTCGATCACCACGTCGGCCTGCGCCGCGCCGCGCCCCTCGGGGTCGGGGATCAGGCGATCCATCACATCGCGCAGCTGCAGCTTGTCGCGGATGCGCTTGCCCCACGCCGCGTAGGCGCGCTTCAGCGCCGGCGCGATGCGCTCCATGCTCTGGTCCTGCAGCGTCACGGTCAGGCCGCGCAGCGCGCACCAGGCGGCAATGTCGCCGCCCATGACGCCGGCACCGACGACATGCACGCGTTTCGCAGCGAAGGCGGTCTCCTTGCCGAAGCCCTTCAGGCGCTCCTGCAGGAAGAACACGCGCACGAGATTGCGCGCCGTGTCCGAGCCGACGATGCGCTCGATGAGTTGCGGCGCTTCCAGCGCGTTGCCGCCGTACTTCGCCCAGATATCGATGATCGCGTACGGCGCCGGATAGTGCTCCGGCCGCGCCTTCTGCGCGACCTGCTTGCGCGCACCGCTGGCGACGATGCCCTTGAGCGGCCCGTTGAGCAGGCGCGGCAACAACGGCAGCTTCCGCCGCGGCGGCGTGGCGAGCACCATCGTTTTCGCCGCGCTCTCCATCACGCGCGGCGGCACGCACTCGTCGGCGAGGCCCATGCGCTTGGCGCGCCTGGCGTCGATCGTCTTGCCGGTCAACATCATGTCCAATGCTGCCTGCGGCCCGACACGCTGCGGCAAGCGCAACATCCCGCCCCAGCCGGGGAAGATACCGAGCATGACTTCCGGCAGACCCATCTTCGTCCCCGGTTCGTCGACGGCGAGCAGGTAACGGCAAGCCAGCGCCAGTTCGAGACCGCCGCCGAGGCAATGGCCGCGCACAATGGCGAGCGTCGGGTAGCGTGCCGCGGCGAGCCGGTTGAAGAGGTCCCAACCGCGCGAAATCAACTCCAGCCCCTTGGCCGGCGTGTCGAGCTGCGTGAATTCCTGGATGTCGGCGCCGGCGATGAAGCCAGCGGTCTTGCCAGAGCGGAAGATCAGCGCCTTCGGCGGCGCACTCTCGAATTGCGCGAGGATCTTCGCCAGTTCGTCCATCACGGCGACCGACAACGAATTGGTCGTCTCGCCGAGCTTGTCGAGCGTCGCCCAGGCGATCCCGTCGGCGTCGGTTTCGAGTCGCCAGTGCTGCCAGACCGCCACGTTAATGATGTCCATAACGTTCATTCTTAACCCCCTCAATTCACCCTGACGATCTTGGCAGGAGCGACTCCGGGCGGTGGAGTGTTCCACGATTTTTTCCGGATTCCACGCCCTTCGCGCAGAAAATCTGCGCTCCTACAACCCTACCGCACGTGTTCCTGCCTCATCTTTCGACCAGCATTGCTCCGCCAAGCCCGCCGCCGATACAGATCGACGCGATACCGCGCTTGGCTTGGCGTTCGCGCAGGACGTGCAGCGTGTGCAGGACGATGCGCGCGCCCGATGCGCCGACCGGGTGGCCGAGCGCCACGGCACCGCCATCGACATTCAACCGATCTTCATCGAGCTTGCCGAGCGCGCCCGACAGCCCGAGCTGTTCGCGGCAGTAGTCGTCGGATTCCCACGCAGCGAGGCAACCGAGCACCTGCGCGGCGAAGGCTTCGTTGATCTCCCAGGCGTCGATGTCGTTCAGCCCCAGGCCGTGCCGTTGCAGGATCGGCGTCGCGGCATGCACCGGGCCGAGGCCCATCTGCGCCGGATCGAGCCCCGCCCACTGGCTGTCGCTGATCTTGCCGAGCGGTTCCAGCCCCCATTGATCGACCGCCTCTTGCGAAGCGAGGATCAGCCACGCCGCGCCGTCGGTGATCTGCGAGCTGTTGCCCGGCGTGACGCGCCCGTATTTCTTGTCGAAGAAGGGTTTCAGCTTGGCGAGACCAGCCATGCTCGAGTCCGCGCGCACACCGTCGTCCTCGGCATAAACGTTGCCCTTGGCGTCGACCAGCGGGACGATCTCACCGTAATGTCCGGCCGCCTGCCCGGCGATCACGCGCTGATGGCTGCGCACCGAAAACTCGTCCATCTGCTCGCGCGTGATGCCGAACTTCCAGGCCAGGTTCTCGGCCGTCTGTCCCATCAGCAGGCCGACCATCGGATCAGTCAGCCCCTTCATGATGCCGATCACCGGCGAGAGCAGCGCGGCGGGCTTGAGTTTGGCGAAGTGTGCGACCTTCTGCCCGAGTGAGCGCGCCTGCATCATGCCGGCGAACCACAGCACCATCGCCTTGTTATAGAGCAAGGGCGCGTGCGACAGCGCGTCGGTGCCGCCGGCCATGATCAGATGGCCGCGCCCGGCTTGGATGTTGGCGATCGCCGAGTCGATCGCCTGCATGCCGGAAGCGCAGTTGCGCATCACCGTCCACGCCTGCACCTTGTTGCCGCAGCCCATGCGCAAGGCGGCGACGCGCCCGATATTCACTTCGTCCGGCGACGGACTCGCACAGCCCAGAATCACCTCATCGAGATCGGTCGGCGCAAACGGCTGGCGCACGAGCAATGCGCGACCGGCCTGCACGGCCAGATCGCTCGCCGCGAACGGCCCCGGGCCGTTGCGCGCCTTGAGAAATGGCGTCCTTGCGCCATCGACGATATAGACGGGTTGAAATGTCATGACATCCCCTGCATCCACAGAAAAGTTCGGAACCGCGACAAACGAACCCCGGAGACACGGCATGGCGCCTCCGGGGTCAGTGAACCAAGCCTACGCAGCCGCCTTCTGTTCTACCGGCCGGCCCTGGTGAAACCCGAAATGATCGAACGGGAAATCATCAACGCCGATCACGATGTCGCGCAGATGATTCCGCCGCTTGAGCAGTGCGTATTCCTCAGTCGTGATGACGCCGAGCGAGAACGCCGCCTGGGCGATGTCGCGCACGTTCGCGTCGGGATTGCCGGCGAACTTGCCATCCTTTTCCGCCGCGCGGATCCTGGCTTCGACCGGCTCGGCGTCGATCGTCGCCTGCAACGCGAGTTCGATCGCGCCGACCGACTCGGCCTCGGTCATCGGCACGTAGGTTTCGGCGGTCAGCCGGTCGCGCGCGGCCGACGGCGCGATGAGGAGCTTGGCGACCTGATGGCCGACCTTGTCCGACGGGACATCGTACGGATGGCCGAGCGGGAAGATGGTGCGGAACAGGAAGCGGCCGATGAAGCGGTTCGGGAAGTTGGCGATGACGCCATCGAAGGCCATCTGCGCCTTGTACATCGAGTCCCAGATCGCCCAGTGCATGAGCGGCGCATCGTCCTTTTGCCGCCCTTCCGACTCGTAGCGCTTGAGCGTCGCCGAGCACAGGTACATCAACGAGAGGATGTCGCCCAAGCGCGCCGACAGCTTCTCGCGCCGCTTGAGCTCGCCGCCCATGACCAGCATCGAGATGTCGGAGAGGAAGGCGAAGGCCGACGAGAAGCGCGTCAGCTGCTGGTAGTAGCGGCGGGTTTCCGGCGCGACGTTGTCCGGCACCTTGACGAAGTTCGAGCCGCTGATGCCGATCCAGAAAGCGCGGAAGCAGTGCCGGATGGTAAAGAGGATGTGGCCGAACAAGGCCCTGTCGAAGTCAACCAGTCCCTGATTGCCGTCCGGGTTGTGCGCCGCCTGCATTTCCTTGAGCACATACGGATGGCAGCGGATCGCGCCCTGGCCGAAGAGGATCAGGCTGCGCGTCAGGATGTTCGCGCCTTCGACGGTGATGCCGACCGGGATCTGCTGATAGGCGCGGCCAAGGAAGTTCGACGGCCCAAGGCAGATACCCTTGCCGCCGATGATGTCCATGCCGTCGTTCACCACCTGGCGGCCGCGCTCGGTGACGTGGTACTTGGCGATTGCCGAGGTCACCGACGGCTTGGCGCCGAGATCGACGGCGCCGGCAGTCATCGTGCGCACGGCGTTCATCATGTAGGTGTTGGCGCCGATGCGGGTGAGCGCCTCCTCGACACCCTCGAAACGGCCGACCGCCATCTTGAACTGGCTGCGCACGCGTGCATACGCCCCCACCGCGCGCGCCGTCATCTGCGCCATGCCCGTATTCGACGACGGCAGCGAGATCGAGCGACCGGCGGCCAGGCACTCCATCAACATGCGCCAGCCCTTGCCGGCCATCTTGGCGCCGCCGATGATGTAATCGAGCGGCATGAAGACGTCCTTGCCGCGCGACGGCCCGTTCATGAACATCGCGTTCAACGGGAAGTGGCGACGGCCGAAATTCGCTCCCGGCGTGTCGCGCGGCACCAGCGCGCAGGTGATGCCGATATCTTTCTTGTCGCCGAGCAGGCCGTCCGGGTCGTACAGACGGAAGGCGAGACCGAGCACGGTGCAGATCGGCGCCAGCGTCGCGTAGCGCTTGTCCCACGTGACGCGCATGCCGAGCACTTCCTTGCCGTTCCACATGCCCTTGCAGACGGTGCCGTAGTCGGGGATCGACGCGGCGTCGGAGCCGGCCCACGGGCTGGTCAGCGCAAATGCGGGAATCTCCAGCCCCTTGGCGAGACGCGGCAGGTAGTAGTTCTTCTGCTCTTCGGTGCCGTAGTGCATCAGCAATTCGGCCGGCCCGAGCGAATTCGGCACCATGATCGAGACGGCAAGCGCCGAGCTGCGCGTCGACAGCTTGGTGACGATCTGCGAGTGCGCGTAGGCCGAGAAGCCGAGGCCACCGTACGACTTCGGGATGATCATGCCGAGGAAGCCCTTGTCCTTGATGTAGCTCCAGGCTTCGCCCGAAAGATCGTGCGTCTCGGTCGTCACCTTCCAGTCATCGACCAGCGCACAGGCCTTCTCGACCTCGTTGTCCATGAAGGACTGCTCTTCCGCGGTGAGCTTGGGCACCGGGTACGCGAGCAGCTTGTCCCAGTCCGGCTTGCCCTGGAACAGATCGCCCTCCCACCAGACGGTGCCGGCTTCGAGCGCGTCGCGCTCGGTGTCGGACATCTGCGGCAGGATGCTCTTGTAGGTCTTGAAAATGGCGCGCGACAGCACCGCCCGGCGCAGCGGCGGCAGCGCGAGGACCAGCACGGCCCCTGCGACCAGCACTGCAACGACCAACCACAGAATCTGCAGGATCATTGTTCAACCTCCTTGAATGCGTTTTCACACTCCGGGCCGTCTCGACGAGCGGCTCCTGTTATTTTTTAGCCGACTGAATCGGAAGGATGCGGCAGCGGCGCCCGCAAGCCACCCAAAAGAAACGGCATCAGCCGTTCGGAAAGACGTTTGGCCTCACTTTTGGCATCCACCTCCTGGCCGGAGATGTCGCTGATCTCGTGGCCGGTGATCACCTTGAGGATGTCGGTTCCGGCGATGGCGTAAGAGACGGCGCCGAGCATGAAATGCAGGCGCCAGACGATCTCGGCCTTCGGCACGTCGGGTAATGCACGGAACAGCGCCAGCTTGTAGCGGTCGATCACGTCGGCGTATTCGCTCGCAAAAAAGGCGCGGATGAACTCCGAGGGATCCGTCAGCGTGCGCCCGAGCAACCGCAGGAAGGTCATCCCGCCATGCGCGTCGTCCTCGCCGATGCGCAGCAGCGTGCCGAAGAAGGCTTCGAGGATCTGCGACGGCTTGAGCGGCGCGCCGTTGGCCTGCTCTTCCAGCGCGTCGAGCACGGCCAGGCGTTCGCTGTTCAGCCAATCCAGGCGACGGCGAAACACTTCGCGCAGCAAGCCTTCCTTCGAGCCGAAGTGATAGTTGATCGCCGCAAGATTCACTTCCGCCTTGCTGGTAATCATCCGCATCGACGTCCCCTCGTAGCCGTACGCCATGAATTCGTGCTCGGCGACGTCGAGGATGCGTTCGCTGGTATCGGGATTCTGTGTGTTTTCCTGCATGGCTCGAATGGATCAAGTTGGCGACTTGGCGATGGCGTTGGTGCGCGGTCAGACATAGCCGCAAGAAAATGGTTCAAACGTTCGTTTAACACGAATTTTTACGGCGGTCTGATACGCTCACAACCACTGGGATTTGTCGTAGATACTGCGGTCGGAATCAACCGCCGCATCGCGCAGAAAATCTGCGCTCCTACAGGCGTTGCCGCGCCATGTAGGAGCCCGGTTTTACTGGGCGATTGGCGGTGGTTGCTCGCAGAAACGCCGTCATCGCGCAGCAAGCTGCGCCCCGCAGGAAGTACCCTTGGGGTGCGCTCCTACATTCCCCTTTCTCGTCGGATGAGCTTTTGTTAACCGGAACAAATCAGCGTTCGACATACACTACAGACCACCATGCGCCGACCGCCCGCCCGCTCCTACGACTCTCCCCTTGCAACGCATCCGGCCGGCCGGCGCATCGATGGCTGGCAGACGCTCCGCCAGCTCGCGCCCTACCTGCTGCAATACCGCTGGCGGGTGGCGCTGGCGCTGTCCTGCCTGATCGCCGCCAAGTGCGCAAACGTCGCCGTGCCGGTCGTTTTCAAGTCGCTGATCGACGGCATCACGCCCGCCGCGTTGCCGATCGCCCTGCCCGTCGGCCTCTTGCTGCTCTACGGCGTGCTGCGCGTCTCGAACTCGCTGTTTACCGAGTTGCGCGAAGTCGTCTTCGCGCGCGTCACGCAGCGCGCAGTGCGCAAGGTCGCGCTGGAGGTCTTCCGCCACCTTCACGACCTCTCGCTCCGCTTCCACCTCGAACGGCAAACCGGCGGCGTCGCGCGCGACATCGACCGCGGCACGCGCGCGATCACCAGCCTGATCAGCTACACGCTGTACTCGATCCTGCCGACGCTCGTCGAGCTCTCGCTCGTACTCAGCGTTCTTGTCGTCAACTACGACCCCGGCTTCGTGCTCATCACGCTGGCGTCGATTTCTGCCTACATCGTGTTCACCGTCACCGTCAGCAACCGCCGCATCGCGATCCGCCGCGCCGCCAACGAAGCCGACTCGGTCGCCAACACGCAGGCGATCGACAGTCTGATCAATTACGAGACGGTCAAGTACTTCAATAACGAGGACTTCGAGGCCGCACGCTACGACCGCAACATGCAGAAGTGGGAGGATGCGACGACGCGCAGCCAGTACTCGCTCTCGGCGCTGAACCTCGGCCAGCAGGCGATCATCGCCGCCGGCGTCACGGCGATGATGTGGCGCGCGGTGGCCGGCGTGCTCGCCGGTACGCTGACCATCGGCGATCTCGTGCTGGTCAACGCCCTCCTGATCCAGCTCTACATGCCGCTCAACTTCCTCGGCGTCGTCTATCGCGAAATCCGACAATCGCTGACCGACATCGAGCGCATGTTCGACCTGCTGAACACGGCGCGCGAAGTCGTCGATGCGCCCGGCGCGCAGCCCTTGCCGCACGGCGAGGTCGAGATCAGTTTCGACGCCGTCGATTTCGCCTACGACGCGAACCGGCAGATCCTGTTCGACGTCAGCTTCACGATTCCCAGGGGCCGGACGGTCGCCGTCGTCGGCAAGTCCGGCTCGGGCAAGTCGACGCTCGCCCGGCTGCTCTACCGCTTCTACGACGTCTCCGGCGGCGCCATCCGCATCAACGGCCACGACATCAGCAGTTTCACGCAAGCCAGCGTGCGCGCGGCGATCGGCATCGTCCCGCAGGACACCGTGCTCTTCAACGAGAGCATCTTCTACAACATCCAGTACGGCAAACCCGACGCCACGCGCGACGAAGTGCTCGCCGCCGCACGCGCCGCGCAGCTCTCGCGCTTCGTCGAATGCCTGCCCGCCGGCTTCGACACCGTCGTCGGCGAGCGCGGGCTCAAGCTCTCGGGCGGCGAGAAGCAGCGCGTCGCCATCGCGCGCGCCCTGCTCAAGAACCCGGCGCTGCTCATCTTCGACGAAGCCACGTCGGCGCTCGACTCGAAGACCGAGAACGCGATCAAGGCGAGCATCGAGTCGGCGACGCGCGGCCGCACGACGCTCGTCATCGCGCACCGCCTGTCGACGATCATGTACGCCGACGACATCCTCGTCATGGACGCCGGCCGCGTCGTCGAGCACGGCACGCACCCGCAACTCCTCCGGCAAAATGGCCGCTACGCGCAGATGTGGGCCTTGCAGCAGCGGGATGGTGACGAAGAAGCGAGTCCGCGCATGGCCGAGAGCCTCGCCTGAGACGCAATTTCCGGCGGCTTTAACCCACATCAATGTCGGAGTAAATCAGTCGACTAAACTGTGCCCATCAACGTACGGGACTCACGGAATGTCGACTTCCACAAACGCCGCCAACGATCCTTGCACTCAAGGACTGCCGTTCTACGACGCCACCGGCAACGAGATCGGGATCTTCGAACACGCCTGGAAGAACCGCCTGCCGCTACTGATCAAGGGGCCGACCGGCTGCGGCAAGACGCGCTTTGTTTCATATATGGCGGCGAAACTCGGCCTGCCGCTCTACACCGTCGCCTGCCACGACGACCTGACCGCCGCGGACCTCGTCGGCCGCCACCTGATCGGCGACGGCGCGACCTACTGGTCGGACGGACCGCTCACCCGTGCCGTGCGCGAGGGCGGCATCTGCTATCTCGACGAAGTCGTCGAGGCGCGCAAGGACACCACCGTCGTCCTGCACCCGCTCGCTGACGACCGCCGCGTGCTGCCGATCGACCGCACCGGCGAGCTGATCGAGGCGCCGGCGTCGTTCATGCTCATCGTCTCGTACAACCCCGGCTACCAGAACCTGATGAAGGGACTGAAACCCTCGACGCGCCAGCGCTTCGTCTCGCTGCGCTTCGATTTCCCGTCGGCCGCGCGCGAGGAGGCGATCCTGATCGGCGAAACCGGCATCGACACCGACACCGCCAAGCGCCTCGTCGCCATCGGCAATTCGCTGCGCGCGCTCAAGGACCGCGATCTGGAAGAAGTCGCCTCGACGCGCCTCCTGGTCTACGCCGCGACGCTGATCAAGGCCGGCCTGGCGCCGGTCGAAGCCTGCCGGGTCACGCTCGTCGAGAGCCTGACCGACGACATCGAGACGACCGAAGCGCTGCTCGAGATCGTCAACGCCACGTTCGGACACTGACGGGTTCCACATGTCGCAAGCCGTCATCCAACGCAGCCGCCTGTTCGCGCAGATGGGCTTCTTCATCCTGTTTGCCGTAACGCCGGTGTTCGATCTGCTGCGTTACGACCTCGTCGAAGGTCACGCCTGGTTCCTCACCTACGAGTGGCACGTCGGCATCGACGACTTCATCGCCGGCAAGCTCTCGGCGCTGGCGGTCGCCGGCAACATCCTCCTCTACCTGTTCCTGCCGCTATTCGGTGTACTCGCGCTGCTCATCGGCGTCGCCTGGAAATGGGGACGCCTCTACTGCGGCTGGCTGTGCCCGCACTTCTCGGTCGTCGAGACGATCAACCGCCTGATGCTGAGCGCCACCGGCAAGCACTCGCTCTGGGACCGGCACAAAGTCGCGCCGTGGGAGCCCGACGGCACGCCGGCCGTGCGCGACGCGCGCTACTGGCTGCTCGTCGTCCCGGTCACCGTCGCCTTTGCCTTCGCCTGGGCGGTCGTCTTCCTCACCTACCTGATGCCGCCCTTCCATGTTTATTCCGGGCTGTTCGCCGGAACCCTGCACAAGTACGAAGTGATCTTCCTCAGCGCCGCGACCATCGTCCTCAGTCTCGAATTCCTCTTCGCCCGTCACCTCTTCTGCCGCTACGCCTGCGCCGTCGGCATCTTCCAGAGCATCGCCTGGATGGGCAACAAGAAGGCGATGGTCGTCGGCTTCGACCGCGAACGCATCAGTGACTGTGCCGACTGCGTCGGCGGCAAGACCAGCGCCTGCGACGCCGTCTGCCCGATGCGCCTCAAGCCGCGCAACGTCAAACGCTGGATGTTCGCCTGCACGCAATGCGGCCAGTGCCTCTCGGCCTGCGAGACGAGCAACCGCGACAAACCGCAAGGCGCCCTGCTGCACTGGGTACAGGGAGAAGCGGCGCGGCAAAACGAAGCGGGGTTCAACGCGGTGACGCTGAAACGGCTGCAACGCACAGAAGAGGAGAGCCAACGTAGGGTGCAATAACCGAAGGGCATTGCACCGAGCGGCGGTGATGCGGGGATTCGGTGCAATGCGCTGCGCTTATTGCACCCTACGCCTACGCCGCTGCAACGCACCAATGAGGAGGCCCAACGTAGGGTGCAATAAGCAACGCGCATTGCACCGTCGGGCCGGATCGGTGCAACGCACCAATGAGGAGG
>NZ_JAGOIT010000081.1 GCF_017995515.1 Propionivibrio sp.
TCGGCTTCCTCCAGATTTCCAGTCACCCAGAACACCCTTGCCGTTCAGCTAACTCTTCCCCTTGCCGGGCGAGTAGAGGACTTTCACCTCCAAGTAAGTGCGCCCTGCCGGGCGCACTATGAAAAAAACCCGCCAGAGGCGGGTTCTTCTTGTCACGTCTAAGATCAAGACTTAGGCGCGTGCGATATTTGATGCCTGTTTGCCCTTGGGACCCTGCGTTACATCGAAGGTAACTTTCTCGCCCTCTTTGAGGGTCTTGAATCCGCCCATGGAGATCGCGGAGAAGTGTGCGAAGAGGTCTTCGCTACCATCATCCGGAGTAATGAAACCGAAACCCTTGGCGTCGTTGAACCACTTGACAGTACCAGTTGCCATATTGCTACATCCTTGAAAAAAGACTAGATCCGGGCATTGCCCGACTTTCATGTTTTAAATTCAATTGACAGCTGAATCTAAACATAAGGGCTTTGTACGCTAGTTTTCACGGATGCGTCAAGCATTTTGAACGCTCTTTCTAGCACTCTGTCGCTTATGTGAAAAAATCCTCAAGACAGCGCACATTGTGCGTCGGCAAAGTCTGGGTAGAATTGGATCATGGCAAAACCGAATCAAGAAGGCTCGATACTCGAAGCCAAACGCAGCAAGCTAGCTCCCCCTCCGCTTTATACGGTCGTCCTGCTCAATGATGACTTCACACCGATGGACTTCGTCGTCCTCGTTCTGCAGAAGTTTTTTTCCATGGACAGAGAACGGGCGATGCAAATCATGCTCAAAGTCCATATGGAAGGTCGCGGCGTCTGCGGGGTTTACCCACGTGATATCGCGGCCACCAAGGTCGAGCAGGTTTCGACCTTCGCGAGGGAGAACCAGCACCCGCTGGCCTGCGTAATGGAGGAAAACTGAATGATTGCGCAAGAACTTGAAGTCAGTCTGCACATGGCGTTTGTCGACGCGCGGCAAAAGCGACATGAATTCATCACCGTCGAGCATCTGCTGCTGGCGTTGCTGGACAACCCGTCGGCAGCGGAAACCTTGCGCGCATCGGGCGGCAATATAGAACAATTACGTCGCGACCTGACCCAGTTCATCAGCGAGCACACCCCGACGGTCGAAGGCGAAGACGACATCGATACGCAGCCGACGCTCGGTTTTCAGCGCGTGATCCAGCGCGCAATCCTGCACGTCCAGTCGTCAGGAAAGAAGGAAGTCAACGGTGCCAACGTGCTCGTCGCCATCTTCGGCGAGAAGGATTCACACGCCGTTTTCTATTTGCAGAAGCAGGGCATCAGCCGACTCGACGTCGTCAATTTCATCTCGCACGGCATCAGCAAGGTTCCGCAAAGCAGCGCTCGCACGGAGACCGACGTCGAGCCGGAAGGCGAACAGCAGACGGCTGCCGGACCGCTGGAGAGCTATACGATCAATCTCAACGCGCTGGCGCAGCAAGGCAAGATCGATCCGTTGATCGGGCGCGAGAAGGAACTCGAACGCGTTATCCAGACGCTTTGCCGGCGGCGCAAGAACAACCCGCTACTGGTCGGTGAGGCGGGCGTCGGCAAGACGGCGATCGCCGAAGGCTTGGCGCGCAAGATTATCGACAACGATGTGCCGGAGGTCTTGGGCAAGGCCAGCGTCTATGCGCTCGATATGGGCGCCCTGCTCGCCGGCACGAAATACCGCGGCGATTTCGAACAGCGCCTGAAGGCCGTCTTGAAGCAGCTGAGCGAGAATCCGCAGGCGATCCTGTTCATCGACGAAATCCACACGCTGATCGGCGCGGGTTCGGCATCGGGCGGGACGCTGGACGCTTCCAACCTGCTCAAGCCGGCGCTTTCCAACGGCCAGCTGAAGTGCATCGGCGCGACGACCTACACCGAGTATCGCGGCATCTTCGAGAAGGATCACGCGCTGTCACGGCGCTTCCAGAAGATCGACGTCAACGAGCCGTCGAACGCGGAGACGATCGAGATCCTCAAGGGTTTGAAGACTCGCTTCGAAACGCACCACGGCATCAAGTACTCGGCGGCGGCGCTGACCTCGGCTGTCGAATTGTCGGTGCGTTACATTTCGGACCGTCATCTGCCGGACAAGGCGATCGACGTCATCGACGAGGCCGGCGCCGCGCAGCGGATTCTCCCCAAGTCGAAGCAGAAGAAGGTGATCGGCAAGCAGGACATCGAGGAAATCGTCGCCAAGATCGCGCGCATCCCTTCGAACCATGTCTCATCCGACGATCGCAGCGCCTTGAAAAACCTCGATCGAGACCTGAAAGCTGTCGTTTTCGGTCAGGAGGCGGCGATCGATGCGCTGACCAAGGCGATCAAGATGACGCGCTCCGGGCTCGGCAACCCGTCCAAGCCGATCGGCAGTTTCCTCTTCTCGGGCCCGACGGGCGTCGGCAAGACGGAGGTGGCGCGGCAGCTCGCGTATTGCCTGGGCAACGAACTGGTTCGCTTCGACATGTCCGAGTACATGGAGCGCCACGCCGTTTCGAGGCTGATCGGCGCGCCTCCCGGCTATGTCGGCTTCGACCAGGGCGGTCTGCTGACCGAAGCGCTGACCAAGAAGCCCTACTGCGTGCTGTTGCTCGACGAAATCGAGAAGGCGCACCCGGACATCTACAACATCCTGCTGCAGGTGATGGACCACGGGACGCTGACCGACAACAACGGGCGCAAGGCGGATTTCCGCAACGCGATCATCATCATGACGACGAACGCCGGCCAGGAGTCGATCCAGAAGACGAGCATGGGCTTCACCAGCAGCAAGCAGGCAGGCGACGAAATGGTCGAGATCAAGCGCCTGTTCACGCCCGAGTTCCGCAATCGGCTCGACGCAACCATTTCCTTCAAGGCGCTCGATCACGACATCATCCTGCGCGTGGTCGACAAGTTCCTGATGCAACTGGAAGAGCAACTGCACGAGAAGAAAGTCGATGCAACCTTCACCAACGCGCTCAAGGTTCACCTGGCCAGCCACGGCTTCGATCCGCTGATGGGTGCGCGGCCGATGGCCCGGTTAATCCAGGACACGATCCGTGCCGCGCTCGCCGACGAACTGTTGTTCGGCCGGTTGGTCAACGGGGGGCATGTCACGGTCGATCTCGACGACAACGACCAGGTCAAGCTGGTGTTCGAGGAAGAAACGGCCGACGTGGTGTAATCCGGCGCCGTCGGCCGACGACCGGGGCATCCCCCGGGGCCACCAGGCATACGCAACCGCCACCGATCCCGGTGGCGGTTTCATTTCTGGCGCCTTGTGGAGGACGACAGGGTGTTCGCCCATCGACCCACGGCGTATCGCTAAACGGAACGCCGTTCCGGATAGCAGAACTTATCATCTAAGCAATTGATTTTTGTCGAACAAATAAATTCTTATATCTTATATAAGACACTTGTTTCAACCGGAATTCATTTCTATACTGCGCACATCGACTGGCCGAAAGACGATCGACTTTCACTCTGCGGTCAGCCTGATTCGTTCCGTCGTTCGATCCTGTATTTGAGTTCCGTACCCAATTTCTCGAGAGGTCAATCATGAATACACGTGAGCAACAGATCGCTGCCATTGAAAAAGACTGGGCCGAAAATCCGCGCTGGAAAGGCGTCAAACGGGGATATTCCGCTGCGGACGTCGTGCGTCTGCGCGGCTCCTTCCCGATCGAATACACGCTGGCCCGCCGCGCAGCGGAGAAGCTCTGGAATCTGGTTAATACCGAGGAGTACATCAACTGCCTAGGCGCCCTCACCGGCGGGCAGGCGATGCAGCAAGTAAAGGCCGGCGTGAAGGCCATCTATCTCTCCGGCTGGCAGGTCGCCGCGGACAACAACAGCTACGCGGCGATGTACCCGGATCAGTCGCTGTATCCCGTGGACTCGGTGCCAAAGGTCGTCGAGCGCATCAACAACTCGTTCCGGCGCGCGGATGAGATCCAGTGGTCGAAGGATGTCGGCCCTGGTCACAAGGATTACGTCGATTACTTCGTACCGATCGTCGCCGATGCCGAAGCCGGTTTCGGCGGCGTACTCAACGCCTTCGAGCTGATGAAGGCAATGATCCGCTCGGGCGCCGGCGGTGTGCACTTCGAGGATCAGCTGGCGTCGGTCAAGAAATGCGGCCACATGGGCGGCAAGGTGCTGGTGCCGACGCACGAAGCCGTACAGAAGCTGATCGCGGCACGCTTTGCGGCGGATGTCTGCGGTGTACCGACGCTGGTCATCGCGCGCACTGACGCCGAGGCCGCCGATCTGCTCACGTCAGATCACGACGAGAACGACAAGCCGTTCGTCACCGGCGAACGCACGGCCGAAGGCTTCTACCGGACCCGCCCCGGCCTCGAACAATCCATCTCGCGCGCCGTCGCCTACGCCGAGTACGCCGATCTCGTCTGGTGCGAAACCGGCAAGCCGGATCTCGACTTCGCGCGCAAGTTCGCCGAGGGCGTACACGCAAAATACCCGGACAAGCTGCTCGCCTACAACTGCTCGCCGTCGTTCAATTGGAAGAAGAACCTCGACGACGCGACGATCGCCAAGTTCCAGCGCGAACTCGGTGCGATGGGCTACAAGTACCAGTTCATCACCCTCGCCGGCATCCACAACATGTGGTACCACATGTTCGACCTGGCGCAGGACTACGTGGCGCGCGGCATGACGGCGTACGTCGAGAAGGTGCAGGAACCCGAGTTCGCGGCGCGCGATCGCGGTTATACCTTCGTCTCGCACCAACAGGAAGTCGGTACCGGCTATTTCGACGACGTGACGACAGTCATCCAGGGCGGCGCTTCGTCGGTCACCGCGCTTACCGGTTCGACCGAAGAAGAACAGTTCCACTGATCGGTCTCGTCCGCGCCTGATCGAGGCCTGATGTTCACGATGGACATCAGGCCTTCTTGTTTTGCGCAGGTCGACATTCCCGGCGGTCTGTAATAGATTCCCCGCGCCGCATCCCGGACGACCACTGACCTCCTGCACACGAAAGCCCCGCCATGCCCGGACTGATGGACCTGCACTCACACACCGTTCGTTGTCGCCACGCGACCGGCACGATGGAAGCCTACGTCGAACGCGCCGTCGCCCTCGGCCTGCGCGATTTCGGCTTCTCCGACCACAGCCACTGGATGCTGTGCGCCAACAACGAGTGCTACGCCATGCAGGCCGGCGAACTCGATGACTACGTCGCCGACGTCCGTGCGCTGCAGGCGCGCTACGACCGCTCCGGTGAGAAACCCTTCAACATCCGCCTCGGCATGGAGATGGACTACATCCCGAGCCGGCTTCCGTTGGCGCGCGAGGTTCAGCAACGGCACGACTGGGACTACATCATCGGCTCGGTGCACAACATCGGCTTCGAGCAGTTGCAGCAACCTGAACTGTACGAGCAATGGTCGATCGACGACGTCTGCGAGCTGTATTTCCATCAGGTCGGGATGATGGTGCGCGACCGCTTCTGCGACATCATCGGCCACCTCGACCTGCCGAAGAAGATGGGGCATCGCCCGGCCGGCGGCATGCTGCGCTACATCGAGCCCTTGATTTCCGACCTGCTCGCCTCCGGAATCACGGTCGAGATCAACACCTCGGGCCTCGACAATCCGGCGCGCGAGTTCATGCCCGGCTGGGAAACCGTCGCCCTGCTCGCCGAGGCCGGCGTGCCGCTGACGCTGGGCGGCGATTCGCACGCGCCGCACCACGTCGGACGGCACTTCCGGAGCGCCATCGAAGGACTGCGCCGGCTCGGCGTCAAGGAACTCATGCGCTTCGAAAAGCGGCAGCGGATCGCAGTGCCGCTGACCGAGGCGATGCCGGATTAAGCGGTCGACACGTTACGCGGCGCTCCAGCAAACCGAGTCGCCGAACGCCTTTTTCAGATGATCCACGAACAGGCGCACACGTAGCGGCAGGTGCTTGCGCTGCGGGAAGATGGCGAAGATACCCATCGGCGGCGCCGTGTACTCGTCGAGCACCGACACCAAGCGCCCGCTCGCCAGATCGGTGCCGACCTCCCACATTGAGCGCCATGCCAGCCCTTTCCCGGCAAGCGCCCATTCATGCAACACCGCACCATCGTTGCACTCGAAGTTGCCCGACACCTTGATGCTCACCACCTCGCCGTCCAGCGCATCGCGTAACAGCCAACCTCGCTGCTGACCGAGCGACAGGCAGTTGTGCAGGTGCAGGTCGGCCGGTGTAGCGGGCGCCCCATTACGATCAATGTAGGCGGGACTGGCAACGACTGCGCGCCGCATCTCGCCGAGCTTGCTGCTGACCAGACTGGAGTCGAGCATCTCGCCGATGCGCACCGCGCAATCGACACCTTCGTTCAGCAAGTCGACCAGGCGGTCGCTGAGATCGAGCGTAATGCGAAGCTCAGGATGCTCGTGCATGTAGCTCTCGACGAGCGGCACCACATGTTTGCGCCCGAAGCCGGCCGGCGCGGAAATCTTGAGGTGGCCGCTGACGCGCAGGCCGCCGAGCGAAACCGCCGTCTCGGCGTTGACGAGATCGGTCAGGATGCGCTGGCACTCTTCGAGAAATGACTGCCCCTCAAAAGTCAGCGACAGGCGGCGCGTCGTGCGCAAGAGCAGTTTCACGCCGAGGCGCGCCTCCAGCGCATCGAGCCGGCGCCCGATCACGGCGGGCGTCACGCCCTCGACACGCGCCGCCGCCGAGAGGCTGCCGCGCGTCGCCGAATTGACGAAGGCTTCGATCTGTTTGAGTTGGTCCATAGCCGCGATTCGATACCAGAAGTAAAAGATCATTTTAGTTCAGGCGTACTAATCTTTCCCAAGGCATGAAATAGAATCCTCTGACCCACTCTTCTATAGGAGACAAGACATGAAACAGCGCAGCGAACTCCAGCTTCCCGAAGACATGCAGATCACGGGACCGATCAAGGCGGGATACGAGACCATCCTGACGTTCGACGCGCTGGCGCTGGTCGCCAAGCTGCATCGTGCGTTCAACGGCCGTCGCAAGGAACTGCTGCAGGCGCGTATCGCGCGTCAGACGCGCATCGACGCGGGCGAGATGCCCGATTTTCTGCCGGAAACCGCCGCCGTTCGTACCGGTGATTGGAAGATCGCGCCGCTGCCCAAGGCGCTCGAACGCCGCCACACCGAGATCACCGGCCCGGTCGAAGCCAAGATGATCATCAACGCCTTCAACTCTGGCGCCGACTCGTACATGAGCGACTTCGAGGACTCGAACAGCCCGAAGTGGGACAACCAGATCCAGGGGCAGGTGAACATCTACAAGGCGATCCGCCGTGAACTCACCTACACCAACGAGGCCGGCAAGGAGTACAAGCTCAACGACAAGATCGCCACCCTGCAGATCCGTCCGCGCGGTTGGCACCTCGACGAGAAGCACGTGACCGTCGACGGCGAACGCGTCTCCGGCGGCATCTTCGACTTCGCGCTGGTCTTCTTCCACAACGCCAGGGAGCAGGTGGCGCGCGGCGCGGGACCGTTCTACTACCTGCCGAAGATGGAGTCGCACCGCGAAGCGCGCCTGTGGAACGACATCTTCATCATGGCGCAGGAGCACATCGGCCTGCCGCGCGGCACGATCAAGGCCACCGTGCTTGTCGAGACGATCCTCGCCACCTTCGAGATGGAAGAGATTCTTTATGAGCTGCGCGAGCACTCGGCCGGCCTCAACGCCGGACGCTGGGACTACATCTTCAGCTGCATCAAGAAGTTCAAGAAGAACAAGGGCTTCTGCCTCGCCAACCGGGGCGCGATCACGATGGAAGTGCCGTTCATGCGCTCCTATGCCCTGCAACTGGTCAAGATTTGCCACAAGCACGGCGCACCGGCGATGGGCGGCATGAGCGCGCTGATCCCGATCAAGAACGACCCGGTCGCCAACGAAAAGGCGCTCGCCGGTATACGCCACGACAAGCGGCGCGACGCCAACGACGGTTTTGACGGTGGCTGGGTGGCGCATCCGGGCCTCGTCCCGATCGCCGCCGAGGAATTTGCCGCCGTGCTCGGCGAGCGTCCGAATCAATGGGAGAAGCAACGCGACGAGACCTTTGCCGCCCGGGACTTCCTCAACTTTCAGCCCGAGCAGCCGATCACCGAGACGGGCCTGCGCAACAACATCAACGTGGGCATTCACTATCTCGGCAGCTGGCTCGCCGGCAACGGCTGCGTGCCGATCCATAATCTGATGGAGGACGCGGCGACCGCCGAGATTTCGCGCTCGCAGGTCTGGCAATGGGTCGTCTCGCCCAAGGGCATTCTCGACGACGGGCGCAAGGTCACGCCGGAGATGGTGCGCCAGATGATCGGCGAGGAACTGCCGAAGGTGAAAGCGACGGTCACGGCGCAAGGCGAATACACGGCGACCTACGACCAGGCGGCGATCATCTTCGACAAAATGAGCCTGGCACCGGACTACCCGGAATTCCTCACGCTGCCGCTATACGAGGCGATGGACTGAGCGGTTGTGAACAAGGACCGAAACACTTACCACAGAGTCACAGAGACGCCGAGTTTTCGCAGAGAGAACCATTGGCAACGGTCGTTTTTCTCTGCGTTTCCGCTGTGCCTCCGTGCCTCTGCGGTGGGTTTTGAGTTTTTTTACAGACGCAGAGTTGTCGGAAACGCATAGCGGATTCGTCCGCCATGCGCTTTCTACAACACCACCTGCGTCCCGAGTTCGACCACCCGATTGCTCGGAATCTTGTAGAAACTGGTCGCGCTGCTGGCGTTGCGGAACATGAAGACGAACAGCTTCTCGCGCCAGAACACCATCTCGGAACCATGCTTCGGCACCAGCGTTGCGCGGCCGAGGAAGAAGGACGTTTCCATCATGTCGACCGGCAACCCCTGTGACTCGCACAGGGCGAGCGCGGCCGGGATATCGGGCTCGTCCTTGAAGCCGTACTGCACATTCACGCGATAGAAGTCGCCCTTCAGTTTGTGTATTTCGACGCGGTCGATCTCCGGCACGTACGGCACATCGAACACCTGCACCGAGACGACGAGCACGCGCTCGTGCAGCACCTTGTTGTGCATCAGGTTGTGCAGCATGGCGTTCGGCACGCGCTCGTTGTTCGACGTCATGAACACCGCGTTGCCCGGCACGCGAGACGGCATCGAAACGAGCAGCGCGTCGATGAACGACTCGATCTCGACTGCCTCGCCGCTGGTGCGCTCGGTCAGCATCTGCCCGCCGCGCTTCCAGGTGCTCATCAGCAGGAAGACGGTCGCCCCGGCGGCGAGCGGAAACCAGCCGCCATCGGGAATTTTGAGGACATTGGCGAAGAGGAAGGTCAACTCCACCGCGAGGAACAAGGCAAAGAGCGCCATCGCGCGCGGCCAGCCCCAGCCCCAGCTTTTCGCTGCGACGATCGTCGCCAGGACCGAGGTGATGACCATGTCGCCGGTCACCGCGATGCCGTAGGCCGCCGCTAGGTTATTGGTCGACTTGAAGCCGAGCACCAGAATCACGACGGCGACGAAAAGCCCCCAATTGACGCCTGGCAGATAGACCTGCCCTTGCTGCTTCTCGGAGGTGTACTGCACCTCGAAACGCGGCAGGAAGCCCAGCTGCATCGCCTGTCTCGACACGGAGAAAGCGCCGGAAATCACCGCCTGCGAGGCAATCACCGTAGCGAGCGTAGCGAGCCCGACCAGCGGCAACAGCAGCCAGTCGGGCGCCATGTGATAGAACGGGTTATCGACCACGGAAGGATCGGCGAGCAGCAGCGCGCCCTGGCCGAAGTAGTTGAGCACCAGCGCCGGCAGCACAAAACCGAACCAGGCCTGGCGGATCGGCCGGCTGCCGAAGTGACCCATGTCGGCGTAGAGCGCTTCCGCGCCGGTCACTGCGAGCACCACGGCGCCCATCGCGACGACGGCAACGCCCCGGTTCTCGATCAGGAAGCGGATGGCGTAGACGGGATTGACCGCCTTCAACACTTCCAGGCTGGCCGCGATGTTGTAAAGCCCCATGAGTCCCAGCGTCGAAAACCAGACCATCATGACCGGGCCGAACAGCGCGCCGACCGACGCCGTACCGCGGCGCTGGAAATAGAAGAGGAAAAACAGGATCGCCAGCGTCAGCGGGATCACGAAAGGCTGCAAGGCAGGCGTTGCCACATTCAGCCCCTCAAGCGCCGAAAGCACGGACATCGCCGGCGTCACCATGCCGTCCCCATAGAACATGCCGGCCCCGAGCAGCCCGGCGAGCATGATCATCCGCTGCTGCTTCCTGTTGCCCTTGGCGCCGTGCAGCGCCAGCGCGATCAGCGCCATGATGCCGCCCTCGCCCCGGTTGTCCGCGCGCATGATGAAGACGACGTACTTGATCGAAACGACGACGATCAGCGACCACAGGATCAGCGAGAGAATGCCGAGAATGTTCTCCGGCACAAGCGGGATCGGGTGGATCCCGGCAAAGACTTCCTTCATCGTGTACAGCGGACTGGTGCCGATATCGCCGTAAACGACACCCAGCGCCGCCAGTGCCAGGGCCGCTTGCTGCTTCCTGCTTTTTTTCCTGCTGTCGTGCATCGAACCACTCACCGCTACAACCCTTCCTTGCGCCGCATCACCGGGCGCCCAGTGCCGATTTCAGGGATGACACTTCGGCCTCCGACTCGATCAGCAGTTCATCAATCGCCCCATCGCCGAATAACGCAACGAAGGATGCAGCGTCCGCCTCAATGGCGAACTCCGGCTCGCGCCAGCCGTTCTTGACGTTGGCCAGCACGTTGGCGACGTAGACCAGATCGGAGAGCGTCTTGATCTTCGCCAGCGCACGTGCCGTCTCGTGCTCCTGCACCGCCGCCAGCAACTCGTCCGACTGGCCCATCGCCGAGAGCAGCGCGTGGCCGATGTTGTCGTGCCACTGCACGAGCATCTGATTCAAATCCTGCCGGTTCTCGATCAACTCCGGGAAATTCGCCGCCCGCGACAGCAGGTAAAAGACACCGATGTCGTGCACCATGCCGGCAAACATCGCCTCGTCCGGATTGATGCCGCCGACCTTGCGCGCCAGAAGCCGGCAGAGCGCTGCGACATGCATCGAGTGCTCCCACAAGCGCTTCGACAGCGTCTCGAACGACGCCATGTTCTTCGAGCGCAGCAACTGTTCCATAGCCACGGCAAACGAGACGCTGCGCACGGCCTCCATGCCGATGCGCGTGATCGCGCTGCGCACGTCGGCAATCGCCCGGCCCGACGGGTTCATCGCCACGGAGTTGGCCATGCGCACGACCTTCGTGCTCATCAGCGGTTCCGCCTCGACCAGCCGCGCGAGCCGGTCGATCGTCAGCTTCGGGTCCTTCAGCGCCGTCCGCACCTGGAAAGTGATGTCGAGGAAGGTCGGGAACGACACCTGTTCGCCGGAGAGATCGCGCGCGATGTCTTCAAGAATGCGAAAACTGATTTCGTCGGACATAAGGCTCTCTTTCGGCGTAGGACCGGAACACCCAGGCGACCGCCATCGCACGGCCTGCTTTGACTTTAAACCGGGAAAGGACGCGATTATGCCGCCGTTTCCCCGGTCATTGCCAGCCATATGCGACCGGCGGTCACTGCCCGAACAGCCTTTGATGCACGGCAGACACAAATGAAAAACGGGAGGCCGCAGCCTCCCGCTCGTTTCGCTGGCTTCAGTTTGCCAGGTCAGCCTTCAACCACGCACAGCGTCGCGCCCTTGGCCACCGTGTCGCCGCTCTTGCAGTTGATCGCCTTGAGCACGCCGTCGCACGGCGCGACCAGCGCGTTTTCCATCTTCATCGCTTCGAGCACGACGACCGCTTCGCCCTTGGTCACGGCGTCGCCGACGTTCTTGTTGAAGCGGATGATCATTCCCGGCATCGGGGCCTTGATCGGCGTCCCACCGGCATCCGCAGCGACGGGGGCCGGCGCAGCAGCCGGTGCAGCCTTGACGGCCGGTGCCGGTGCCGTTGGCGCGGCGACGGCCCTGGCGACCGGAGCGGGTGCAACCACCGCACGCGGCGCCGCGGCGACCGGCGCATCGCCCGTCGGATCGACATCGACGCTGAAATACTCGTTGTCGACAAAGACGTTGAAGGTACGCACACGCTCCGACTTCTCCGGCGTCGCCGCCTTGCGCTCGACCAGTTGGCCGGCCTTGGCCTTCTTCACCAGCTCGTCCTGCTTCTTGACGAACTCCATCGTGATCGGCTTGACGCTGTCCGGCACCTCGGCGCGGCCGTACTTCCACTCAAGGAACTTGCGGCCGGTGACCGGGAACTGCGCGTAGATCAGGAGATCGTCCATGTCGGCGGCGAGATCGCCGATTTCGGCCTTGGCTTTCTCGAGCTCGGGTTCGAGCACTTCGGCCGGCCGGCAGGTGATCGGCTCTTCGCCGCGCGGGTAACCCTTGAGCGCCTTCTTCTGCACTTCCGGATCGATCGGCACGGCGGTCTTGCCGTAGAGGCCGTAGCAGAGATCCTTCACCTGGCCGGTGATCATCTTGTAGCGCTCGTCCGGCGTGTCGTGCAGCACGTTGTTGACAGTCTGCACGCCGACGATCTGGCTGGTCGGCGTGACCAGCGGGATCTGGCCCAGTTCCTTGCGCACGCGCGGCAGTTCCTTGTAGACGTCGTCGATCCTGTCGAGCGCATCCATCTCGCGCAGCTGGCTGACGAGGTTCGAGAGCATGCCGCCCGGCGTTTGATGCAAGAGGACGTTGATGTCGATGATCGAGATCTTGGAGTCGTCGAGCAGGTGCTTGTACTTCGGCATCACCTGCTTTTCGAGGACTTCGTTGATCGCGGCCAGCTGGTGGATGTCGAAGCCGGTATCGCGGTCGGTGCCGATCAGCGTCATCACCAGCGGCTCGATGGCCGGGTGCGAGGTGCGGTAGGCGTACGGCGTCATGCAGGTGTCGAGGATGTCGACGCCGGCTTCGATCGCCTTCAACTGGCTCATCGACGCCATGCCCGAGGTGAAGTGGCTGTGCAGGTGGATCGGCAGCCTGACCGCCGCCTTCAGCGCCTTGACCAGCGCGTAGGCGTCGTACGGCGCGATCAGGCCGGCCATGTCCTTGATGCAGATCGAGTCGGCACCCATGTCTTCCAGCTCTTTCGCCTTGCCGACGTAGTAGTCGAGCGAGTACACATCACCGCCGAGACGCGGCTCGGTCAGCGTGTAGCACATGCAGCCCTGGAAGTGCTTGCCGCTCTTCTTGATCTGGCGAACAACCGTCTCGAAGTTGCGATAGTCGTTGAGCGCGTCGAAGGTGCGGAAGATGTCCATGCCATTGTCGGCGGCCCGTTCGACGAAAGCGGTCGCCACGTCGTCGGCGTAGTTGCGGTAGCCGACGAGGTTCTGCGCGCGCAGGAGCATCGAGAACGGCGTCTTCCTGGCGTAGCGCTTCAAGGTGCGCAGACGCTCCCACGGATCTTCGTTGAGGAAGCGGTGCATCGTGTCAAAGGTCGCACCGCCCCAGGTTTCCAGTGCCCAGAAGCCGACTTCATCAAGCATCTCGGCGACCGGGATCATGTCCTCGGTGCGGCCGCGCGTGGCGAACAGCGACTGGTGGCCGTCGCGCAGCGACAGGTCCATGATCTTTACGGGATTGGCAGCCTTCGGACGATTGCTGCTGTATTTCATCTCGGTCATGTTTACAACGTTGTCACACATTTTTAGCTCCACTAAGACTTGTAAATTGAATACGGAAATCTGTTGGGCGACTCGCTATCGGATGTTCGAGAAGGTGCGCAGCTGGATCATCCGGCGTCCGGCCATCATCTCGATGCGTCCCGACTGCGCCCACTGGCCCGGTTCGGCGGAAGGTGCGACGGCATTGGCCTGAGCGGCTTGCTCAGCCTGCGCCAGCGCAGCCTCTTCCTCCTCCAGGTACAGCTGAACGGCCGCCATCGCGGCAGCGAACTTTTTCCCTTGGTTGTTCATGGTCACACTCCTCTTGGGTTCGTCGGCCGAATCACAGCGGAATGTTTCCGTGCTTCTTCATGGGGTTGGTATCGCGCTTGTTCTGCAGGATGCCGAGCGCCTTGATGATGCGCGCGCGCGTCGTCGCCGGGTCGATGATGTCGTCGATGTAGCCGCGTTGCGCCGCGACGTAGGGGTTGGCGACGGTCTCGTGGTACTCCTCCTCCTTCTCGGCGAGGAAGGCCTTCGGATCGTCCGACTGGCGCGCCTGGCGCCCGTAGAGCACCTCCGCCGCACCCTTGGAGCCCATGACGGCGATTTCGGCGCTCGGCCACGCGTAGTTGATGTCGCCGCGCAGGTGCTTGGACGACATGACGCAATAGGCGCCGCCGTAGGCCTTGCGGGTGATCACGGTGACCTTGGGGATCGTCGCTTCGGCGTAGGCGTAGAGGATCTTGGCGCCGTTGCGGATGACGCCGCCGTACTCCTGCACCGTTCCCGGCAGAAAGCCCGGCACGTCGACGAAGGTGATGACGGGAATGTTGAAACAGTCGCAGAAGCGCACGAAGCGCGCGCCCTTGATCGAGGAGTCGATGTCGAGCACGCCAGAGAGGTAGGCCGGCTGGTTGGCGACGATGCCGACGCTGATGCCGTTGTAGCGGGCGAAGCCGACGATCAGGTTGGGCGCGAACTGTTCCTTGACCTCGAAGAAGTCGCCATCATCGACGGTCTCGATAATGATGTCCTTCATGTCGTAGGCGGCGTTCGGATTGTCCGGGATGATCGAATGCAGCGACTCGGACCAGCGGTTGGCCGGGTCGGTGCATGCGACGACCGGCGGCGCCTCGAAGTTGTTCTGCGGCACGAACGACAGCAGCCGCTTGATGTAGTGGATGGTGTCGGCCGTCGAGGTCGCCGCGTAGTCGCAGATGCCGCTTTGCGACGAGTGCATGTCGGCGCCGCCGAGCTGCTCGACCGTCACATCCTCGTGCGTCACCGACTTCACGACCTTCGGGCCGGTAAGGAACATGTACGAGTTATGCCGTTCCATGATCACGAAGTCGGTCAGCGCCGGCGAATACACCGCACCACCGGCGCACGGGCCGAGAATGGCTGAAATCTGCGGGATGACGCCGGAGGCCATCACGTTGCGCTGGAAGATTTCCGAATAGCCGGCGAGGCTTTCGATGCCTTCCTGGATGCGCGCACCGCCGGAGTCGTTGAGACCGATCACCGGTGCGCCGTTCTTCATCGCCAGATCCATGATCTTGCAGATCTTCTCGGCGAAGGTCTCGGACAGGGAGCCGCCGAGTACGGTGAAGTCCTGCGCGAAGACGTAGACGATGCGGCCTTCGATCGTCCCATGTCCGGTGACCACGCCGTCGCCCGGGATGATCGTGTTTTCCATCCCGAAATCGCGGCAGCGGTGCGTCTTGAACATGTCGAACTCTTCGAACGAGCCCGGATCGAGCAGCAGATCGATCCGCTCGCGTGCGGTCAGACGTCCCTGCGCGTGTTGTTTATCGATGCGATCCTGGCCGCCGCCAAGACGCGCCTCCGCCCGAAGTTTCAGGAGATGCTCCAGTTGATGCTTGGTATCCATGCTGTTTTACACCTGACAATGAAGAAATCTGTGCACTGCAACGGTCGCAAGATCGCAGCAGGCGCCGATATCGACCGCCAGGATTCCCCCCGATCTCTTGCTTTTACCGTCTTGTTTGTTAGCGATTCTATCGACTTTAATCGTCGCGCGACCACGATTCGAGCAAATAATTCCCTGGGAAAACAAAGCGCGCGAACACAAAAAAACGGCCACCCCTGACGAAGCGACCGCCCCGCAAAATGGCCGGGAAACGGCCTGTTTATTAAT